>CAYUAW010000020.1:37455-43982 GCA_964442485.1 uncultured Polyangiaceae bacterium
TCCGCTTCGAGTCGGAGGCCTTCAGAACGTGAGCGCCGGCGCGGTGACGCCAATGCCGAGGAAGGCCGTCCAGTCGATCCCGTTGTCGACGACCGGCTGTCCTGCCGCGTTCGTCGTCTGGATCGGGATGAGAGATCTCGACGCGGTCGCGCCGGCGAAAAAGTACAGATAAGTGACGGGCTGGTACGTGCTGACGAGGGCGGCTGCGACGGTCTGCGTGGTGGGGGTCGCCGCGACGCTGGTCGTACCGGTGAGCGACGCTGTAAGAGTGACGTCCCCGTCGGTGAGTCCTGCGCTCGCGACTCCGGAAAGCTGGTTCTGGAGGCCGCCAGAGAACTGATTCACCCCGAGGCCGTAGCGCGCGGACGCTCGCACGCTCGCGATCACGCCACGGGCGATCGGCGTCGTGTGCTGGAGCGAGCCTTCACCGAAGGCGGAGGTGTCGAAGGTGGTTCTGTTCGCGCCGGTGCTCGCCTCCGAGGAGCCGACGCTGAGACCGGCGGCGATGGATCCGCTGGTGCGCGGTGACCAGATATGGCGGTAGCCCTCCGAGATCGCCCCGATCGTGCTCTTCGTGAGGGTCTCGGGGACAGCCTTGCCCTGAGCGGGGGCGTCGGTGACCGAGTAAGAAACGGTGGCGCGCGTGAAGATCGAGTCTCGCGCGGTCAAGCCGTAGGAGAGATCCGAACCGCCGCCCACCGTCCACGAAGGCGGGCTGAGCTGCCGCGAAACGGTGTCGAAGCCCTCGCTCGCGGACCCGAAGGCGGCTCCAGTCAGCGACAGGCGCCGCGTGAAAGCATAACCGGCCCCGACCCCCAGGCTCGCGGTTCCCACCTTTATCGTGGTGTTCGGTGGCACCACCAGCGTCAGCCCGAATACCGGCGGCGTCGCCAGGTTCGGTGGAGCGTCTGGCGCCGTCCCGGGCGCCGTCCTCCCGGTCGAGGCCGGCGTCACCGAAGGTGCGAACTGATTCAAGAGCGCGACGTTGCCCGCGGTGTACGCCGCATCGGCATACGCGGAGAAGGTCCACCTTCGCAGCGTCGTCGAGAACTGGAGCCGGGCACGGCCGCTCTGCTGGAACGCGACCTTCCGGGCCGGCGCGTTCACGTCGGCGTAGACGACGCCCGGGAGATAGCTCAGGGTCAGGCTGAGCTTCGGGAGGAGGATGTTCAGGGCCGACAGCAGGGTGGAGTCGAGATCCACCTCCGGATTGCTTTCCGGCACCGAGAAGACCCGCACGTTGGAGCGGTCACCGACGACGAAGCTGCCGATGCGTTGCGGCGCCGCGAGGGCCGCTGCGGGCGCGGCCTGAGCGAGGACGAAGATGGCCGCTAAGATGGTGACCCCGAGATCTGTTCCGACGTCCCCTTCAGGGGTCCAGACGCCGTGTCTCGCTCATTCGACGGAGCACGTTTCCATCGACGTATCCCACGTCTCCCGGCAATCGAATGCCGTCCCAGAACCCCTTCAGATGAGAGAACCAGTTCTTCACTCCCCTCGGTAGCTTGAGGTGCGCCACTTGCTCGAGCAGCCCCTTCGTCATCTCGGCGTGCTCGACGCAGAAGTACCACACCGCCTGAGGGTCTCCCCGCCGCGCGAAGCGTGCCCAGTTCACGCCGAGGCCGTGATCGTACTCGCGGACGAGCTTCGCGAAGGCGTCGTGTCGCCGAAAGCCGTTCACGTGCACGACCTCGATGTCCGGATCGGCTCGCCATTTCTCCCCGCTGCGCAGGACCTTGTACGAAATGGAGGAGTCGTTACTCTTCACGGTCGGCACGGCCGGCCCGAGCAGCTCGTCGAAGCCGCCGATGCGGAGCAAGAACTCCTTGCGCGCGCTCATGTTGGCGCCAGCGGCGACCATGGCAATCTGCCGCCCGCTGCGCCCCCTCTGCCAGTCGGGCGTGGGTAGATATTCGGGGTAAAAGCCCTCTTCCGGGTTTGCGTTGGGGGGCGCCTTCAGCTGGCCGAAGACGAACTGGAGCTCCGGATCGTCGGCGAAGGCCTTCAGGATGCGCTTCATCCAATCGGGGCGCGGGCAGCAGTCGTCGTCGAGAAAAGCCACGATGGGCGAGGTCGCGAGAGCGGCGCCGAGGTTGCGCGCCGGGCATGCACCGTTCCTCGGCATCCGATGGTACTGCACACCCGTGTCCTTGCGGGACTCGACCATGCGTCGCGTGTCGTCCCCATCGGACTGATCCATCACGAAGACTTCGACGTCCAAGGATTGGGCCGAGACCTTCACGGCGTCGAGGCACTGTTCGAGATGATTCGTCCTATTCCTCGTGGGGATGACAACGGCGATCTGCGGCACTGGCGAGTCCTTTCAGGCGCCGAGAGCGTCACGCCTGCAGGCGCGGAACTTATCACACCGCCCGCGCGAGACGCGAGCGCCCGCAGACGCTCCCGCGATGGCTTTAAACGCCTTTTATCCTTTCGGATAGCGGGACCCGGGCGGTACATTCACCGCTGCGGCGAAGCGTGAGTCGCGGCGCGTACAGCATGAGCGAATTTCCACCGCAGAGCGTGCCGCCGTCGCGCGCCGAGGGGTTGATCATGAGGAACACCGTGTTCCTCGTGCTGGCCCAGGTCGCGGGGATGCCGCTGTCCATTCTGCTGAACGTCGTCCTCGCGCGCTGCCTCGGCACAGCCGATTTCGGGCACATGTACGTCGCAACCTGGGTCGTCATCCTGGCGTTTCAGTTCGTCGAATGGGGCCACGGCACGGCCTTGCCGGCGCTGATTGCACAGGACCGAGCGCGGGCACCGGAGTTCCTCGGTAGCAGCATCGCATGGAGGGCGGGCATCGGAGTCCTCGCAGCGCTCGTGCTCGCGGTGGTCTGCGCTCTGCTGCGCTACCCTCGCCCAGTCCAGCTGAGCGTCGCGCTCATCTTCCTCACGTCGCTCCTCTCGACGCTCGGCGCCGCGTGCCTCGACACGATCCGTGGGTTCGAACGAACCGACGTCGCGGCCATCAACTACATCGGTCAGCAGTTGCTGAATGCCATGCTGGTCATCCCCACCGCGCTACTCGGCGGCGGCCTTTACGGCGTGCTCATCGCTCAGCTCGTGACCGCGACGTTGCTCGCAGCATATTCGTGGCGCTCCATCCGCCTGGTGGGGATCACGTCCCTGGTGGCGACACGCGACACGATCCGGACTCTGTTCAGCAGTGGGGCCCCCTTCCTGGCGTTCGGGATAACGATGGCGGCGCAGCCCGCGGTCGACGCTTCCTTCCTCTCCAAACTGACGCCCGACAGGGTCGTCGGCTGGCACGGCGGTGCCCGGCGCCTCATCGGCGTCCTCGTCTTCCCGGCGAGCGCCCTGACCGGCGCGCTCTATCCGACGCTCTGCCGTCTCCGCATCGAGAACGAGAGCGAGTTCAAGCGAGCGACGGGAAGCGCGCTGCGTTCGTCGATCGTCCTCGTGGCACCCGTGGCGCTCGGATGCCTGTTCTTCGGCGATATCGGGACGCGGATCCTGGGGAGGAATCAGTACGCCCCGGCGGAGCGCAACCTGCAGGTGTTCTCCGCCTTCCTGGCGCTCGCATACGTCACGATGCCGCTCGGCACGGCGATCCTGGCCTGGGGTAAGCAGCGCGCCTGGACGTTCGCGCAGCTTCTGTGCGTCGTCGTCGCCCTTGCGTTCGATGCTCCGCTCATCCGGTGGTTCCAGGCTCATACCGGCAACGGAGGCGTCGGAGTGTGCGTCTCGAACGTCCTCGCCGAAACGTGCATGGTCGCCGCGGCGATCGCGCTGATACCTCGCGGCATCTTCGATCGTGCGCTCATGAAGCAGCTCCTCCTCACGGCGATTGCCGGGGCGGCCATGGCAGGCACGCGGTACTTGCTGCCGAGCGTGTCTTCGTTCGCCGTCGCACCGCTCGCCGTCCTGGTCTACTTCGTCGTGCTGTGGGCCATCGGCGGCATTCGGCGCGACCAGCTGCGGGAGCTCTACGACCTGACCGATCGATTGAGCCGCAAGCTCGGCCGGTTCGTGCGCCGTGGGGCTTGACCGACGCAAGCCCGCTCAAAGCATCCGGATGACCTTCGCCGGCACGCCCGCCGCCACGGCGCGCGGCGGGATGTCGCGTGCGACGACGCTGCCGGCCCCGATGGCAGAACCGTCACCGATCGTGACTCCGCGCAGGACGATGACGCGGGCGCCGAGCCACACGTTCTCCCCGAGGACGATGGGGGCGGAAGGCGGGAGTTCGTCGCGACGCTCGGGCTCGAGCCGATGGAAGTCGTTGTCCATCATGATCACGTGAGTGCCGATCGTCGATCGCGCGCCGATGCGGATCGACTCCGTCGCCGCGATGGAGCAGCCATAGTTGATGAATACGCGCTCCCCGATGTAAAGCGTCCCGTTGGGACCGACCGCGATCTCGAGCGTCGCCATGGTCGAGACGAGCCGCGCTCTATCCCCCACTATGAGCGTCCCCTGATTCGAGATGGATGGCGCTCCCCAGACGCGGACGCGAGGCCCCACCGACGCGCCCGAGCGCAGGTACCAGCGCGCGCGAAGCACGGCTCTTCCGTCGTTCCAGATGCGTTCGGGGCTCGGGAGCGCCACTCTGGGAGATGAAAGCATATCTCCTTCCGCGGCGCGAAAGAGTTCGCCTGCGCGCGCACGCCTCGAGACGCTGGCGCCCCTCGAGGTGTTCGTCCTACGCTGAGCCGGGCTGGCTCGCCCGGCTTCCATGGCGCCCCGAAGCAGAATGCGCGTTTGCTTCCTCACGGAACGGCAGGTTGGCCACAACAGCGTGGCCGGCGTGCTGCAGCGTTACGCCGCGAAGCAGACCGACGTGGACGTGACGTGGTGCGACGTGACGTACCACGTGGAGGGCGGGCTCATAGAAGGGCTGCCCTTGCCGGAGCGAACGAAGGGCGTACTGCGGGGCTACCAGCAGACCGGAACGGGACTATCCGATGGCCCCTTCGACGCTCTCTTCTTCTTCACTCACAACCCCGCCGTGTTCAGGCACGCCGCACTCAAGAAGACCCCGGCCTGCGTGTGGACGGACGTGACTCCCGCGCAGTACCACGAGCTCGCCGACGCCTACGAACAGCCAGTGGCCCGCTCGCGCGTCTTGCGCTTCGCGAAGTTCGCGGCGGTTCGCAGGACCTTTCGACTCGCGCGACGGTGTCTCGGCTTCTCGGAGTGGGCGCGGCGCTCTTTCGTGAACGACTACGGCATCGAGGAGCGCAACACAGGCGTCGTTCCGCCAGGCGTCGACCTGGCATTCTGGCAAGGCGGTGAATCGAGACACGGCGACAGAGCACCGTTCCGCCTCGTCTTCGTCGGGGGCCACTTCGAGCGGAAGGGCGGCAGGCTCTTGCTGGACGTGTTTCGCGAGCGGTTCCGCGGGCGCTGCGAGCTCTCCATCGTCACGCGCGATCCGATAGAGGACGAGCCCGGCGTGCGGGTGCACCGCGGAATCACGGCGGGAAGTGACGCCCTGCGGGCGCTGCTGAAGGCGGCGGATGCGTTCGTGCTGCCGACCGTCGCCGATTGCCACTCGATTGCATCCCTGGAGGCGATGGCCTCCGGGCTCCCGGTGATCTTGACGCGCTTCGGAGCAGCGCCGGAGATCATCCTCGACGGAGAAACGGGGCTCCTCATCCCCGCCGCGAATGGCCGCGCACTGGGCGACGCGATCGAAGCGCTCGTCTCCGATCCGGCACGCGCGCGCGGCATGGGCGAGCGAGGACTTTCGCTCGTGCGAACGAAGTTCGAAGGCGAAGCGACGGTTCGAAAGATCCTCGATCACCTCCGCGAGATCGCGCGCCAATAGAACGATCTCGCGGCGGCGGGGAGCCCTTTTCGACGCTGCCGGATCACAGCGTGGCCGGACCCTGGGCCGCATCGAACGATCTTCGAAATACGCGAAACGTGGAGTTCACCGCGTGTAACCTGAATCGGTTCGATATGGGTCCACATAGATGACGACAATGTCCGGGATTGCTGCGCGGAGCTCGAGCCGCAATTTCTTGGAGAAAGAGAAATGCGCGTGCGCAATTCCTCGAGTAGGTTCGCGTCCTACCTGGGCACTCCGAAGGACGCATGTGCAGTGAATTCGCTGCAAATTTTCGCAAAAAGCAGCCTCGCCGCTCTTCGTTCGCAATCAAATCGACGACGCGGTGCAACGCACCTTCGACACGAGACGCTCGCGTCGCTTGCATGTCAGAAAGACAAACCAGATAGTAAGGATTTCATCGGCGTCGGCGACGTGATGCGAGGAGCAGCCGCCAAACGACGTGTCCGTCGCGACACATTGAGCGCCGAGTCCTCTTTACCGTCATCAGAAGGCCGCCGTAAGGATCCGCTGGAGGCTCCGCAATGCAGTCGAAAGTAGTCATTCTCACCATCGCCGGTACCATCCTCTTTGGGCTCGGCTGCTCCGGGGACAACCACGCCGCGTCGAACTCCGAGGCAGACGGCTCCGCGGGCAAAGGCACCGCGGGGAGCAACGGCAACGGCACCGGCGCCTCGAACTCCGGCACCGGCGCCTCGAACTCCGGCACCGG
>CAYUAW010000021.1:0-28754 GCA_964442485.1 uncultured Polyangiaceae bacterium
GCGGGAGCGGGAACGGCGGAGGCAGGGGGCGGGGCGGCGGGGGGGCGCGCGGATGAGGAGGAGGGAATGGAAGTGGGGAGGGAAATGTGCGGGGCGGGGAGGCGGGGGCAGCGGGAGGGGGTGTGGAGGGCAGCCAGGGCGAAGAGGCGTACGGGGGCGGGGGATTTCTTGTCTCGGAGGGGGGCGAGGCGCTGCTCGAAGTCGGGCGGGTGGATGAGGGCGAGCGCGGTCAGGGCGCTCTTGCCGAGGAGGCGGTCGACTTCTTCCGTCGTGGGGCTCGAGAGCTTCTGGGCATAGCCGGTCAGCGTCGCGACGGACTTCACGTCGCAGAGAAGACCGAGCGAGACGGCGGCCTCTGCGCGGACTCCGGGGAGCTCCTGGTCGTCCGCGAACCGCTCCCGGACGACACCGACGTCGGCCGTCGCACGCCGCTCACCGATGCCGCGGATCGCGGCGCGGCGAACGTCGGGTGATTCGTCGTTCTCGAGCGCCTGCGCGAGCGACTCGTCGACGGCGTGCCCCGCGGCGAGCCCCGCCACGCCGTGCGCGGCAGCAATGCGCACGAACGGCCAGGCGTCGTGCTGCATCACCCAGAGCATGCGATCGCGAGCGTCGTCGGCGCGCGCCACGCCGAGCGCCGTCACAGCCGCCTCGCGGACGCGGACGGCCGGGTCGTCGAGCAAGCGCGAGAGCTCCACGCGGTACGGTCGCGGATCGCGGAGGCTCAGCGCCGCTTCCGCGCGGATGCGCGCGTCCGGCTCGGTCGTCAGCGCGCGCTCGACGTACGCCTTCGCCGTCGCGTCGATGGACGAGAGCTCCGTCGCAGGCTCGAGCAGCAGAAAGCGCGTGCGGAACGTCGCTTGCGGAGTGAGCACGCGGAAGAAGGCGCGCCTCGCGGAGTCGCCGAACGACGGCAGGTTCGCGCCGAGAGCGCGGAGCAGATCGACCATCACGACGGGGCGAAAATCCGTGCGCTCCAGCGCTGCGACGACGTTCGCGCGTGCGTCACTCGCCTCCGCCGCGCGGCCGATCGCGCCGCGGTACGAGCGTCGCTCGGAGGGACCGGCCTTCGCGAGCCGCGGCACCAGAACGGCAACCGCCGTTGCCGGAGCGACGCTCGAGAGCTCGTCCGCGAGAGCAATGCGGTCCTTCAGCGTGCCCTTCGTGATGGCCGCCTCGAAGGCGGCCGCGGCGTCCGCGGGACATCGGTCGAGCGCGCGGCGCGCGTGCAACCGCTGCGCTTCGAACGGCCCGACGAGCGCCGCCACGTACACGGGTTCCGCGACGGCGCACGGGGCGTCGTCCAGGACGTCGAGTGCGACGCGTCGCCCCCCCTCGTCGAGCTCTGCGAAGGCCGCTGCGACGCGGGCCTGCGCGTCGGGGCCGCTCACGCGGAGCACCGCGCCCGCTGCCTCCGCGCCCTCACCGCCGCCGGCGAGCGCGTGAACCATCTCGTCGAGCGACGCGGCCGTCGCGGGCCGCGCGCCGAGCTCGGCGACCGCGACGTTGGCGTCGGCGTCCTCGGTCGCGGCTCCGTCGAGCACGAGCGCGACGCACGACGTCGACACGGGCGCTGGCAGCGCCACCTCGTAGCGCGCTCCCTCCGCCGCGCGCGGCTCGGGAATGTTCACGTGGAACACTTGCCTGTCGGTGACGAGCCACACGTCGCGCGGGACGGCCGCATGTGGCGCCTTGCGCGCGGGCAGTGCAATCTCGAACGCGCCGATCGGCACTTCCCGGGGTGCGCCCAGCACGGCAAGCTCGCCGCGCCCCGTGCCGCCGCGGCCCTCGGCCCACATGGTCTCGAGCTTGCCGTCGGTGAGCGCGCTGGCAGGGGCGCCCGCTGCCGCGCTCGTAGCCCACACGGCGTGCAGGAGCTCCGGCGAAGGGGGCGCCTCGGTGAGACGGGCTTCCAGAACGGGCGCGGCGTCACGTTCGGCCTCGTCGAGGCGCTGCACCTTTGCCGGCTTCAGGGTGAGCGTCTTCGGATCCAGCACGCGCGGCGCGAGGATCGCCGGGCGCCCGCAGAGCTCGTAACCCGCCTTCTGCGTGCCGACGTACACGGCGCCGTCCCGCACGAGGACCATCGGCCCTGACCGCTCGTCCTCGGTGCCCTCCGTGAAGCCCGTGTAGCCGCTGAAAGGGACGAGGGGCGAAGGCCCCGCAAGGGGCGCGGCCAGCACGGCCGACCACGTGCGTTGCGCCGTTGGCTCCGGGATCTCGACGACGACGGCCTTGCGATCGGTCCCGAGCCGGACGATCTGGAGCTTCGCGCCGCTCGCCGCGCGCGCTGCCTCCTCCGGCACTGGAATGGTCACGGCGTGGTCCAGGTTGCAGGGCTCTGCGGCACAGACGCCGGCGCGCAGCTGGCCCTCCGGCGTGAAGGCGACGGCGAGGCCTTGCTGGCCGCCGCCGGGCTTCGCGATCGCCGGCGTGGAGCTCACCGCGGCGCAGGCGATTCGCGCATTCAGCGCGAGCGAAGCCATGCCGGCGAGCAAGGAGCTCGCGAAGATCTTCGGGGTCGTGAAATGCCGTCGGGCGAACACGCGCGGAGTAGAGCACGGATCGGCGAAGGGAGCGCCGTGCCGCGAGCCCGGCCCGCCGAGGAAACGCCGGCTACTCGTCGTCCGAAGGCGTGGTGAGTTTGCGCGTCCACAGGAACGCGCCCTGCCGCCGGCCCCCGATGAGCAGGTGGCCCGGCAGTGTTCCCGTACGACGGAACCCGTTCGCGACGAAGGTCGCGGCAAAACCCGCATCGGACGTCGGGCTGAACGCGAAGCACGCGACGGTGCCCTCTTTTCCGAGCTTGTCGCTCAGGTGATGGAGCGCCGCGTTCGTGAGCGAGATGTCGCGCTCGTTGCGCGGCGCCGCCAACAGCTCGATGAAGGCATTGTCGAAGCACGGCTGGCGCTCGACCGACGCGATGAGCGACCAGCCCCCGCGCGCGGTGATGTGATACTCCGCTCGCTCGACGTCCCGTCGCCCGAACGGATCGAAGCGGGTGAGCGCGCGCCCGCTGCGCGTCGCAGCCGCGACCGCCTTCTTCGTGATGGCCTGCGCCGAGGGCTGTAGCCTGACCGCACGCGGTGACGGCTCCGGGAGATCCTTCGCGATGCGGCGAGCCTCCTGGTAAACCCTCTCGGCCGCTGCCTCGAAGGCGGCAGGGTCCTCGGGCTCCGTGACCGGGGCGCCCTCCGTCGCCAGCGCATTCGGCACCGCGGTGCCGAGCACGTAGGCGTCGCTTCGCTTGAAGAAGCCGGGGATGGTCCCCTCCTTGTCGAAGCCGAGCCGCGACCAGACGCTCACCTCATCGCGTTCGACGACGGTGAACACGCGCTCCACGCCCTCCCGCTGAGCGATGCTGAGCACATAGCCACGCTTGGTGGGATCGGCGCCCGCTCGAAAATCGAAGATACGAAGAGTGTGTGAGTGCCGGTTCAACAGCAGGCAAAGAGAGACCTTCGCATTTTCGAAGAGGATCTCTTCCTGCTCGCTGGCAGCGGCCGCCGCACGGATTGCCATCTACCCAACCCCGCCCGTCATCAGCTCTAGCCTTTCAATGACTTAGGTGTACCCAGTCTTTCAAAAGCGAAACGGACCATAGCACGATTGCTACTTCGTGCAAACCTTCGTCCACGGGTTATCCACAAGTCCCGCACGGACGCGAAGAGTGCCCCCGAACCGATCCGACAGGCTGGTGATTCGTCTACTCGGAGAGCGCCTCGGCCGTGGCGTCAGCCACTCCGAGCGCGCAGAGGACATCCCGGGCTCGCCCACGCGGGACGGACACCCGCGTCGGCATGCCGCCGCTGAGCCCGAACAGCTTGAGAAAATTGTAGCCGCTGTCGAAGCGCGCCGCGACCGCGACATTTTCCGTGTCGATGACGACGCTCACCGGCTCCCGCTCCTGCCCGAGGAGAAGCAGGAGCGTCTTGTCCAGGCGCTGATAGCCGCGCGAGACGTTCACGATGGCGACCCCGGGCGCGACGCGCACGTATTCGCGCGCCGCCCGTCGTGTCTCGCGCTCGACGGGGATGAGCTCCGCGGCGGCGGTGTCGATCGTCTGCCACAGCGTCGCGTCCGCGAGCCCCGTCGCGAGGTGGCGCACGACCATGCCGAAGAGCCCCATGTCACGCGGCCGGGCTCGCAGCGCGCGATCGATACGCTCGCCGACCTCGCTCGGCGTGCCCATCCGCGTGTCGATCGCGCGCGCGTCGTCGTCAGCCCCCGCGTACGGCTCGACCCCGCCCCGCATCCACTTCGCGGCGCTCGCCAGGCCGTCGAAGTCGGTATGACAGACGATGGTGTCGACCTGTCCCACTCGCTCTACCAGCGCGGCGTCGATCATCTCCGGGCACGCTCCGTGCTCGGCCTTCGTCGAGAGCACGAACCGCGGGTCGGACGCGAAGCGGACGTGCTCGTCGTGATCGTGATGATCCACCCACGCACGCAGCCGCTCGCCGAGGCCCTCGATGAACGGCAGCGTCACTCCCTCGAAGCCGCCGCTCGCTCCGTGGCCGGCGAACGCGATGTCGAGCACGACCACACGGCCCGTCAGCGATTTCGCCTTGGGCAGCTTTCGGGGTGTTGCAAATGCGATGGAAGTCGAGAGCATTGATTGATGGATGAGCCGGACCGGAGGAAGGGAGATAGCATGATGCGACCCCACGTGACGAAGTCCTCGCTCGTCATAGGTTTCTCCTTGGCGGTGCTCGCCCGTCCGGCGAGCGCGGAGGACCGCTGCGTACTTCGCGGCGAAGCAACGATGGCCCCCGCGGTCGGCATTTTCGACGCGCCCACCGAGGGAACGGAGCTCGGACACTTCACGGGCGTGAAGACACCGCTCGCCGTTCTGTCGTTCGCCGACGGCCCGACGGGGCGCAGCCTCGTCGAAACGGCTGGATTTCGCATCAAGGGTTACGTGCGCGCGCGCGACATTCCCGCGTACACGACGCGCGCGGTGCCCTTGTTCGGCGCGCATCTTTCCATCGGCGAAGGGCGACGCGTCGTGGTCATCGGCTCGGCGCCCGGGCGCTTGCGCGTCGAAAAGACGTCGACGTCTCCAGTATCCGGCGTGTTCCAGGGCTGGGCGCCCTGCGAGGGTGTGGCACTGTCGCAGCACGAGCCGCCGGGCTGGGCGCCTCCTGGCGGCGCGCGGGGCTACCTCGCAAAGCGACCGCGGCTCGACCTCTTCGATCAACCGAAGGGCGACATCGTGGTCAGCGTCGTACGCGCGGCCGACGGCCCCGGGATCCCGTTCTGGGGCGGCGACACCTCGGACGGCTTCGTGCACGTCGAGCACCATGGTGACTTCGTGATCGACGCCTGGGTGAGGGTCCGCGACCTTCTGCCGCTGCGCCCGGGGGAGACGTCCGACCAGCTCGCGCCGAGCCCGGTGCCGTCGATCGTACCGAAGCGTGAGCTGCAGGGCCGTGCCAAGGTCGTCCGCACCACCGCGGCGGTACAGGTCCGTGCCGCAGCAACGGAAGGCGCGGTCGCGATAGGCAGCATCGACGCGGGGGTGGACGTCGTGGTCATCGACGTGGTCGCCGGGTGGGCCAGCGTGATGCCGTCGACGCTCGCATTCGCGCCGTCCGGCGCCGCCCAGTTCTGGGTGCACGCGCGCGACCTCGGCGTATAGCCCTGCGAGGGGCGGCGCTCCGACTGACAGGGTCGAGGCCGCCTCGCGGATCGTCCCATTGCGTCGCCGCCAGCCCGCCTCTAGCTTCCGCGAATGGCAAAGGCCACCGAGTCCACCATTCGCGCCGCACTGGCGCATCCCCTAGATCACACCGATTTCCCGACGCTCGGCAAGAAATACGAGGGCAAGGTCAGGGACAACTACACGGCAGACGGCAAGCGAACGATCGTCGTCACCGATCGCATCAGCGCGTTCGATCGCGTGCTCGGGACGCTGCCGCTGAAGGGGCAGCTCCTGAACCACGTCGCGGCGTGGTGGTTCGAGGAAACGAAGCAGGTTGCCCCCAATCACGTGCTGTCCGTGCCGGACCCGAACGTCCTCGTCGCGGAAGAGTGCAAGCCGCTGCCCGTGGAGATGATCGTGCGTGCGTACCTGACGGGCTCCACGTCGACGAGCATCTGGGTCCACTACCAGAAGGGCGCGCGGACCTTCTGCGGCCATCCGCTTCCCGACGGCATGAAGAAGCACCAGAAGCTGCCGGAGCCGATCCTCACGCCGAGCACGAAGGCCGCGCACGGCGATCACGACGTCTCCGCCTCGCGCGAGGAGATCCTGAAGCTCACCGGTATGCCCGCCGCAGAGTTCGACCAGGCGGCTGACATGGCGATGAGGCTCTTCGCCTTCGGGCAGCGCGTCTGCAAGGAACGCGGGCTCATTCTGGTCGACACGAAGTACGAGTTCGGCAAGACGAAGGACGGTCGCATCGTGGTGATCGACGAGATCCACACGCCGGATTCATCGCGTTTCTGGTTCGAGAACACCTACGACGGCCGGATCAAGGCGGAGCAGGACCCGGAGAGCTTCGACAAGGAGTACGTCCGCCGCTGGCTGGTCTCCCAGGGCTTCTCCGGAGACGGCCCCATCCCGCAGATCCCGGACGACGTCCGCGTGGAAGCGACACGGCGGTACGTGCACGCCGTCGAGACCATCACGGGCAAGCCCTTCGAGGCGAACGTCGACGACCCGCTGCCCCGTATCAAGAAGAACCTCTCCATCGCCTGACCGTCGCGGTCGCGAAGAAGGAGCATCCTCCGATGAAGGAATTCAAAGACAAGGTCGCTCTGGTCACCGGCGCCGCCAGCGGCATCGGGTTCGCCCTCGCGGATCGGTTCGCTTCCGTCGGCATGAAGGTCGTGCTCGCCGACGTGGAAGCGACGGCACTCGCTGCGGCCGAGCAGACGCTGAAGAAGAAGGGTGCGCCGGTGCTCGCGGTGCGCACGGACGTCTCGAAGGCGGTCGAGGTCCAGAAGCTCGCGGACGAGGCCTACGCGAAGTTCGGCGCCGTGCACGTCCTCTGCAACAACGCCGGCGTCGGCATGGGCGGGATCAGCTGGGAGCTTCCGCTCGAGGACTGGGAGTGGGTCCTCGGCGTGAACCTGTGGGGAGTCATCCACGGCATCCGTACCTTCGTGCCGCGCATGCTCGCGGACGGGACGGAGGGACACATCATCAACACGGCGTCCGTCGCAGGGCTCATCTCGAGCCCCTACATGTCCGTGTACCAGGCCACCAAGCACGCCGTCGTCACGATGACCGAGTCCCTGAAGATGGAGCTCGAGCTCACAGGCGCGCAGATCAGCGCCTCCGTACTCTGCCCGGGGTTCGTCGCGACCCGCATCAGCGACTCCGAGCGTAACCGCCCCCCCGGGGGCCCCACGGCCGAGACGCCACGGCAGCTCGCCCAGCAGGAGATGATCCGGGAGATGGCGCGTCAGCAGGTGGCGGCCGGCCTGAAGCCGTCCGAGGTCGCGGAAATGGTGCTGGAAGCCGTGCGCGACGATCGCTTCTACATCGTGACGCACCCCCGCTTCAAAAAGCTCATCCGCCTTCGCATGGAGAACATCCTGGAAGGCCGGACCCCTCGCTTCGAGCCTCCGTAGCCGCGGCGGCGTGCTACGCGTTCGATTCGTTGGAGCGACCGCTCGAGATCACCTCCGGCATTGCCGGCTTCGCGACGCGGACACCGACCCCGCCGCCCGCGACGCACACGAACAGCTACGCGCTCGGCGAGCGAGACGTATTGCTCGTCGAGCCCGCCACGCCGTACGAGGAGGAGCAGCGCGCCTTCATCGAGTGGGCGCGCGGTCTCGCGGACGCCGGGCGCAGGGTCGTCGCGATCTTCCTGACGCATCACCACCCCGATCACGTCGGCGGAGCCCGGCTCTTCGCGCGCGAGCTCGGGTTCCCGCTCTGGGCGCACCGCTCCACCGCCGAGCGCTTGCCGAAGATCGCCATCGATCGCCTGCTCGAGGACGGGGAGTCGTTGACGCTCGCGGGCCCGTCCACCCAGAGATGGACGGTGCTGCACACACCCGGCCACGCCCCTGGTCACTTATGCCTGCACGAGCCGTCGCTCGGCTATCTCGTCGCCGGCGACATGGTGGCCAGCGAGGGCACGATCCTCATCGACCCCGACGACGGCGACATGGGGACTTACCTCGCGCAGCTCGAGCGCCTGCGCGGGCTCGGCGTACGCGTGGCGCTGCCGGCGCACGGCGCGCCTATAGAGCAGCCCGACGGCCTCTTCGCCTATTACATCCACCACCGCGAAGCCCGGGAGGCGCGCATCGTCCAGGTCCTCGCGACGGCGGCCCCACGCGGCGACACCATCGACGAGATCGTCGCGCGCGCCTACGACGACAAGCCGAAGAGCGTCTGGCCTCTGGCGCGCCTCAGCACTGCCGCGCACCTCGCGAAGCTCGTGCGGGAGGGGCGCGTGCGCCAGCGCGACGATCGCTACGCGCTCGCGATGGAAGGCGCGACGTGACGGACGCCTTCGAGTGCGCGTTCGTGGCGGTGAGCTACCTCCTCGGGCAGCGCGACACGCTCCTTACCGGGCTCGCGAACCCGAGCGACGCCGCACGCAGCGTCGCGACGCTCGCCGTCACGCCGGATCAGCGCGAGCGCGCGCGGAGGCTTGCGGCAGAGCTCCTTCCCATCGTGACGGCCTTCGAGGCCCGGAGGCTCACGTGACGCTCGCGCGCGGGCGTATCCTGCGCGCGCCCGAAGGCGCGAAGCCCCTTCACCCGAGCGGCGGGGGCGCGGAGCTCCCTCACGGCCGGCGATGCGCGCGCGTCGAGGTGGAAGCGAGGGAGCGCGCGGAGGTGGTACTGGAAGCGGCGACGCGACGAGCGTCGGCCATCCTCGCAAACGCCGAGCGGAACGCCGCGAACGTTCGCGCGAGCGCCGCCGAGCAGGGACGCGCGGACGGCCTCGCCGAGACGGCCGCACTCGTGCTCGCGCTCCGTGAACGGGAGCAGACGGCCGAGGAACGCTCGCGCGATCGCGTCGTGGCGCTCGCACGGCTGCTCGCGGAGCGCTTGCTCGGCCACACGCTGGCAGCGGACCCTGGCGAGATCGCCGCGCTCGCCCGCGAGGCCCTGGCGGAAGCGGGCGGCGCCCGGCGCATCGAGCTCCGCGCGCACCCGGAGGACGCCGCCCTGCTCCGAGGCGCGACGTCCTCCTTCGACCCCGACGGCCGCGTGCACGCCGTCGTTTCCGACGAATCGCTTGCAAGGGGCGACCTTCGGCTCAATACAGACCTAGGAATGATCGACGCGCGCCTGGGCCCTGAGCTATCGCGACTCGCGGAGCGCCTGCGCGAAGCGCTCGAACCATGAACCGCGAGCTCCCACCGGACGGCATCGGCTTCCCCGTACCGCGCGAGCCGTACCGGGACGTGTGGGATCGTCGCAATCTGCCCGAGCCGGAGCCGGAGCCGCGTCCGTCGAAGATGCGGACCAACGTCCTCCTGTTCCTCGCGACGGTGCCGTGCGTCTTTCTCGCCGGCGCGCACCTGACGATGCCGCAGAGCGACCTCCTTGGAACCCTCCTCGGGGGATGGACGTTCGCCGTACCGTTCCTCACCATTCTGCTCTTCCACGAGTTCGGCCACTACATCGCTGCGCGCATTCATCACGTGGAAGCCTCGCTGCCCTATTTCCTGCCGCTCCCCATCCTGAGCCCGTTCGGGACGATGGGCGCGGTCATCTCGATGCGCGGACGCATCCGCTCGCGCAACGCTTTGCTCGATATCGGAGCATCCGGTCCACTCGCCGGTCTCTTCATCGCCATCCCCGTGCTCGCGTACGGGCTCTCGCTGTCCACGGTCGGCCCCATCAGCGCCGAGCACTATCAGCAAGAGGGGCAGAGCCTGCTCTACGTCGCGATGAAGCGCGTCATCCTCGGGCCCATCCCGGCCGGCATGGATGTGAATCTGCACCCCACGGCATTCGCGGGCTGGGGCGGCTTGCTCATCACGATGCTCAACCTGCTGCCGTGGGGCCAGCTCGATGGCGGTCACGTCGCGTATGCGCTGCTCGGCTCGCGCCAGTACGTCTTCGCCCGGTGGTTCCGCCGCTCGCTGCTCGTGATGTTCGTCTTCACGGCGACGAGCTTCGTGCTTCCCGTGTTGCGCGGGCATTCCCAGATGACGCTCGGCATGGCGATCACGAACTCGCTCTTCTGGCTCATGTGGTACCTGATCCTCGGCGTCATCGGCCGCATGTCCGGGGGCGCCGAGCACCCCGCTACGGAGCCGAGCACGCTCTCGCCGGTGCGGAAGATCGTCGCGGTGGCGACGCTGGCGTTCTTCGTGCTGCTCTTCATGCCGGTGCCGCTGGCGACGTACTGATTTCAGGGGGAGAGGCAGAGGGGCAGGGCTTGGGCGAGGGGATGAGGTTGGGGAAGGGGATGAGGTTGTGCGGGGGCGAGAGCGAGAGGCAGGGGTAGAGCGAGGGCGAGACCAAGAGCGGGAGGGCAGAAGGTAAACGGTCAGCGGACGAAAGGGACGTTGCTCCGGAACGCGTCGTCAGTCGTCAGCCCGCGGGGCTAGGCCCCGCGGGCCGCCAAGACATTGCGGTCTTGGAAGACCAGATCACGATCCGCCAATGAAAGGCCAGTGAGACAACCGGCGAAGCCGGTGCGGCCTGCCTTTCAGCAAGCGAATGTCGCGCGACCTTTCTTGATGGCGCGGTGGGAAATCAAACCCGGAAAATCAAACCCGCTGGCCGTATTTTTCGGTGAGCGCTTCGCAGACGGCGGTCGGCGCGTAGCGGCTGACGTCGCCGCCGTGGCTGGCGATCTCGCGCACGAGGGACGCGGAGATGAAGCCGTAGTTCGTGCGCGTCGGCAGGAACACGGTGTCCACCTCCGGCGCGAGGTCGGCGTTCGCGTGCGCGATCTGCAGCTCGTACTCGAAGTCCGTCGCGGCGCGCAGGCCGCGCACGATGATGCGCGCGCCTATCTTCCGCGCGTAGTCGACGAGCAGTCCGTCGAAGAGCGCAACCTCGACGTTCGGCATCGGCGCGCAGACGCGCTGGAGCAACGTCACGCGCTCCTCCACCGTGAACAGTGGAGAGCGCGTCGGGTGCTGACCGAGCGCGACGACGACCCTTGGAAACAGCTTCGACGCGCGGACCACGAGATCCAGGTGCCCATTGGTGGGCGGGTCGAAGCTGCCCGCGTAGATCGCGAGCTGGGAGGCCATGGGGATGCGGCGTTTATAACACCGTCTTACGACGGTGGAGTCGCTGACGGAGGCCCGGCGGGGGGAGGCTGCTCGGAAGGGTCGGCTGGAGCGCCTGCGGGCGGGGGCGGCGACTCGGGCATCGTCGTGTCTTCGAGCCAGAGCGCTCGCCCGCCGTCGGCGAGCGTGACGCGGAAGGCCGCGAGCAACCCGGCCCCGACGAGCCCGTCCAGATTGACGTCGAGGCCCTTCTCGAACTCCTCCAGGGGCGCGCCATAGACGCCCGGAACCCGGGGCACGTCGAATGCGCCGAGCAACATGCGGGGCAGGAGCCCCTGCTTGAGGCGGCCGCCGTCCTGTACCGGCTTGAGCGAGGAGAGCAGCACCCCGGCCTTGCGCCACCCGCCGTCGTCGAGAGCGACGGGAAACTGCATCGCGGTGTCGATGAGCAACGAACCCGCGGTGCGATCGTCCGCGCCCAGATTGGTGCGGAAGACCATCCCGCCACCGCGGATGTAGTTGATGTGAAGCGTCGTGGCGTGAGGCGGGGGCGGAGGATCGAACGAGCGAACGATGAACTGGCTTCCCTCGAAGTCAACCGTGGGCCGCAAGTGCCGGAGAAGATTCACGCCGAGCAAGAGGCGGATCGGCGCGTTCAGCTGGCGCGAAATGCCCGTCAGATCCTTCGTGAGCGCCGGGACGTCCCTCACGTCGATGCGATCGCCGAAGCGCAGGCTGACCCACGACGCTTCGCGTCCGGAGCCGGAGTCGATGACGACCTCCGCCGTGCCGGTCGCGACGAGGCCGAGGACCGGCTCGCCGTCGAGCTCGAGGGGGACGACGAACGAATTGCCGCCGACAAGCGGCATCTCGCAGACGGCAAGGATGCCGCCCGTCATCTGGAACGGCCTTCGCCCGGCACCGCGGCGCGCGAGCTTCGCGACCTCGATCGCCCAAGGATCGCGCACATCTGGATCCGTCACCAGCTGCTCGAGCTCGTCGGCCGCGCGATCGACCTGACCGGAATACCAGAGCGCACGGCCACGAATCGAGCGCGCATCGGTCGTCTCGAGCCCTTCGAGCGAGCGGATGGCGCGGTCGTAGTCGAGCTCGCCGAGCGCGACGCGGGCCGCGAGGAGCCGGATCTCTTCCCGGTGGGGCTCGACGCGCAGCGCGTTGTCGATTGAGAGCGCCGCGTCGTCGAAATCCACTTCGTGGTAACTCGCCTGCGCGCGCTCGAACCACTTCTTCGCGAGCGGCGGCCATTCGGGCGCCAGGACCGCCGGCGTGCAGGCCGCACCCGCGGCGAGCGCGACGATGATGGAAGAGGCGAGGCGACGGGGTTGCATCCCGGGGGCGTGATACCGCGCGGCGCCTCCGCGCAACAGGGGGTTTCGGCGCGGCGTCAGGGGTGGAGCGCCAGCCGCTGGCACGCCCGGCGCCGAGCCAGGCGGCCCCCGAGGGTTCGGACCCGGGGCGTATGCTAGGCTCGGGTCCGGTGCTCGTGCCCGCCGACAGCAGCCAGGCCGGCTCCGCAAGCTCGCGGAACCGCCCGAGTGCGCTCAGCGCGCCGGTCCTGCTGCTCAATCGCAATTACGCGCCGGTGAGCGTCACGACCGCACGCCGCGGCATGGTGCTCCTCTTCGGAGGCTCGGCGGTGGCACTGGACGAGCTGGGTGCCGCGCACGATTTTTCTCGGTGGCGCACTCTCCCGGTCCGCGAGACCGACGACCGGTTGCCCATCGTCGGCGGCCAGCTGCGGATCCCCCGAGTGCTGCACCTGCTGCGCTACGACCGCGCGCCGCGGTTCGGCGTCCGGCTCACGCGGCGCAACTTGCTCCTGCGCGACTCCTACCGCTGCCAGTACTGCGGCGAGGAGCCCGGCGTTCGCGAGCTGAACGTGGATCACGTGATGCCTCGCTCACGCGGCGGCCGCGACAGCTGGGACAACCTGGTCATCTCGTGTCGGGGATGCAACGTGCGGAAGGGCAAGCGAACCCCCGACGAGGCCGGCATGCAGCTCCTCCGCAAACCAGTGAAGCCAGGGTGGTCGACCGCCGCACACATCGTCCTCACGACGCGCGCGCCGTTCTCCGAGTGGCGGCCGTTTCTCGGCGCTTCCTGACGAGCTCGCGGACGGCGGAAGGACGCGGGCAGGACTCCGTCACCGAAGTGCAGATTGCGATCGACGCGGCCGAGCGTGGTCCGCGCGAACGCGCGACGAGACGCGTCCTTCGAGAATGCGCAGGCGGTCGGACAGTCGGCAAGGCATTGACGTGTGAAGAATGCCGATCGGCTGACGCGGGATTCTTAGTAACATGCGCTGGATGAGGTCTCTCCGGATCGTGATGGGTGCGGTCGTCCTGTCGTCTGTGGTGGGGTGCGGCGGTGGCGCGCAGGGTGCTCCACCACCCGAGACGCCCGCCGCCCCGGCTGCCGAAGCGACGAAGCCAGACGACGCGCCGACAGAAGCCGCAAAGAGCGAGGGCGCGAAGCCCTCCGACGGCGCGCCCGCCCCTGAGGGAGCCGGGAGCGATTCGAGCCCGGACTCCGCCGCGGCAAGCGGCGACCCCGACAAGCGAACCATGGAGCTCATCGCCGCGACGGTGAAGGAGCACCGCAAGGACGCGCGCGCCTGCTACGAGAAGGGCGCGAAGGACGTCCCGGGCCTCAAGGGCGACCTCGTCGTGCACTTCGTGCTCACGCCGCGCGGCAAGGTGAAGAGCGCCGAGCTGAACCGCGAGCGGAGCACGATCACGGAGGCGAGCGTCGTGAAGTGCGTCATCGACGTGGTGTCCGCCATCGACTTCCCGAAGTCGTCGCGGGGCATGGAGACGTCGGTCAATTATCCCTTCAACTTCACCCCCTGAGCGCGGGGCGAGGCGCGCTGTGGCTGCTTCGATGCTCGATCTGTCTCCGCGGACGGGCCCTCCGCTCGGCGAAGGCGATGCCTACGCGGATCTGCTGAGCCGAACCCGCGATCTGGAGAGCGGGCACCGCGCGCAGCGCGATCGATGGTTCGCCGACCTGGCCATCGAGAACAAGGAGGAGCTGCTCTTCGAGCTCGAGGTTCTGCTGAAGGCGACGGCGTGCTTTTCCAATCCGCGCAATCACCCTGGGCCTCCCAAGCGCACCTCGGTCGTCGCGCAGGATTTCAGGGAGGCCACGACGCTGCTGAAGGACGGCCTCGGTCGTGGCATCACGCTGATCCGGACGCTGCTCGGTCAGCGCGACCGCGCCTACGTCTTTCATCGGTACCTCGAGACCGTGCTTCCGGAGGACACCCTTCGCACGCGCCTCGTGCACGAGGGCAACGCGCAGGCGTTTCCGGAGGACAGCCTCATGACACTGCGGCACACCCTGTCCAACGCGGCGCAGGTCGCCGAGGGGCTGCTCCGCGCGCCGCGCGTCCCGTTCAGGATCTTCTACGCGACCTCGAGCCTCCTGCAGCGCGAGATCGCCCACAACACGTTCTTCAATCCGCTGTCGGCGCTGGAGTTTCGACCGGAGTTCGACCGCATCAAGTCGCCGGAGGTCCTGGAGGTCATCCGAAGCGGACCGCGGGGCAAGGCGCACCATTTCGTTGCGCTCACGTTTCTCTCCCTGTTCCGGATGCTCCGTTACCTGCGCCTGCTCGGCCGCATCGTGTCGGAGACGGGCAAGCGCGAAGCCATCGCGGGTCGCGCCTATCTCGTGCTCAGCGTGCTGCGCTCCGACGCTCGGGCTCTCGCGGACTATCTCCGCAGGAAAGCGGGCGCGCACCTCGCCGAGAGCTACGAACGCGACGTGCTCGCCGTTCGTGCGAAGGATCTACCGGACAGGGCCGCGGCGCTCCGGGCCGAAGCGCACCGGCTCGTCGCGATTCGCAGCGCGCTGGAAGGCATCGCCGGCAGCCTGCGGCTCGAGATGCGCCGCGTGTTCCTCCATGATCTACCGGCGCCGGAGACGCTCCCGAACGATCGCCAGCTCCGCGACGCGCTGCAGCTCTCCATCGACAACGTGCGGCCCGCTCTGAGAAATTCCATCCTGTTCCTCGGTCGCTCCCTCGGCGTTTCGCTCGAAGAAGGCGGCGTGTTCGACGACCAAGCCGCGCGGCGCGAGACGAGCGAGCGTCTGCGGCGCGACGTGTGGATGTTCGGTCAGATCGTGCGCGCGTTCTACACGAAGGCTCAGTACACGGAGGTCGAGGACCGCTGGGCGACCCTCCACAACTTCCAGTACGTCCGCGAGTTTCTCGCGTACTTCCGGGCCATGGGATACCCGCTGCTTCGCGTAGCCGACTACCCGCGTTTCGACGCCTTCATCAGCGCGATGAGCCAGCTCGAAGACACGGATCTCGTCGACCCTGCGCGCCTCGAGCGCGCCATCGACGAGTGCATGGCCTTCCACGGCTACCTGCAGCAGCTCTTCCAGGACATCTCGCGTCGCGACGCCCTGGAGCACGTGCCCTTCGATCGGCGCGGCGCAGCCGCCGCCCTCAGGCTCTACCTGGGCGACGCGACGGGCTGAGTGGCCTCGTCCAAGGGAGCACCACCGCGGGGGCGCGTGCCCTTGTTCCGTTCGCGAACGCTCCGCAACGACGTGCGTACAAAAGAGCGACACCCGGGAACGGCCGCACTGTGGACCACCCGGGTGAATCGCCCGCTCTATGATCGCGTAGCGATCAGGGCATCGCCGGCTTGGCGGCCTTCTTCTTCTTGCCGCGCTTGGCGGCCTTCTTGCGCCCGCCCTTCTTCGCGCCGCGCTTTTTCGCGACCTTGCCTGCCTTCTTCGCTGCGGGCTTGCGAGCCCTCTTCGTCTTCGTCTTCTTAGCGGCCATTGGAATGCCTCCTGATACCCCCGCTGGACGGCGCTGAGCACCTATGGCGAGGTATGTTGCAAGACGTATATTGCCACCTAGTGTATGTGTCAACCGAAAAAGTGCGGAGAGTCCTGGTTCTTCGTGGACTTGTGCGCGCAAATGCATTCCGGTCCGCACTCGTCGCCCTTCGATCGGGTACCTTTTTTAATCGTCGGATCGCCGGCGAAATCCCTGTTTTTTCTGGGCATTGACAGGGCCAGGGAGTGACGCGATACGCGGGCGCTCGTCTCTCTTCGACCTCGTCGCCTGTTGCCTGTGACCCGCGCGGTTCGCCGCGCCCGATCCGAGGAGCTCCTGCGGTGCATCATTTCGTCTCACGTCGCGCGTCGCTGCTCTTGTGTCTCGGCGTCTCGTTCATCACCGCCGCGTGTGGCTACTCGCAGGAGGAATGGGACCAGAAGGTCCGCGAGAACGAAGGGCTTCGCAATCAGCTCGCAGCGCAGCGACAAGCGCACGAGAAGTGCGAGTCCGACTACGCCGCCGCCCTGCACGACGTCGACGACCTGAAGGGGAAGCTGCGCGATCGCGGGATGAATCTCGACAACCTGTCGCAGAGCCTCGCCGAGGAGCGCAAGGCGCTCGAGGAGTTCAAGAGCCGCGCAGAGCAGCTCGAGCAAATCCGGAAGCGCTTCGAGACGCTTCGAGACAAGCTCGCGCAGCTGACGAACCTGGGCCTTCGGGTCGAGGTCCGCGACAACCGCATGCTGATTCAGCTACCGGGGGACGTGCTGTTCGATTCGGGCAGCGACAAGCTGAAGCCGCGTGGCAAGGAGATCCTCACCTCCGTCGCCGGCGTCGTGCGTGGCGACGCGGACCTGTCGAAGCGGGAGTTTCAGATCGCCGGTCACACCGACAACAAGCCGCTGAAGGGCGGTCCGTTCCAGGACAACTGGGGGCTCTCTGCGATGCGCGCGCGCTCCGTTCTTGCGTTCCTGACGGCGCCCGCTGCCGACGGCGGAGGCGCCCTGGATCCGAAGAACTGGAGCGCCGCCGGCTACGGTGACACCGATCCCGTCGCGAACAACGATAGCGAGGACGGCCGCGAGAAGAACCGGCGCGTCGAGCTCGTGGTGATGCCGAACGTCGAGGAAATGCTCAACCTCAGCAGCCTCGCGAAGTAGCCCCATGAGCGCCGCGGCCACCGGGGACGACCGTCGCGTCGCCGCCGTCGACGTCGGCACCAACACGGTCCTGCTGCTCATCGCAACCGGCGACGAGCGAAGTCCGAGGGCCGTCCTGGAGCGGGCGACCATCACGCGGCTCGGTGAGGGCGTGGACCGGAGCGGACGCCTGACCACCGCCGCCGTGGAGCGCACCGTCGCTTGCCTCTCGAGCTACGGCGCGACCATCCGCCAGCAGGGGGTCACGGCAATCGACGTGGTGTGCACCAGCGCCGCGCGAGACGCGGAGAACGGGGCCGACTTCATCGCCCTCGCCGAGCGCGCCGTCGGCGCGAGGCCTCGTATCATCGACGGCGAAGAGGAGGCACGCCTGACGTTCGAGGGCGCGCTCTCGGGCCTCACGATCGACGGCGAGGTGACGGTCTTCGACATCGGCGGCGGCAGCACGGAGATCATCCGTGGCGCCCCGGCGGGCCAGGGCCGCCGCGTAACGACCGCGGTGAGCCTGGACATCGGAAGCGTCCGACTGACGGAGCGCCACGTCCGCACCGATCCGCCCGCGGAAGACGAGCTCGAGCGCGTGCGCAACGACATCAAGCGAGCGCTTTCGACGCTTCCGCAATTTGCGACCAGCACGCTGGTCGGAGTTGCCGGCACCATCACGACGCTCGCCGCAATCGAGCAAGGGCTCGATCAGTACGACTCGTCGCGCGTCCACGGCTCGCGGCTCTCGAGGACCACGGTCTCCGCGCTCGAGCGGCGCCTTTCGTCGCTGCCGCTCGACGAACGCCGCGCGCTGTCCGGGCTCGAACCAGCGCGCGCCGATGTGATCGTGGCGGGCGCGATCATCGCCAGCGAAGTCCTCGCGTGGGCTCGCGCCGACGAGCTGGTCGTCTCGGATCGTGGAGTACGCTGGGGGCTCGCGAGAGCACTGCTCGGACGCGCTCCCTCACACGGTTGAATCGCCCTTACGGTAGGCGCGCGCGAGGCGCAGAACACCGCAGGACGGCGATCTCACCGCTCTCGAAACGACCTCGAAAGCGCCCGGAAAGACGGATAGCTACCCGCGAGCTGTCGTCTGCGAGCCAGGAATTTCGTGAGTGGCTACTCGGGTCGACAGTCGCTCGAAGCATGCTAAAGTGATCTGCTGTGCGAGCCGATTTCGGCCGATTTCCTCGGCATCCGGCTAGGCACGACCCCGTGTCGAACCCCCCGAAAGTGCGGACGCGAGATACAAATGCGCGAAATCAGAGGTAGGTGCCAGTCGGTCCGCGACATACAGGCACCTTCCCCGACTAACGACGCAGGATATCAAATACCGGTTGACGCGGGGGGCTCTTATGACTAGAGTTTCGCGCCTGGCGGGCCCCGCAACCCAAAAGCGCGGTCCGGCTTTCGCAGCGCTGTCCGCTCCCGTCCCGTGGCTGCTTTTACGGGAATACAGAGCGGACGCAGAACGTTCCGATGAAGCCGTGGAGGTCTCTTGCCTCACACGGTGAACCCCGAGAATTCGCACGCGGCCTAAGCCGCATTGGCGTTCCTCCAAAGGAGAGGTCATGCAGAGCCCCGAAATCGAGTTCAAGGTCGGCGACAAGGCGGTCTACCCCGCGCAGGGTGTAGCCGAGGTTATCAGCATCGACGAGAAGGACATTGCCGGTTCTCGGCAGCGTTTCTACGTGCTGCGCATCCTCGACACGGACCGCAAGATCATGGTGCCGGTCTCGAACGCCAATGCGGTTGGCCTGCGTCAGGTGATCAGCGAGCAAGAGATCCGCGAGATCTTCGACATCCTGAAGGAGCGGACGATCGGCTTCGACACCCAGACCTGGAACCGCCGCTATCGCGGGTTCATGGATAAGATCAAGACCGGTTCGATCTACGATGTGGCCGAGGTGCTGCGTGATCTGTACCGGCTGAAGGCGAACAAGCAGCTCTCGTTCGGCGAGCGCCGCATGCTCGACACTGCCCGCACGCTGATCGTCAAGGAGATCGCGATCGCGCGCAGCCAGACCGAAGAGCAGGTCAAGACGGAGATCGAAGCGATCTTCTTCGCGAACTGACTTCGACCATTGCACTGCGAAACGGGCGCCACACGGCGCCCGTTTTGCATTTTGTCCAGGACCGGGTGCGCCGACCCGCGCCGCTTGCTGCAGCGAGCTCAACGAACTCGGATCGGGGCCGGCTCGGGGACGTCCAGGACGATCCGCCATCGGCCGTCCTCGCGCACGCAGCGTACGTCGCGATGCTGCGTCACGGGATCCTCGCCGTTGACCGTGACGATCGCCCAGTCGCCGGTCTTCTTCGTGACGAAGTGACGGGGGGAGAAATCCATCGAGAAGCGCGAAGGCACGAGCATCTCCTCGGGCGCCACGGCTCTTCCGGCCACCGCGCTAGCGCGCTTGGCGCGCTCCGAGATGTTGCGACGAGCCGACGTCCACAGCAGATCGTACGCCTGTCGCGCCGGCTCCGGATCGCCGTGCACGCGCTGCATGCGATCGACGAAGGCTTCGACGACCGCTTCCGGCGACGTATCCACGGTGTGGTCGCTGCAGGCTGCCATGCCGAGAGCAGAAACGACGACCCCCGCCGTGGCCACTGCTCCTCGTCGGCCTTGCCGCTGCCTCGACGGCGATGACCCTCTCATCGGTCCGCCGTCGTGAGCCCCATTGCGCTCCGCACTTCGCGCATCGTCGGTTCTGCGATCACCCTCGCCTTCTCTCCACCTTCGCGCAGCACGTTGAGCACGCCCTTGCGATCGGCACGCAGGGCGAGCGCGTTCTCCCGGATGGGGCCGAGCTCGGCGATCATCCGCTCCGCGAGGAGCTTCTTGCAGTCGCCACATCCCAGCGCGCCGGACCTGCAGTTCGGCTCCACGTAGGCGACCGTATCCGGCGTCGACATCGCCCGGTGGATCGTGAAGATGTTGCAGATCTCCGGGCGACCGGGATCGTTCTTGCGCAACTTCAATGGATCGGTGAACGCGCCGCGGAGCTTCTTCTCGATCACGTCCGGTGCGTCCATGAGTCCGATGGTGTTGCCCATCGATTTGCTCATCTTCGCCTTCCCGTCGAGCCCCAGAATGCGCGGCGTGGTGGAGAGACGCGGTTGCGGCTCCGGAAAGATTTCTCCGAAGCGTGCGTTGAAGCGTCGACTGATCTCCCGCGCGAGCTCGAGGTGCTGGATCTGATCCTCACCGACCGGGACGACGTTCGCCTTGTAGACGAGGATATCGGCGGCCATCAGCACCGGGTAGGTGAAGAGCCCCGCGTTTACGTTCTGCTTGTGCTGCTCGCTCTTCTCCTTGAACTGCGTCATGCGATGGAGATCGCCCATCGGCGTGACGGACGTCAGGTACCAGGCAAGCTCGGTGTGAGCCGGTACGTCGCTCTGCACGAAGACGGTTGCCAGGTTCGGATCGATCCCTCCGGCGATGTAGGTCGCAACGGCGTCGATCACGCGGTCCGGAAGCGACCTCGGATCGTAGTCGACGGTGATCGCGTGTGCGTCGACCACACAGAAGAGCGATTGCAGGGTGGTGTCCCTCGCCAGCGCCGCCCACTGCTTCAGTGCACCCAGATAGTTGCCCAGATGAAGCTCGCCGGTCGGCTGCATTCCCGACAGAACCCGCGGACGCTGTTCCATTTCCCTGGGAGCTAACCTCCAGGCGCGCGCTCCCGCAAGGTCGGGCGAGGGGTCCCGGGCGACACCCTGCTCGGACTCCTCCGAATTTGGCGTGTCCCGAGCGCTCTCGATACGATTCGCGAGCTGCATGCAAAAGCCCAGCGTCTGCCTGAGTTGGCCGGGAAAGGGAGCTCTCCGGGCGTCGGTGCCCGCTTCGCTAACCGTCGTTCGCTCGGGGGACCCCCGCGCCCGGCTGGTGCACGGGGACAATCTCGACGCCCTCCGCGCTCTCGGCTCACGCCTCCCGGAGTCGGTGACCCTCGCATATCTGGATCCGCCGTTCCTCACCGGTCGCCTGCACGAGAGGGTGACCCGCGTACGAGACGCCGCGACCGGCAAGGTGCATCGGACCCGGACCGCCGCATTCGACGATCGCTGGGACGGCATCGGCCACTACCTCGAGGAGCTCGCGCCGCGCCTCGTCTCGGTCCGCGAGCTCCTCGCGTCCCACGGCTCTGTCGTTCTCCACGTCGATTCGAAGACGAGCCACTACGCGAAGGTGCTCTGCGACGAGATCTTCGGGCAGCGGGCCTTCGCCAGCGAGATCGTGTGGCGGTACCGCCGCTGGCCGAGCAAGACGCCGAACTTTCAGCGGCTGCACGACGTGCTGCTGCGCTACGTGAAGGACCCCGACGTGCGGCCGCGCTTCCGGCAGCTGTACGAGCCGCTCGCGGCGTCCACCCTCGCAACGTGGGGCAAGAAGAAGCAGCGGGCGATCGTCGACGACGATGGTCGTCGCACGCGCTCCAGCAAGACCGAGGAAGCGACACCCGGCGCACCCCTGGGAGACGTGTGGGACATCGGCATCGTGGCGCCGGTCGCACGCGAGCGCACCGGGTACCCGACGCAGAAGCCCGAGCTGCTCATCCAGCGGCTGGTGGAAGCACTGACCGACCCGGGTGAGCTCGTCCTCGACCCCTACGTCGGCAGCGGCACCACGCCGGCCGTCTGTGCGCGCCTGGGCCGTTCGGTCGTCGGAATCGACTCGAACCCCGAGGCCATCGAGATAACGCGCCGCCGGCTCGCTGCGGCATCGGTCGAGCCCACCGAGGAACGCGTCACGCTACGCCCCTCCGTACGTGCGGCGACGCGCCGGCGCGCCTCGCGCGACGCCGCCTGAGGATCGGCCCCGTCGCATCCGGTCGGCGCAGCCGACTACCGGAAGTCACGATTGCGACTTCCGAGACAGAACACTAGAAGCGGCTCATGGGTTCCGGACGACGGTACGCGGTGCTCGCGGTGCTCGCGCTAGCCGTACCCGCTTACGCCGATCCTTCGGACCTCGCCGTGGTCCAGGCCGGTGCCGCGAAGCTCTCGCTCGCGGACGTCCAGCGGCGCCTGGACTCCATCCCGGAGTTCCAGCGGCGTACGTTCGGCAAGACGGACGACGAGGTCCGCCGCCACGTCGTCGACGCGCTGCTCGTTCCGGAGCTCCTCTTCGCGGAGTACGCGCGCGAGAGGAACCTCGCCGCCGCGCCGCACGTCCGTCTTCGCCTGCGCGAGGCGCTCGAGCGATCGCTTGCCGATTCCATCGTGCAGGAGACGACCGGGGCGGGCGTCACCGATCCGGACTTGCGCGCCTACTACGATGCTCACCGCGACGACTACGTGCAACCCGAGCGCATCCGCATCGCCCGGATCCTGGTGGACGACGAAGCGCTCGCGAAGCGCATCGCCACCGAGGCCGCCGGCACCGCGGGCATCGAGCGCTGGAGGAACCTGGCGCGCGAGAACTCGCTCGACGCGGCGACCAAGCTCCGCGGCGGTATGGTCGGGTTCGTCTATCCGGATGGTCGCACGGACGTACCGCAGGTCGCCGTCGACCCGGCGCTCTACGCAGCAGCCTCGAAGGTCAAGGACGGCGATCTCGTCCCGGGCCCCGTGAAGGAGGCTGGGCACCTCGCCGTCGTGTGGAGGCGCGGGAGCCTGCCGGCCACGTCGCGCTCGTTCGAGACGGAGCGTGAAGCGATCCGGACGATCGTCGTGCGCGAGCGCGCCGCGCGTGCGTTCACCACCCTCGTCGAGGGGCTCCGTCAGAAGGACGTGAAGGAAGAGAACCCGAGCCTGCTCGAGTCGCTTGCTCCCGAAGCACCTCCCGGGCCGTCGGCAGGGCCTTCTCCGTCGGCACCCGCAGCAACCTCCGCCGACCCCGTTCCACGCGTGACCGATCGCGGTCTGCGCTGATCGAGGTTTCGTCGGCTCGCGTCCGAAGCGCTACTTCTTCTTCTCGTCCTCCAGCGGAAAGCCGAGCTGGCGCATGATGCTGCGAAACATCTGCTCCTCGTCCCGGGCGCGGCGCTGGAACGTGACGAAGCGAGTCCGCTCTCCCGCCTCGGCGGCGTCCGCGGCACGTTCGCAGTTCTCGAGCATGAGAAGCAGGTGCGGATGGGCCTGCACGACCTCCTTCGGAATCAACATGTCACGCGCGGCCGCGAGCCGGGCCGTCGCGAGCCTGTGAATCAGCTCCGCGAGATCCTTGTCTCCGAGCCGGTACTCGAGATAGTCGGATTCGCCCCGCGCCTGGCGCACGAGCAGGCCGATGCGATCCAGATAGCTTCCCGCGTATGCGCGGGTCGGAGCGAAGCAGAGCAGCGCCACCGCAGCGGCGAAGCATCGTCTCGACAGGTGACCCCGGTTCGACACCGGGCTCGTCTCAGCGCGCATGGTCCGGCTCCGGCGCCGCCGCGTCCGGCTCGCCCTCGCCGCTCAGCGCCGCCAGCGCCGCCGTCGCCGCCGCGCGCTCCGCGAGGCGCTTCGAGCGGCCGCGCCCCTGTCCGAGCGTCGTACCTGCCACCTCGACGCCGACGAGGAACCACGGATCGTGTGACGATCCGCCGCTCGCGAGCACCTCGTAGGTGGGCGTCGCGCCGCCCGACTTCTGGACTCGCTCCTGGAGCTCGCTCTTCGGGTCCCGCCCGGAATCCGCCTCGAGCGCGGCGAGCGCGGGCTCGAGGACGACCTTGCAGGCCATCCTCGCTCCCTCGATCCCCGAGTCGAGGTAGGCGACCGCGACGAGTGCTTCCACCAGATCGGCGAGGACGTTCGTGCTCTCGCGCAACTTGTTCGCCTCGGCGCCGCGCCCGAGACGCAGTGCGTCGCCAATCTTGGAATCGCGCGCCCAGGCAGCGAGGGCGTCGGCGTTCACCAGCCGGGCGCGCATGCGCGTCAGCGAGCCCTCGTCCGCCCCCGGGAAGCGCTCGTAGAGCAGGTCGCTCGCGCAGAGCCCGAGGACCGCGTCGCCGAGGAATTCCAGCCGTTGATAGTGCCGTGCGTCGCGCGCCTCGTTCGCATAGCTCGGATGGGTGAGCGCGACCTCCAGCAGCGGCGAGGACGCCGAGAGGCCCAGTAGCTCCGCAATCCGTTCGCTCATGGGAAGACGCCTGCCAAGTATGCAAGGGGCCCGCGCCCCGAGGTACCGATTTCAGTGGGCTTGACCGGGCGCGGCCGCGCGTCGCGGTGGACGAGCGGCTCGGGCCGGGTCGCCTTTCCATTCGGCCAGGGCTAAGGTCCGTGCCCGTTCATGGCCCTGGTCGGATGCCCCTTCTGCCGAGAACTATTCACTGAAGGGGAGTCCCAGTCGTGCCCGGTTTGCGGCGTGCCTCTCGCCCCGGTCGGCAAGCTCCCGCTGTCATACGAGGCCAAGGTTGCGCTCGCCCAGGAGCTGGCCGAGGTCCCCCCCGAGGATCGCACCGTTCCCTTCACTTACTACCGGCGCGGCCGCGGTGCCCTCCTGGTCGTCGCGGTCCTTGGGCTCGCAGCGTTCTTCCTTCCGTGGGTGAACCTCCATCGCCCCGACGAGATCGTCCTGCGCGGCTACGACCTGGCGCGCGCGCGCGGGACGTGGTTCTTCGGCTGCGCGATCGGGTGGTTCGTGATGATCCCGCTCGTCTTGACCCGGCGCACCGTTTACAAGATGCGCGGCGTGCGGATCATCACCGCGATGTTCGCGGCACTTTCGGTCGTCGAGAGCTCGGAGCTCCTGCTCCGCCCTCCGCACGGCAGCAGGTTCGTGCCGCTCTCGTTCGACTGGGGATGGGGTCTCTACGCGACACTGGTGCTCGGTCTGGTCGGCGTCGTGCTGGGCGCGCGCTTCGGCGGCCGCGTAGACGACATCGACGCGCGAGAGCTGCTTCCGGCTCCCCTCGCCGCGCTCTCACCCGAAGAGAGCGACGACCGCACGCTCCACTGAGCGAACACCCCGGTAGGCGACCAGCGCGCAAAGCGCGTCGCTAGAACAGCACGCCGAGCTGCAGGACCATGCTCCACTGGCGCGGCACGCCGGAGAGAGCTTCCTTGTCGTTCGTCACCGTCACCTTGCCGTTGCGTCCCGGCACCTCGAACGAGCTGCTGCCGGCCTGGGCGTCCGCCGGCGCGACGATGTCCGTGATGAACTCGGCGCCGAAGGTGATCATCTCGTAGCGGTAGTCGAGGCCGAACATAAGGCGCTGGCGCTCGAGACGCGCAGCAGGCGAGAAGACCACGTTGTTGTTGAAGTCGACGGGAGAGCCACCACCCGCACAGACGGGCTGTCCGTCGTAGACCGTCTTCGTGGGGTCCGCATTGCCGGGCGCGTTCGTGCCCTTCGACTGGCAATAGCCGACTGCGTCCGTCGCAGGAGTCGTGTCGATGAGCCCGGAGTCGCCGAAGATCCACAGATACTGGTACCCGATCCACGGCGATAGAACCGATTGCCCGGCGAGCGGAAGCGGCTTCGAGAGCTGCACGTCGAGGCCGACCGTCGTCAGCTGGAGCTGCTCGGTGCCGGTGATGGTGCGGACGCCGGCGCCGACCGAGACGTCCGGGAAGATGCCTGCAACGCCCGTGCGAAACCCTTCGAGCAGCGCCATGCGCATGTCGGCGCCACCGAACAGGATCGTGGTGCTCGGCACGTAGCCCACCTGCGTCGACGCCTCCAGACCGAACCCGAACGCCTTCCGGATCTTGAGCGAGTACGTCTGGATCACGCCCGGCGGGCTCGCGTTGAACGACGCGGCCTTGTCGCTGGTCGGATCCCGGTCGCCTTGCGTGCCGAGCTTCCAGTAGTCCGCCCCGCTGTCGATCTTCGTGTAGACCGCCTCGATGGAGAACTGGAAGCCGCCGAAGCCGGTGGTGCGCGCGGTATGCATGGCCGTCGGCGCCAGCGCGAACCCGAATTGGTTGACTAGCTGCTTGAAGCGAACGATGTCCGGCACGCACGAGTCCCGACCAGTCGCGTTCGTGTAGGCCTGCCGGGCGACCGGGTCGTCGTTGAACCGTCCGATGTTCGTCGGGTTGCCCCCGAGATACGCGGCCGCCGAGCCGCTACTCAGGCCGCTGGTGTTGCAGCGATGGTCGAGGACCAGTCGATTGAGCGCCGGATTCAGCGACTCACTGGCGGAGGCGATGGCCGGAGCGAGCAGGACGCCGACCGTGGCACCCAGCCCGAGCAAGTAAGAAGGCTTGACCAACGGTTGACTCCGCCAGGTCGAGGCTACTTTCGCGGCGGGAGGGCCGTCAAGCACGCGAAAATCAAGGCTCGCCAGCGGACAACCCGAGGATGGGCGGACGGCAGGTGGTCGATTGTCCGATAGAACGCACCCTGCCCGCATTCGAGTATCGTGCCCGCGACCGGTCCATGCCGAGCACGATCGAGCCCGTATTGCCGAACCGGCTGCGCGCCGCCAAAACCACGCGGCCGTTCGCGATCGTCCTCGTCGAACCCGAAATCCCACCGAATACGGGCAACATCGCCAGGCTCTGCGCAGCGACGTGCTGTCCGCTCCACCTGGTCGAGCCGCTCGGCTTCTCGATCGACGCGCACGCCGTGCGGCGCGCAGGCCTCGACTACTGGCCGCTGGTCGAAGTCCATGCTCATCCGAACTTGGCAGCGGCACAGGCCGACGTGGCGACGCGAGCCGCGCCCGTCGAGCCACGGTTCTGGTTCCTCAGCGGCAAGGCCGACCGGAGCTATCTGGACGTCGCGTTCCGCAGAGGCGACGCCTTCGTCTTCGGCAAGGAGAGCGTCGGTCTGCCAGAGGCCCTCCTGGACGAGCACGCGGGCAACGTCATCGGGATCCCGACGATCGGGCCCGTGCGATCATTGAACCTGGCAAACTCCGTGGCCATCACGCTGTACGAGGCGCTGCGCCAGGTCGGGGCGCTCGCCCTCGCCACAGCCTCGCCGGAGGACTGAACGGCGCCCTGCCGCGCTCAGCGAACGAGCAACACCGGCACGGGGCGCGTGAACTCAGCGTGCACCACGAGCGTCGCGGCTGGCCTCGCGTCGACGGTCGCGCTCAGACGTTCGTCGAGCTCGATGCTGACTAGCGCGATCACGTGTCGGCCCGAGCTGCGCTTCACCGCGCGGAGCGGCGTGGTGCCCACCGGCGCGCCGTCGATCGTAACGCGCGCCGGGAGATCCGACGTGACCGTCAGGAGCGCGCTCCCCTTGGCGACGTCGTCCGGCGCGGCTTCCGCGCTTCCCGCCGCCATCGCGCCCGCCGATGGCTCTGCCGGGGCGCCTTCGGCAGGACGGCTCGTGGCGCTGGTCGTCACGCGTACGAGCGGCGCGTGATCGAGCGGGGCAACGTCGCTTGGTCGGCGTGTCACCACCGTCGCTTCTCTATTCGACGTGGGGGAGTCGATCGCGGTGGCGACCGGTACGGACGCCGAAGGCAGGGACGGCGCGCGCGGCGGCGACGCCACGCGTCCGACGACGTCGTCGGGGGCGATGGCGCCACCATGGCGCGTTGCGAGCGTCGCGGCGAGCGCGACGACGGCAGTGACGGCGAGCGCGGCGATCCAGCGGCGCGACGCGTGCAGTGACGCCGGCGCGTCCCTGCCGCCGTTCTCCCTCACCACTCCGTCGCCCGGGCTCTCCGCGGGCGGCGGAACGGACGGTGCCCGGATCCATTCCTCGACTTCATCTCTGAAGGCAAACGTCTCCGTGACCGGCTGAGTGATGGGCCGCGTCGACGGAGTCACCGGCGGCGGAACGCTTCCCGACGGAGTCATCGTGCGGGCGGGAGGCGTGGCGGGCGTGAAGGCCGCGCTCGTGTCGGCGAGTGACACGCGGCGTGCACGGCGGACTCGCTCGCCGAGCCGGCGTGCGATATCGCCCAGGTCCGCGCTGCGCAGGAACTCGCGCAACGGCCTCGCCAGATCCTCCGCCGTCTGCGGCCGGTCCGCGGCACGCTCGGCGATGGCGCGCGTCACGAGCTCGTCCAGCGGCGCGAGCTCACGAACCCGGTTCGAGAGCGGCTCCCGTTCCGCGAAGAGCGCGACGTCGCTCTCCATGCGCGTCGCACGCCGGAACGGCGGAACGCCCGTCCACGCCTCGACGAGGAGCGCCCCCACCGCGAAGACGTCGGTGGCGGGCGTGAGCCTCCCGCCCTGGAGCTGCTCCACCGGCATGTGCCCCGGGGAGCCGTAAACGCGCTCCCGCGGCGAGCCGTCCACGGAGACGGGCGCGGCGATACCGAAGTCGATCAGGCGCACCGCGCCCTCGTCGTCGATGAGCACGTTGCGAGGAGTCACGTCCCGATGCACGATCCCCGATCGTCGATGCGCGTAGTCCAGGGCCCTGCAGATCTCGACCCCCAGGTACGCTCCCTCCTCGGGCGACAGCTTGCCGTCGAGCTTCAGGAGCTCGGAAAGCGTCAGGCCCTGCGCGAGCTCCATTGCGATGAAGTAGACACCTTGCTCGACGCCGAGCTCGTAGACCGGCACGATGTTCGGATGGCTCAGCTCGACGGTCGTTTTCGCCTCGGCGACGAAACGGCGCACAAAGGCCTCGTCCGACGCGAGCTCGGCCCGGATCTGCTTGACGACGAGCCGCTTCTCGAAACCCCCGGCGCCGCGCAGCGTGGCTAGATACACGACCGCCATGCCTCCGGACGCAAGCTCTCGATCCAGGACGTACTTGCCGAAGAGTTGGGGAAACAC
>CAYUAW010000021.1:28854-43502 GCA_964442485.1 uncultured Polyangiaceae bacterium
AGCGACGGCTTCACGAGCTTCCTCGGCCTCGGCCTCGCGTCGAGCCGGGCAGACATCGACGTGACCCTGTGGCCCGAGAACGCGTTCTGCGACCTCCCGGTCGCTGCCGACGGCTGCGGTTACCTGGGACTGGGAACGGCGTACTCGATGGGTGTCTCCAGCGATGGCCGCACGCTCCTCGTCGCGGGCGGCGACGAGACACGCGGCGGGGATTCGACGCGGACTCGCGACGTCGCGTCCAGCGCAGCCGTCGTCGACCTCGACACTGCGCGCGTCACGTGCCTGTCGCCATCGAACGGCCTCCGCATCGGGCGCGCCGGAGCGACGATCACTCCCCTAGGCGAAAAGCTGCTCGTTGCGGGCGGCAGCGATCCGGTCGAAGGCGATGCGGCGGTGGGGTCGGCCGAGCTGTTCGATCCGTCGACGCGCTCCTTCGACCCGGACCCCATCGTCCTGTCGCCGGGCAGGGCACGTCACGGAGCCGTCGCGCTCGTCTCGAACGAGGTGCTGCTCGTCGGGGGCGTCGATCAGGCCGGGCGCCCCATCGCCGAGCACACGCTCGACGCCATCGCGGCGGAGCGGCCGTTTCACCGTACGGATCTCGCCGAGCTCCCCACCCCGCGCGTCGATCCCGTCGTCCTGCGTCTCTCCGACGGCCGCATCCTCGTCGCGGGAGGCACGGATGGAGCATCGCCAGCGATGGCGCATCGGGATCTGCTCTTCCTGGACGCGCGCGCTCGCTCCGTCGAGAGCACGATCTCCACGCTGGCTTGCCCGGCCGACCGGAGCGGCCCCGGCGTCACTGCGACGGTCGACGGCGCGTTCGCGGCAATGCCCGGCGGCGCACTGCTCGCGGTGGGCGGCTGCACCGTGCCGCTCGACGGACAGACGCTCAACTGTGACGTGCACTGCCAGGACACCGGCTGTCCGTCGAATGAAGTCTTCTGGATCGACCGCGACGGGAACGTCGCCTGCTGCGGTGCGGGCAGGACGTCCTGCAGCGGTGACGTGCCCGACCCCGACCACCCTCCGCCGGCGTTCGTATCGCCCGCGCTCGTCCCCGGCGAGGAGGGACGCCCCTGGCTCGTCGAGGGCGCCGCCGGCGCGCGTCGGCTCCACCGCTTCGATCCGTGGTCGGGTCAGTTCGCCGGTGCCGACGCCGCCTCGGATCCCGACCTCTCCGTCGCGACGCGCGCGGACGCCGGTCTGCTCCTCTCCATCGACGACTGCGGCGGAAAGCTTCCCACGGAGGACTGCAGCGCCAGGCTTCACGGCTATCGCTCCGGCGTGCGCGGTACCTACACGCAGGCGATCGCGCCGCTGTTGCTCGCGGACACGACGGGCGTCGCGATGGATCGGGCGCTCGGGGCGCCGCCCGCGCCCGGCGCCGCCCCGTCGCGCCCATATCGCGACTCGACCCTCGGCGACGTCGAGCTCACATCCGGCTCCGAGCTCGTCCTGACCGACACGACGTATGCCGACGTCGATCTCGTCATCGACATGCGCCGTGGGCAGCCGCCGCTGGTGTCGCTGGGAGACAGCGTCTATGGCGACGAGACGTGCCGCTGGCCGGCGAGCGCCCCCGACCCCCCCTACGACGCGGAGCTCACACGGAGCGGCGGAGTGGTGACGCTCACCATCGCCGGGCGCACGAAGACGTGCCCGGGGCCCGCAGGCAGGGTCTCCATCCGCATCGGAGCGGGCAATTCGCTGTCGTTTCGCTCGATCGCCGTGCGGCGTGTCGCCGGCTGAGCGCCGGGTCTAGCGCTTGAAGAGCTTGCCGAACAGGCCCGCATCACCCCCGGGCTTGCCCTTGGCGGTCGGCTTGGTGCTCGTCCGCCGGCCGTCGGGCGGCTTCTTCGGATCCGTCGCGCGGCTGCCGCGTCGCATCTCATGGAGCCGCACCTCGCGCGCCGCCTCCACGTTGTGCGCATCCTGCTCGACGATGCTCCTGAACTCGCGGTGCGCCGCGTCCACGTCGCCCGAGCGCTTCAGCACGCGAGCACGGTAGAGCCGGACCTTCAGGTTGTCCGGTTGCGTCCTGCGCGCGTCGTTCACCATCTTCAGGACGTCCTCGAAATTGCCCGACTGAGTTCGCTCGGGCTTCTGCGAGAGGAGATCGGCGTAGAGCGCGCGATACTCGGCCTGCTCCGGGTCGTTCTCGACCGCGAGCTCCGCGTGCTTCTCGGCCTCCGCCAGATTGCCACGGCGCGCGAGCACCTCTGCCTTCTGGAACGCCGTGGCCGCGCGGAGCACGCGCTGCACCATGTCCTGCTCGTCCAGTGCTGCTCCGCCCTCGCGCATGAGCCGCTCGTATTCCTTGCGCTGCTCGTCGTTGGTGAGCACCTGGTGCGCCTCGGACATGCGCGCAAAGACGCGCATCGCGATCTCGCGGAGATCATGCAGCTCGGAGCTCAGCCGATCCGGATGCCATTGCTTGGCGAGCTGAAAGAACGCGGACTGGATGGCGCTGCTAGGCGCGTCCTCAGGGACGCCGAGGATCTGGTAGTAGTTCAGCGCGCCGATCCGCTCCGAGCGCTCGCGGATCTCCTGGCGGAATGTGTTCGTCTCCGCCGACTTCGGCGACGCGGCCGCCGGCTTCGCGGCAACAGCGGGCGCGGCGTTCGGAGTGACGACCTTCGCGGGCGCAGCGACTCCCGCCGGCGGCGTGCCGCGCACGCGAGGAGCTCCTTCCGCGGCGGATGGCGGTGAAATGGACGGCGTGTCCAGGCCGATCGGCAACGCGCCGCTCCCGAGATCGAGGTGGCGCGTGATGACGAGCGTGTACAGGACCTTCTTCAGCTCGCGCTCCGGCAGCAGGCCCGTGTGCACCAGGATCGGGACCGGCTGGGGCTTCGCGCGCAGGACGTCGACGATGCCGCGCTCCCGCGGCGTGAAGCCGAAGCGACTCACGCGCGAGCGCGCGTGCAACCTCGCGTCGCGCCCGCCGAGCCTCGCGAGCGTCGCGTCCACGGCCGCGGCGTCCGCCTGGATGCGCACCACACGCCAGATGATTGCGAGCGGCTCGACCACGACGGACTCCTCGCCCGCGTAGGCCTGCAGGAAGTCCTGACCGTCGTAGTAACCGTACAGGCTCTCCGGTGGGAGACCAGAGAGCCACTCGATCTTCCGAGCAACCTGCTCCGCAAGAAGCTCGGTGAGCGCTCCCGGCTCGAGAAACCCTCCCGCGACGAGCGTCTCGCCGTGCAGATGACCCTCGACACGGGACGCTTCGAAGGTCGCCGCGGCGCTCGCCCCGTCGACGGCACCAGACTCCACAACCAGCTCCGACAGCGGCGCCACGAGCTCTCCGAGCTTCACCTTCGCGGGGACACCATGCCGAAACGCGATCGCGCTCTTCTGCTGGTGAGGATCCTCGATCACCAGGGTGCCCGTCAGGCGTCGGTCCAGCGCGTAGACCAGCAGATTCGCTATCGGCGTGGCCCCGAGCGAGCCGGTAGCCTGTTGCGCTGCCATGGGGGCTCTGGAGCGTAGCAGACGGCCCGTACGGTGGTACCTTCTTTGGCCATGCAACGTGCTCCCCGCGGGCATATCCTCGTAGTCGACGATGAAGCAGCGATCCTCAGCACGCTGAAAAAGGCACTTGCCCTGGAGGGCTACGCCGTGGATGTAGCGGGCGGCGTGGCCGTCGCCGAGGAGCGCATCCGTAGGGGAAACTACGATGTCGTCCTGCTCGACGTCGCGTTGCCGGACGGCGACGGCGTGGGCCTGCTCGAGCGCATTCGCGCTTCCGGCAACGACGTCGCCGCCATCATGATGAGCGGTCACGGTACCGTGGAAGCCGCGGTGCGCGCGACGAAGCTCGGCGCGCTCGACTTTCTGGAGAAGCCGCTCTCGTCCGACCGCTTGCTCCTGGTCGTCGACAACGCGCTCCGGCTCCTCAGAGCAGAAGCAGAAGCCGTCGAGCTGAAGGCTCTCGCCGGTCACTTCGACGAGCTCATCGGCGACAGCACCGTGATGGCAAGCTTGCGCGATCAGGTTTCGCGCGCGGCACGCTCCTTCGCCACGCTGCTCGTGACAGGAGAGCGTGGGACCGGAAAGGAGCTCGTAGCGCGCGCGGTGCACCGGGCCTCTCCGCGGAGCAGCGGGCCGCTGGAAAAGCTGAACTGCGCCGCGGTACCGGCGGAGCTCATCGAGAGCGAGCTCTTCGGCCACGAAGCGGGCGCGTTCACCGGCGCGACGAAGCTCCGACGCGGCAAGTTCGAGCGCGCGACGGGCGGCACCCTCTTCCTGGACGAGGTGGGCGACATGCCGCTCTCGATGCAGGCGAAGCTCCTGCGCGTGCTCCAGGAATCGGAGGTGGAGCGCGTCGGCGGAAGCGAGACCTTGCGCGTCGACGTCCGCGTCGTCGCTGCCACGAACAAGGACCTCATCGACGCCTGCAACAAGGGCCACTTCCGGGCGGATCTCTATGATCGGCTGAACGTGCTGCCGCTCGCGTTACCGCCCCTCCGCGCGCGGCGGAGCGACGTCGGGCCGCTCGCGAAGCATTTCCTCGCGCAGGCTGCACGAGCCAACGGCCGCCCGAACGTCTCGCTGACGCCCGGCGCGCTGGCGGCGCTCGAGCGCTACGGCTTCCCGGGCAACGTGCGCGAGCTCAAGAACCTGGTCGAGCGCCTGGTCATCCTCTCGCCGGAAGACGCCATCACCGAGCGCGACGTCGCGGGCGCGCTCGGCATGGGAGCCTTGCCCGTGAAGGCCGGCCTGTACCGCAAAGGCGTGCCCTTCCGCACACTTTCCGAGGAAGCGGAGCGCACGATCCTCGAAGAAGCCCTGGCCGACAACGGCGGTCAGATGGCTGCGACGGCACGCGCGCTCGATCTGGAGCGGAGCCACCTCTACAAGAAGGCGCGCGCGCTCGGCCTGCGCGGCGGCTCGGACGACGAGTGATCGTCGCTTCTCGCCGGACATACCGGGGCCATCGAGTATGATTCCCGGGTGACGGGAAGGGTACCCGGGGCAGTCGGAGGGGAGGACCTTGACCGGCGAAGAGCTCGGCCTTCGACGCGCCTCCCGCTGGCGACGCCCGCGGCGCCCCGTCGATTGCCGCTCGCTGGCTCGGCGCGGAGCCTCGACCAGACGGTGCGGCCGCGTCTCGCCGTGTGGGAGCTGACGCTGCGTTGCAACCTCGCATGCATCCACTGCGGCTCGCGCGCGGGCAAGGCGCGCGACCACGAGCTCACGACCGAGGAGTGCCTCGCGCTCGTCGAGGAGCTCGCCCAGCTCTCGGTCCGCGAGGTCTCGCTCATCGGGGGCGAGGCGCACCTTCACCCCGGATTCCTCGACGTCCTCCGCGCGCTCAAGACGCACGGCATCGAAGTCGGGATGACCACCGGCGGACGCGGCATCGACGGAGCGCTCGCGCGCGCCGCGGCCGATGCCGGGCTCGACAGCGTGAGCATCTCGCTGGACGGCCTGGAAGCGACGCACGACATCCTGCGGGCCCTTCCCGGCTCCTTCGCCGCAGCCGTCGCTGCGCTCTCGGCATTTCGCGACGCGGGCGTCTTCGTGTCGATCAACACGCAGATCAACCGCACGAATTTTCGCGAGCTGCCGGCGCTCCTCGAATTTCTGATCGCCAGCGGCGCAAAGGCGTTCCAGATCGCGCTGACCGTCGCGATGGGAAGGGCAGCCGATCACCCGGAGATCCTGCTCCAGCCGTACGAGCTCCTCGACGTGTTCCCGGTCATCGCCGCCCTGAAGCGCCGGTGCGACGAAGCCGGCGTCAGGGTGTGGCCAGGCAACAACATCGGCTACTTCGGGCCCTACGAGAACCTCCTGCGCGGCCAGATGCCGCTCGGGCACTGCTACTCCTGCGGTGCAGGCCGCTCCACTCTCGGCATCGAAGCCGACGGCACCGTCAAAGGCTGTCCGTCGCTTCCCACGGCGGCGTGGGCAGGGGGCAACGTCCGCGAGCACGCTCTTCGCGAGATATGGGAACGGGGCCAGCCGCTACGTTACACCCGCGATCGTACGGTCGAAGACCTCTGGGGCTTCTGCCGGACCTGCTACTACGCCGACGAATGTCGCGCGGGCTGCACGTGGACCGCGTTCAGCTTGCTCTCGCGCCCTGGTAACAATCCGATGTGCCACCATCGTGCGCTCGAGCTGCGGAGCCAGGGGCTTCGTGAGCGCCTCGAGCGGACGGAAGCTCCGCCAGGGGAACCGTTCGACGTCGGAACCTTTCGACTGATCCTCGAACCCTTCGACCAGACCGCGGATCGGAGCCCGACATGACCAGACGCCCCCTGGTGCCGTGCAGTGGCTGCGAACGACACGTTCGCGCAGACGAGCCGCGCTGTCCGTTCTGCGGGGCTCCCGCCTCGAGTACCGCCCCGCCGCCTCTCAGGGTCCCGAGGGGCCGGCTGAGCAGCAGCCTGCTCGTGATGACATTTCGCGCAGCCGCGGCCGTCACCACCACGGTCGCCTGCGGCGGCGCGACGTCGGATCCCGGTCCACCGAGCAACGCCGGCGGCGCGGCGGGCCACGCCGGCGCGCAAGGTAGCGGCGGTCACCACGAGACGGGTGCCGGCGGTGAGGCCACGGGAACCGGCGGCCTCGACATTGGAGGCAGCGGCGGAACCGCGACGGGCACCGGCGGAGCCGGCGACGGCACCGGTGGGATCATCTACGTGGGGTCGGGCGGCGACTTCTCCCAGGGCGAGGGCGGCTCGGTCTCCATCTATCGCGCAACCCCGCGCGGCTGACGGAGCCGCGTCAGATCGGCCCGGTGCGCGCGCTTCGCAGGAGCTCTGCAGCCGCCTTCCGGTGCACCGCGGCGCCGGCGCGGTCACCCGTGGTCTCGAGGAGCTCGGCGAGGCGGGTGTGCGCGGTGGAGAGCTCTCCCGGCGCGCCCTGACCGCGCACGGCGCTCTCGAACTCGAAGAGCGCTTCCTTGCGCTGACCGGCGCCGAGGAGCGCTTCGCCATACAGACGGTGCGTCTCGGCGCTCTCCGCGTCGACGTACACCGCACCCTCGCCCACACGCCGCGCCTCGTCGAGCTCGCGGTGCTGGATGAGCAGCGACAGCAGCCGTCGGTAGGAGTCCCCATCGTTCTCTTCCAGGACCACGAGCGCGCGGAGCGCCTTGAGCTCTCCCGCGTCGTCCTTCGCCTCGCGCGACAGCTCCGCGAGCCGTCGGAGCGGCGCGGCTTGCAGCGGGTCGAGCTCGTGTGCGGCCTCGAGCGCCGCTCGCTGCTCGTCCTTCGCGGTCGCGGCCTCCGCGAGCGCCACGCGCACCGCGTAGCCGTCGTGTCCAGCGCCGATGAGCGCCTCGGCGGCGCGCTTCGCACCGGCGCGGTCGTTGCCCGTCTTGGCGAGCTGAAGCCGCAGCCAGAGCGCGAGTCCGAGCTTCGGATCGGTCGCCAGCGCCTTGTCGAGCGCAAGCTTCGCCTTCTTCTCTTCTCCCGCGCCCATCCAGGCGAGCGCGAGTTCCGCTTGCTTCGTCGGGTCCTGGGGCGCCGCGGCTGCGGCCTTCTCGGCTTCCTTCAGGTCCCGCGGGCGATTCGGCGGCATGAACTGGCCGCGGTAGCGCGCGAGCCGCGTGGAGAGCGCCGCGCGAAAGTCGCGGTCGACGTCGAGCGGCGAGACGCCGAGAGCCTGCTCCAGCACGTCCTTCGTGGTCTTGCCCTCGCCCCAGAGCTGGAGCATACGCCGCACCTTCGGCCAGCCGTATCGCTCGACGATAAATGCGACCACTTGAGTGGACGCATAGTACGCCGTGGCCATGTCCTGCATGTCCTCGGCGTGGGAGAAGGACCGGTTCATGTCGGCCACCGACGGCAAGCTTCCGCGTTCGAGTGCCTCGTAGAGGTCGGAGTCGTACTCGCGGCGCCACTCGGGGCGCTCGATCAGGGTCTCGTACTCGGCGAGTCCCTCGGTGAACCACCGCGGTACGTGGCTCTTCGAGAGCTGGATGTGGAACACGTGAGCGAGCTCGTGCCACAGGGTCATCCCGATGTTGAAGTGCTCGTCCTTCGGGCTCATGGCCGCCAGGGTGCGGCCGAAGCAGACGCCCTGGATGAACGTCTGGGGGAGGCCGCTGGTGCGCACCGCAAAGTGCTCGCGGCTGGGGTAGAGCTCGATGCCGACCGGCGTCTGGGGAACGAAGCCGTACTCCTTCGTCATCTTGTCCCACGCGCGGGCGAGCATCGCCGGCACGTAGCGGTCGAGCAGCTCCCGCTCCTCGCGCGAGTACCGGATGGTGAATTTGCCGTGGTCCACCGTCTCGTAGCCCTTCGGGATCTCCTTCTCGTACAAGTTCAGAGTGTTGAACACGCGCACGTTGAAAGGATCCGCGGCGAACGCGCGCTTCAGGGCCGACACGCCCTCCGCCTCACGGTTCGAGCGGATGAGGTTGAAGCCGAGCTGCGCGCGCACCTTCGCATCCTCCGAGTCGGCGAGCAGCGCCTCGGTCATCATCGTGACGATCTCTTCGTAGCGGTGCTCCCACTCCGCGTATTCGCCGACGATCTGGTAGAGGCGAGAGTAGCGTGGGTTCTTCGACAGCACGGCGCGCTTCGCCGCTTCGAACCCCGGCTGGTCGTCGGCCAGGAAGCGGACGGCCGCGGCGAGGCTCAGGAGCGAAAGGTCCTCCGGATTGACGGCCAGGCCCTTCTGAACGGCGCCGTCGGCCTTCGCCAGATCCATGTCGCGCAGCGCGACGCCGCCGATCACGAAGTTCGAGAGCGTGAGCGCTGGATTGACGGAGAGCGCGTCGGTGGCGAGCTTCTCGGCGGCCTCGAAGTCCAGGTTCTGAGCGAGCTTCACCTGTGCCATGCGCGCCAGCGCCTCCGGATGGCGCGGCGCCTTCGCGAGGACCTCGGAGAGGACCTCCTCCGCGTGACCCGCATCGTAGTTTTCGAGAAACAGATCAGCGCGCCAGAGGAGCGTGTCGACGTCGGCGGGCCCGGCACGCTCCGCCTCGTTGAAGGCGTCGTTCGCGTCCGCCGCGCTGCCGAGGAGCTGCGCGGCGCGTCCCACGAGCCCGAGGGCCGCGCCGTCCTTTCCGCTGATGCCCTCCTGGTTGTACTCGTCGATGAGCGTCATCAGCACGGGCTCGGCTTCCTTCTTCCGGCCCTGCTCGAGTAGCACCTCGCCGAGGAGCAACCGCACCCGGCGCGCGGCGGGATCGCCGGCGGCGCTCGCGAGCACCTTCTCCGCGTCCTTGAGCCTCCCTTGCCGGCGCAGCGCCTCGCCGCGGATGCGCACGAGCTCGAGGGTGACGAAGGGCGGAGCGCCCACCGTATCCTCCGCCGTCGCCTCGGCCAGCGCGTAGCGCCCGGTGACGAGCAGCACCTCCGCCAGGCCGAGCCGTGCACGTGGAGCGCTCGGCGACATCATCGCGCGGAAGCTCGTCTCCGCCTGCACGTAGCGGCTCGCCGCGTAGTCGTCGAAGGCGCGGTCCATGGCGCTGCCCGTCGGCTTCGCGCTCACTGACGCCACCTGGGCGGGAGGCGGCTGCTGCACCCGGTCCGTGGACGCCGCGTGACCGGCGCATCCGGCGGTCACGAGCCCGGCGATGACGGCCTGACCAGGTCGGAGCCGCATTCCTCATAGAATGAGCGACGGGGCCCGGAAGCGCCAGCCGCGGCGCGCAAAACGCCTCAGCTCCGCGGAGAACTCGGGGGACGCACCACGACCTCGGTGCCCCTTCCGGCCCCGAGCGAGCGTGCGGCGCTGCCGTCGCGCTCGGCGACCTCGAGGACGTCGAACGCGTCGATCAGCGCGACGAGCTCCCCTCGCGCCACTTCTCCATAGGTGTCGCGCAGCGCGGCGCGCGCTGCGCCGATCTCGACGACCTTCGCGCCGGCCGGCACCGCGGCGCGCTCGATGTTCGTCACGAGATTGCCGAAGCGATCGACGGTGACGACCGTCCCTCTGACGACGCCGTCCACGATGGTGGGCCGCGGGATCGCCGCCTGCACGAGCTCGGCCGTGCGCGGCCCCACCGATTCCGGCAAGAGCCGCCCTGCGGCGAGCTCGGCCGCGACGGGGGCGAACACATCGCGGCCGTGAAACGTGCAGCTCGCCACGTGCAACCCGAGGCGTGCGATGTCGATGACGTGCACCTCGCTCCCCGTGTCGCGCGCCGCGATCGGCGACAGGAGCCCGTTGTCGGGTCCGACGAACAGCCGATCCATCGCACGCAGCACGATCGGACGCCGCACGGTGCCGACGCCGGGATCCACGACGGCGATCACCACGGTTCCGCGCGGCAGCCACTCCACGCTGCGTTCCAGCAGGAAAGCGCCCTCCACGACGGCCTGCGGCGGCACGGCGTGCGTCAGGTCCACGAACGTTGCTTCCGGGCAGCGGGAGAGCACGACCGCCTTCATGATCCCGACGAACGGATCCTGCGTACCGAAATCGGTCAGGAGTGCGAGGATCGGGCGCGTCATCGCGAGCTCAGCTCGCCTCGTGCCGTGACGAGCCAGGCCGCGCCAGGCAGGATGGCCCCCGCGGCGCTCGTGTAGGGGTCGACCGCAGCCGCGATGGCACCCACGGCGTCGCGCCACACCCTCTGCTCCACGCCCGAGAGCGCGCGACCCGCAGGACCCATTTCGACCAGTAGACTTGCCGCTTCCGCGCTCGTGCCGCCGAAGCGGAGCGGCAAGTCGAGCGCTTCGACGCGAACGTCCACGAAGCCCGCGCTCTCCAGGAGCGAGCGCGCACGTCCGGGCGGCGCGAGCGAGAACGGCCCCGGCGCGTCGGGGTCCACCGGAGCCACCTGTACGAGGCCCGCAATGGCCGTCATCGGAAGAGTGATCCACGGATTTTCCGACGGCGCGCGCCAGCACACGGCGCCGAAACGCCCTCCGGGCCGGAGGGCACGGCGAAGACGGGCGAACGCCGTGGCGGGCTCGTCGAAGAACATGATCCCGAGGCGAGATACGACCGCGTCGTAGCGCCCTTCCCCGAGAGGGTGCACCTGCACGTCACCGAGCTCGAACCGGACATTGGAGCGCCCCTCCGCCTGAGCGCGTTCCCTCGCGAGCGAGAGCATCGGCGCCGAGACGTCCACGCCGACGGCGAGCCCGCGGGGCCCGACCTTTGCAGCGACCATAAGAGTGGTCGCACCGCAGCCGCAGCCGACGTCGAGGACGGTGTCGCCGTCCCGGACCCCGGACGCGTCGAGCGCTCGCAGGCCGTGCTCCGTGAACAGAGCGTCGAGGATCGGCTGCTGCCGCACCCAGCGCGCGCCGCCCTCCGAGTTCCAGTACTCCGCTTGCGAAATGGTCGTCATGACCCCGGCTCCGGTTCTTGCGACGGACGCCAGCGGCTCAGACGCCGCGGCCACGGGGTGCCGGCCTGGTGAGAGCGCCACGCCGCGCGGAGCGTCGAGCGCGTCAGCGCGACGAGCCAGTCCGGCGCCGCTCCACTGGCGAGGACGTCGACCTGCCCCGCGGCGCTCACTCGCACCGTGACGCCGGCGCTCTCGCCCGCGCTGAGCTCCCCCACGTACTCTACGGCGTCGCCCTCCGACGAGACCAGCCGGAGAGTGAGTTTTCCGCCGTGAGCGCCTTCCACGTCCCGAACATACGCGCGCTCGAGCCGCTCCGGAAGCCGGAGAGCGCCCGCGGAACGTCCGCCCCGTTGCTGCCGTGCGCGCCCGGTGCTCGGCTCTTCCCGTGTACATCGTGTTCGCACAGTCGGAGGACGCTACCTTGCCCGCCGGCGTGCTCGCTCGGAACGCCGAGGCGCATTTCGAAGCGATCGCCACGCTGGCGGACACGGAGCCCGCGGCCGGCGATGGCGCTCATCGCCTGGAGCTCGCGTTCGACGACCCCCCGCTGCGCGCCGGCTTCGTCGTTCGTATCAGGAAGACCGAGCCCTCGGACGTCGCGGTCGCGCTTCTGGCCGAGCAGAGGGGGGACGCTGCAGGCATGGGCGCGCTCGCGTCGCGCTGCGCCTCCGTCTGGCTCGTCGAGCCCGACGGGCTCGCGCCGGAATGGGCGATCTGGGAGTGCTGCGCGCTGCTCGCGCTGACCGCCTTCGGACCCATCCTCCCGCCAGATCACTCGACACTGCTCGGCGTTCGCAGCGCTCGACTCCGTGCGACGCGGCTCCGGCACGCGCGCTGATCACGCCACGAAGAGCCGGCGTCGGCGAGCACCCCAGGTGCCCTTGCCGGCCGCTGCATACACGCCGGGAACGACGGCGCCACAATGACGGCAACGACCGTCGTCGAGGTCGTACGCGCCGATCGCGTACCAGTTTCGCTCGACGACGACGACACCGCAGCTCGAGCAATACGTCGACTGGCCCACGCCGTCGTGCACGTTGCCCGTGTAGACGTGACGGATGCCGTGGCCCTTCGCCTGCTCGCGAGCGCGCGCGACGGTCTCCGGGGGCGTCGGGGGGACGTCGCGCATCTTGAAATCCGGATGGAATGCCGTGAAGTGCAGCGGCACGTCCGGGCCGAGAGCCTCGGCGACCCATCCACACAGACGATCGACCTCTTCCTTCGAATCGTTTCGCCCGGGGATGAGCAGCGTGGTGATCTCCAACCACACGTTCGTCTCATGCTTCAGGTAGACGAGCGTCTCCTTCACCCGCTCGAGCTCGGCGTAGCAGAGCTTCTCGTAGAAGCCCTCGGTGAACGCCTTCAGGTCGACGTTCGCGGCGTCCATCACGGAGTAGAAGTCGTCCCGCGCGTCCTTCGTGATGTAGCCGCTCGTGACTGCCACCGTCTTGATGCCGGCCGCGCGGCAGGCCTTCGCCGTATCGATCGCATACTCCGCGAACACGACCGGGTCGTTGTAGGTGAAGGCAACGCTGGCGCAGCCGGCCGAGCGGGCGGCCTCGGCGATCTGCTCGGGCATCGCGGAGTCGCTGAGCCGCTCGATCTCGCGCGCCTTCGAGATGTCCCAGTTCTGGCAGAACTTGCAGCCCAGGTTGCACCCGGCCGTTCCGAAGCTGAGGACGCTCGAACCAGGGAGGAAATGATTCAGCGGCTTCTTCTCGATCGGATCGATGCAGAACCCCGAGGCCTTCCCGTAGCTCGTGAGGACGATCTGGTCGCCGACGCGCTGACGTACGAAGCAGAAGGCGCGCTGCCCCTCGTGGAGCCGGCAATAGCGCGGACAGAGGTCGCACTGCACCCGCCCGTCGGGGAGCGCGTGCTGCCACCGCCCCGGCTCGTGCGTGCTCCGCTCGGCGGAATCCACCATGCTCGCCCAATGTAACCGCGCTTTCGAGTCGCGCCAGCATCGACGCGCTGCAAACGCGACCCCGAGAACTATGTCAGGGCTGGATCAGAAGGCTCTGCGAGTCGATTCCGACGCTTGCGAGCACGCCGTTCTGGATACGGACGAGCTCCGCGACGCCCTCGAGACCGAGGTCGATCATCGCGTCGACGTCCGCGCGCGGCACGGCCTCGCCCTCCGCGGTGCCCTGGATCTCGACGATTGCGCCCTTCGCCGTCGCGACGAGGTTCAGGTCGACCCGCGCCGTGCTGTCCTCGGCGTAGCAGAGGTCCAGCGCGAAATTGCCGTCGACGTGCCCGACGCTGACGGCCGCCACCTGGTCGCGAAGCACCGGACGGCCGATGCGCCCGAGGCGCCGCGATTCGGCGAGCGCGAGCGCCACTGCGAGCCATCCGCCGGTCACCGACGCGGTGCGCGTCCCGCCGTCGGCCTCCAGCACGTCGCAATCGACCACGATGGTTCGCTCGCCGAGCCGGTCCAGGTCGATCGCGGCGCGCAGGGCGCGACCGATGAGCCGCTGGATCTCGCGGGACCGGCCGGAGAGCGGCTTGTCGCGGCCGTCGCGGTTCTCGCGCCGCTTCGGATTCGCTCGCGGGTGCATCTGGTACTCCGCCGTGATCCATCCGCGGCCCTTGCCGCGCATGAACTCCGGCACGGATTCGTCGACCGACGCGGTGACGAGCACGACGGTGCCACCGGCACGGTAGAGGACGCTGCCCTCCGAGAGACGATGAAAGCGCGGCACCACCTCCACCGGTCGCACCGTACGCAGGTCCCTGCCGGGTCGAGTCTTGAGCTCCATGAGAATCCGGTGGAGCTACCGCGCGTCGCGCTGGGAGCCCACACAAATCGAACCGCGCCCGGGGCGTCGCGAAATCGGCGGCGCGGGCACGCCGCCCGTGACAGGATCGCCGCGCGATGAGCGAACGCGGCTGGCTCCGCATCTCGGAGATCTTCGAGAGCATCCAGGGGGAAGGCGCCTCCGCAGGGGTGCCGAGCGTGTTCGTGCGGCTCGCGACGTGCAACCTGCGCTGCGCCTGGTGCGACACGCGCTACACGTGGGACTGGTCCCGGTACGACTACGGGAAGGAAGTGACGCGCGTGGAGGTCGACGCAGTCGCGCGACGCCTGCTCGCGGCGGACGCTGCGTCGCACGTCGTCGTCACGGGCGGCGAGCCGCTCCTCCAGCAGCCGGCCCTGGTGGAGCTCCTCGCGGCCCTTCCCGGCGAGCGGCACGTGGAGATCGAGACGAACGGAACGCTCACACCGGTCGACGAGCTCACACGCCGGGTCGATCAGTGGAACGTCTCGCCGAAGCTCGGCAACAGCGGAGAGCCGCACGAGCGCCGCATCGCGCTCGCGGCGCTGCGGGCGTTCCTCGCGACCGGGCGAGCGTGGTTGAAGCTCGTGATCGAATCC
>CAYUAW010000022.1:0-1194 GCA_964442485.1 uncultured Polyangiaceae bacterium
CGCTCGCGGAGGCGTACAAGGTCGCCGCGCTCGACGTCACGAACAAGCTCCGCGCCGTGCGCACGATGCTCGCCTGAGTAGATTCCCATCGACGCCGACGTCGTCCCCGAAGCATCAAAGATGCGGACCTACGCGAGCCGGAGCGAGCGTGCCGAAGGCGGCGGGGGGAGCAGTTCGCCGAAGGCGAAGCTGCGGGGGCCTAAGGCAGGCCTAAGGCAGGCCTAAGGCAGGCCTAAGGCGGGCCTAAGGCCCCCTTTCCTAGTAGAGCCGGCGTTCGAGCGGCCTACGACGCCGGCGCTTCCGACCTTCGTGTGCGCGCTTCGAGCCATGCGCGCCCCTTCGAAGTGTCGATGCCGACCGCGTCCAGGCCCTTGAACACGACGAGGTTCAGCGTGTCACTGAAGATCTGTACGAGCTCCGGCGACGGCAGCTCGCCGTAGTCGTAGAGCGCAGGCGCCCAGGGCGCGACCATCGTGCCTTCGAGAAAGCCGGGCTCGATGCTCGCCTCGAGGAGCAGCGGCAGCACGTCGCCGAGGAAGGCCCCGCGGCCCGCGGCGCGCTCGGCCGCCAGGTGAGCCCACCCGAGCCGCGCATGCCGCACCTCGTCCTTCAGGAGCTCGTGCAGCGTCGAGTGAATCTCCGGGTCCTTCGCCACCTCCATGCAGCGGGTCATGAGGGACGTGTTCATCGTCTCGCTGATGCAGCACACCGCGACCATTTCCCACAGCAGGCGATCGCGTGGCTCCATGTCGGAGCGCCCGATGCGCGTGCGCGCCGGCGAGTGAGAGAGCGCGTTCGGCTCGCCCCATTTCGCCGCGAGCCGCGCGCAGAGATCGCGGTGGCGTGCCTCGTCGGCGGAGGCGTCGGCCGCGCCCCTCACTACCACGTCGGTTGCGCCGACCTCCGCGAGCTCGGTCGCCATGCGGGCAAACCGCGCCGATGCCTCGATCTCCGCGCGAGCGCGGAACGCCCAGGTCCCGGCTACCCGCGCGCGGATGAGCTCGTCGGTGTTCAGCGGCCCGGACCCTTGCCCTTGCAGCAGGGAGTGTCCCCGCAGATCTGGCTCCCGATCATCGTCGTCTGTCCCACGGCGAGCCAGCAACAGCAGCCGTTGCAGTCGATCCACGACGCGACGGTCTTGCTCGGTCCGCAAGAGCACATGCCGGCATCGGTGGCCGAGCCGCCGCTGCTCGT
>CAYUAW010000022.1:1294-38956 GCA_964442485.1 uncultured Polyangiaceae bacterium
CGCCGCTGCTGGCACCGCCCGATGACGTCGCGCCGCCCGATGACGTCGCGCCGCCTGATGACGTCGCGCCGCCCGATGACGTCGCGCCGCCCGATGACGTCGCGCCGCCCGATGACGTCGCGCCGCCCGATCCGGTAGCCCCGCCCGGGGAGGCGCCGCCGTTTCCAGTTGCCTTCCCGCCGCTCGATGTCGAGCCGCCAGCGCCAGTCGCGCCGCCGGACGTCGCGCCCCCCGTGCCGATGGCGCCGGATGAGCCCGCGTTACCGCTCGCACCGCCGGTATTGTCGCTGCCGTTGCCGTTGTCACTTCCACAGCCGGTGAGCCCGACCGTCGACGACGCCCCAGTGATGACGATCACCTGAAATAGTTTTTCGATCCTCATTATGATGGGCGCAGTCTACATCCATTCGTTTGCCGCGTAGCCAGCACTCATCGAATTGTGCCCACGTTGTTTTGCAATCGTGCGAAGAGAAGAGGTCCGTTTGGTGTCCGGGGGCGCGCATTCAGGGATCGAGCGTGCGACCGGCACGCAATCAGCCACGAACGCGTCTTCGCGTTCGGTTACGTACGAGCCGAAAAGGTACCGAAGCTCGGTCACATAGCTACCTGGAGCCCGTCGGACATTTTGTGAGCCGCCTCCGACGCGACGTGCACGGGACGCACGCGTACCTGCCGCAGGGCCTCGCGGCGGGGGGCTGCGGTAGCTCCGGGACCCCACGCTTCATGCGGGAAATCGCGTCGTGCTGGCGGGGTGTCGCGGGGGCCGGCAATACTTTGCGCGTGAAGCGAGGAGCCGTCCTGGCAGCCCTGATGATCCTCGTCGGAGAAAGCACGACGGCGCACGCGGGGGGCATCTCCCTGCAGGAGCTCTTGCCGAGGCTCGCGGTGACATCTGCGCATTTCGAGTCGGATCTGACGAAGGCGAGCTACACCGTCGAGGGTCACATCGAGACAATCGATCGCGACGGCTCGGCGAGCGATCGGCGCGAGGGTGCGTTCCGTGTGCTACCCGACGGAAAGCGGCGCCGCTTCGAGGTCCTCCGGTACACGGAGGACGGCGAAAACAAGCTCGAAGAGGCCCGCGAGAAGGCGGAGGAGAGCTCGCGAAAGGAACCGAAGGACGAGGACGAGACGCACATGCCATTCCTCGCGAGCGAGCAGCCGAAATACGTGTTCCACGTCCGGGAGACCGACAAGGCCGACCCCGCGCGCGTCCGGATCGCGTTCGTGCCGAAGCGCGCCGAGAAGACGCTGGTCGTGGGTTCGGCGTGGGTGGATACCCGCACCGGCGACGTCCTCACCATGGGTATCGCCCCGAGCAAGACCGGTCTGTTCGTCGACTACCTTCACGTCACGATCGAGTTCGGTGAGCGTATGGGTGACGGGCCGAGCGTCTCACGAGTCACATTCGAAGGCTCCGGTGGAATCCTGCTGTTTCACCGCAAGTTCCGCGGCGCGGCACACCTGTTCGGCTACCGCGTCCACTGATTCCAGACCTCGTGCGGGTCGACTCCGCGTTTCGCCCCGCCCGAGGGGCGAACGGGGCGAAACGCTCTGCTCAGGCGGAGAGCTGAGCTCCGTAACGATCACCCAGATACGGTCGAGCCGGCCAAGCGCCGGGTCTAACCGTCCTTGGACACGAGCGCTCGCAGCGCGTCGCCGTTCATGCGGCCGATGACGCCTACGCCGATCCCCTTCGGGCAGGCGCGCTCGCACTCGCCGTGAAGGCTGCAACCGCCGAACCCTTCGGCGTCCATCGCGCGCGTGACGGCCAGCGCGCGACGCGCCCGCTCGGGCTGGCCCTGCGGCAACGTGCCCAGATGAGCGAGCTTCGCACCGGCGAACAGCGCGGCGGAGCCGTTGGGGCACGCCGCGACGCAGGCCCCGCAGCCGATGCACTGCGCGGCGTCGAGCGCGCGCTCGGCATCGGGCTTGGCGATGGGGAGAGCGTTGCCGTCGGGAGCGCTTCCGGCCCGCGTCGAGACGTATCCACCCGCTTCGATGACCCGATCGAGCGCGCCCCGGTCAACGACCAGATCGCAGAGAACGGCGAATATGCCCGTTCGGAACGGCTCGAGGGTGATCTCGGCGCCGTCCGCGAAATCACGGAGGGGTACCTCGCAGGTGGTGGCGTGACGGCGGCCCCCGTGAGGAAGGCCGTCGACGACCACGCCGCACGCGCCGCATATCCCTTCGCGGCAGTCACTGTCGAACGCCACGGGGCGTTCGTTCCTTCGAACCAGCCGCTCGTTCAGCAGGTCCAGCGCGTCGAGCAGCGTGCCGCTCCGGTCGACGTCGTCGACAGTATGTTTCTCGAAGTTCCCCGTCGCGGAGGGGTTCGATTGCCGCCAGATCCTGAGCTTGATGTTCATCGGTAGCTCCTGGCTTCGAGCGCAGCGACTTCGAAGGTGAGGGGCTCGGCCCGACGCTCGGGCGGCCCGTCCGGGCGATCGCTCCATAGTGCGACATGAGCGAACCGCGCGTCGTCGCGCATGGGCTCGCCGTCCACGGTCTGATGCTCATCCCGAAAATGGCAGCCCGCCGACTCGTCTCGAGCGAGGGCGTCCTCGCAGAGGAGCTTCCCGAGCTCCAGGAAATCCGCGACGCGACCGGCCCGCTCGAGCTCCTGGTTCAGCTCCGAGACGCCACCCGTCACGGCGAGCTCCTTCCAGAATCGACCACCGAGCTCGTCGATGAGGGGCAGCGCGGCGAGAAGGCCGCTCCGGTTGCGTGAAAGGCCGCAGGCCTCCCACAGGATGCGGCCGAGCTCCCGGTGAAACTCCACGGCGGGGCGGCGCCCGCGTCCTTCCACGAGCCGCTCCGTGCGCGCCCGAACGTCGGCGACGGTGGCGCGGACCTCGGGTGAATCCTGCGAGAGCGGAGCGAGCTTCCCGCCGGCGAGGTAGCCGCCCAGGGAGTACGGCACGATGAAGTACCCGTCGGCGAGGGCCTGCATCAGGGCGCTCGCGCCCAGCCGGTTCGCGCCGTGGTCGGAGAAGTTCGCTTCACCGATCGCGAAGAGACCGGGGAGCGACGTCATCAGGTCGTAGTTCACCCAGAGACCGCCCATTGAGTAGTGCGCGGCCGGGTAGATGCGGAGCGGAGCACGGAGCGGATCGTCGCCCGTGAGCCGCTCGTACATCTCGAGGAGGTTGCCGTAGCGGTCCCTGAGTGCCGCTGCTCCGATCCGGCCGAGGGCGTCGCTCAGATCGAGGTAGACGGCGCGGCCGCCGGGGCGCACGCCACGCCCCTCGTCGCAGACGGCCTTCGCAGCGCGAGAGGCGACGTCGCGGGGCGCGAGGTTGCCATAGCGCGGGTACAGGCGCTCCAGGTAGTAGTCGCGCTCCCCTTCGGGGACGTCCTCGGGGCGCCGCTCGTCGCGCGGGCGGCGCGGCACCCATACGCGCCCGTCGTTGCGAAGCGACTCGGACATCAACGTGAGCTTCGACTGCTGCTCGCCGCTCACGGGCAGACACGTGGGGTGAAACTGCACGAAGCACGGGTTTGCGAATGCGGCGCCACGCTTGTACGCGCGCCAGATCGCCGTCGCGTTCGAGCCCACCGCGTTCGTGGAGAGATGAAAGACGTTCGCGTAGCCGCCGGTGGCGAGCACCACGGCGTCACCGAGGTGCGTCTCGAGTGCGCCGTCGAGCAGGTTCCTGGCGACGATCCCGCGCGCGCGTCCGTCGACCACCACGACGTCGAGCATCTCGCGCCGCGGCAGGAGCATGACGCCGCCGGCCGCGGCCTCCTTGGAGAGCGCCTGGTAGGCGCCGAGCAGGAGCTGCTGGCCCGTTTGACCGCGCGCGTAGAAGGTGCGCGACACCAGGGCGCCCCCGAACGAGCGATTCGCGAGAAGTCCGCCATACTCGCGGGCGAAGGGGACGCCCTGCGCGACGGCGTGATCGATGATGCGGTTCGAGAGCTCGGCCAGTCGATAGACGTTCGCCTCGCGAGAGCGGAAGTCGCCGCCCTTCAGCGTGTCCAGGAAGAGTCGCTCCACGCTGTCTCCGTCGTTCTGGTAGTTCTTCGCGGCGTTGATGCCGCCCTGCGCCGCGACGCTGTGCGCTCGCCGGGGTGAGTCCTGGAAGCACAGGCACACGACGTGATAGCCGAGCTCCGACAGCGTCGCGGCCGCCGACGCGCCTGCGAGCCCCGAGCCCACGACGATGACGGTGTAGCGCCGCTTCTGCACCGGCCCGACGAGGCCGAGCTCGCCGCGCCGCTTCGTCCACTTCGACGCGAGCGGCCCCGACGGCACTCGCGCGTCCAGGTCGCTCATCGCCGGAATCTCTTCCGGCCGCGCTCGGCAACGCGTCTCGGCGATCATCGCAGGGCTCCCGTCATGACCGCGACGGGGATCACGGCGAACCCGGCTGCGATCGCGACGGCGACGGCCGCGGCGACGGCGCGCGGAACGGCGCGCGCCGCGCTCCCCGAGCCGAGGCTCGATAGGGCGCTCGTGAGGCCGCGGTAGAGGTGCAGCCCGACCAGGGCTGCGCCGAGCGCGTACAGGACCGCCACCGCGGGCGCCGCGAGACCCTGGACGAGGTTTGCGTACACGCGAGCGCTCTGGAAGTGCGGATGAACGACGCCGAACGTCATGTGGAGCAGGTGGTACGTCGCGAACGCGAGGAGGAGCGGCCCGCAGGCCAGTGCGGTCCGCGACGACACGCTCCCCCGTGGCCACCGCCGCACGTCGTGGAGCGGCCGCGCTGCGCGAGCCCGCTTCGCGAGCGACAGCGTCGTCGCCACGTGAACGCCGAACGCCGCGACGAGCCCGGCGCGCACGAGCCACAGCACGGGCCCGAGGCGTCGGAGCGCCGCGGCATAGGCGTCCATTCGCGGTGCTCCTCCGAACGCCGTGAAATTGCCGAGGACGTGCAAGGCGAGCCAGCCGGCCATGAACGTACCGGAGACGGCAGCGAGGGCTTTTTGCCCGGCCGTCGACGCAAACAGCTGCTTGAACATCTGCATGGTGAGCTCCCGGGCGCGCTTCGGCGCGCCACGCAGATGTTCTTAAGGTCCCTGGTCAGATTAGTCATATTGATTCGAATTGCCTTAGTAATTAGCTAAACTAATCAAAGAATGCACATCGAGACGTTGCGCACGTTCTGCGATCTGGTCGAGACGGGTTCGCTCTCGAAGGCCGCGAAGCTCAATCGCGTGACGCAGTCCGCGGTCAGCCAGCAGCTGCGCGCGCTGGAGGAGCGCTACGGCAAGCGTCTCGTCGACAGGGCTCCGCGGATCGGCGCGAAGCCGACCGACGCAGGTCGAAGGTTCTACGACGAGCTGAAGCCGCTGCTCGACCAGTTCGACGCGCTCGAGCGGCACGTGCGTCACCGGCCCGATGTCGTCGCCGGGCACGTGCGCATCGCCACCGTGTACAGCGTCGGCCTGCACACGCTGCCTCGGGTGATGAAGCGGTCGCTCGCGAAGTATCCGGCGCTCGAGCTCCGTCTCGAGTACCGCCGCACGGACCAGGTCTACGAGGCCTGCCTGCGCGGCGAGATTGACCTCGGCATCGTAGCGCTGCCGGCGAAGCGGCCGCAGCTCGAGGTCGTGTCGCTCGGCTCGGACGAGCTGGTGTTCGTTGCCGCCCCGGAGCATCCTCTCGCGCGGAAGAAGGCGCTCGCGCTCGCCGATCTCGATGGTGCGCCGTTCATCGCCTTCGAGCGCGACATCCCGACCCGGAAGATGGTCGACCGGTTGCTTCGTCGTTCGGGCGCGAGCGTCCGCTACGCGATGGAGCTCGACAACATCGAGACCATCAAGCGCACCGTCGAGGCGGGCATCGGCGTCTCGCTGCTCCCCGCGCCGGCCCTCACGGCAGAGGTGCGCGCGCGGACGCTCGTATCGAGGAGGGTCCGCGAGAGCCCGCTCGAGCGGCCCATCGCCGTGATGTTCAGGAAGAGCCGGGAGCTTCCCGAGCCGGCGCGTGCCTTTCTCGAGCTGCTCACGACGGAGCTCGGGCCGTAAGTGATGGCGCCCGCGCGAGCTTCATGGGCAGCGAGATCTGAGCGTTTCAGGGTCTGATTTGACGCGAGAAGGACAGGACTCGCAGGCGCGAGCCAACGTGCTTCCCGGCCAGCCGCGGATCGGGTACGCGTCCCGGCCAGAGGAACGGTCATTGCCGTTCACATCGAGGGCGAACATGACTTCTTCAGTGCGGATGCGACCGGCGATGCTGTGTATGGGGCTCGCCGCCCTTCTCGGGTCCGGGTGCGGCAAGGACAAGAACGCCGGTCAGGAGGCGACCGACGCCGGGCCGAAGCCTTCGTGGAAGAACCAGGCCTACGACGTCCAGTCGACGTGGCACGACACGAACGAGCCCAAGCTGACGAAGAAGAACGTCGGCAATCTCGTAGAGCTGTGGAGCAGGCCGCTCGGGCTCGTGAGCACGGTCACCGCGGTGGGCAATCGCGTGTACACGGCGGCGTCCGCGGGGATCTCGGCCATCGACGCCGATTCGGGCCTCGCGGTGTGGCGCCAGAGCGGCACCGTGGATCGATCCATCGGCACCTCTGCGGCCCCGACGTACGACGACGGAGTGCTCTACGTCGACAGCGCGTTCGCAGGCTACGTCTACGCGCTCGATGCGAAGGACGGCCACGTCATCTGGGGGACGCAGGTCGAGAAGCACCCGATGTCGGCGGGCTACTCGGTGCCCATCGTCTGGGGCAACCAGGTGTTCCTCGGCGTCTCGTCGAACGAAGAGACGCAGGCGACCGACAAGGCGACGTTCCGGGGCTCGGTCGTTGCGCTCGACAAGACGAGCGGCAAGCTCCTCTGGCAGACCTACACCGCGGGCGAGAACGAAACCGGGTGTGCCGTCTGGAGCACCGTCGCCCTCGACCCCGACGGCGGCACGGTGTTCGCGACCACCGGCAACAACTACACCGGAGATCCAGGGCCGGGTTCGGACTCCGTGTTTGCTCTCGACATGAAGACAGGCGACGTCAAATGGCGCGTCCAGGTCACGACGGGCGACGTGTACACCATCAACAACGCGCGCAGCTCGGATTCGGACTTCGGCGCCAACCCGGTCGTCTTCGACTATCAGGGGAAGCACCTCGTCGCCGCGGGGCAGAAGTCCGGCAACGTGTACGTCTTCGACCGGGAGGATGGCACCCAGATCGCGACTCGCATGCTCGGCATGGGCTCGGCGTCCATCGGCGGCGTGTTCCAGGCGCTCGCCTGGGACGGCAAGTACCTCTACACGGTGAACAATCAGTCCACGAGCGACGAGACCGGCAGCGAGCCCATGAGCGGTGACAGCGCCAGCCCATCGGTGCTCTTCGCGCTCGATCCGCTGTCGCTCGACATCGTGTGGGAACGCCAGCTGCCGGCGTGGGTGTGGTCCCCGATGACCCTCGTGAACGGCGTGGGGCTCCTCGGTTCGGAGACGCACTTCGAAGCGTTCGACACCGCCGACGGCTCGAAGCTGTTCGACTTCCAGACGAAGGGAACGGTCGTCGGCGCGCCGGTCGTGAACGATGGCCGCGTGTACGTCACGTCGGGGCTATCGTATTTCTTCGGCCATGCCGACGACAAGCTCCATGCCCTGGCGCTCCCGGGCGATCCGGCGATCGGCAAGCATTTCGATGCCGGCAGCGGTCCGGATCTGAGCGCGCCCACCTTCGGCAACGTGTACGAAGCGATCATCGCGAAGAGCTGCATCGACTCGCAGTGCCACGGCGCCGCCAAGCAGGGCAACCTCGACATGGGAAACCAGATCGTCGCGTTCTCGAACCTCGTCGGCACGAAGGCATCGGGGATGTGCGCTGGCCCCGACGGCGGGCCGCTCAGCACGTGCGGGTGTGCCAAGAGCGGCAAGGTTCGCGTCGTCCCGGGAAAGCCGGACCAGAGCTTGCTCGTCGAGAAGCTCGGAGGAAACCCGTCCTGCGGTGATCGGATGCCCCCGACGTCGGACCCGCTCCCCGACGACCTGCAGAACCTCGTGAAGAACTGGATCCTGAGCGGCGCAGGCCTGAATTAGTTCCTTCGCTCGAGCTTCACGACGAGGCTCGGGCCGAGATGACGGGCGCTCTCTCGATCTTCAGGCGGAGGACGAATAGCAGCGCGTACCCGACGCACACCCAGAAGAGCTCCTTCATCCGCTTCAGCAGCACGAAGGCCGCCCCGATGCCCATGGCGTCCGGTATGCCGAGCGCGCCGAAGAACGCGAAGTAGCCGAGGTCCTGGACGCCCAGCCCCGCCGGAACGAAGAACGCGAGGCTTCGCACGAGCGACAGCCCCGCCTCGAAGGAATAGACTTCCACGAACCCGATGTGGACGCCGAGGACGTGGAGGATGAGCCAGGTCTCCACGGAATCCATGAACCAGGCGGCGAGCAGCATCGCCGTGTAGACGCGCATGGCGTTGGGGCCGAGGCGGAGCACGCGTGCGAGCGCGACGTCCGTCTCGCTGATGTGCTCGGCCCGCCTCTGGATCCACTGCTGGACGCGGGCGATGGGTACGCTCTGCACTACCTTGCCGAGCGCGCGTGCCGCGGTCCCTCCCTCCAGGGTCGCGACCATCGCCGCCGCGAGCCCGAACGGAAGGAGCGTCGAGGCGAGCACCAGGAGCGGGAGCCCTCCTGTGTGAATTAACGCCACGGAGTGGTCAGCGAGGATCCGGTACCCCAGGATGCCGCTGAGGAGCACGTAGCCCGCGTGCGCACGCAGGAGCAGCCAGCGCTTGCCGACGATGAACGCAATGCCGCGGGTGGGAGCGACCTTGGTCACGCGGTAGAGCAGAAAGAGCCCGAGCGATTCCGCGAACGCCGTACCGAGCGGCAGGCTGAGGAGCACGGACTCGCACGCGAGCCGGATCGCGTAGAGGCCACGGAAGCGGACCTTCTGGCCCATCGTCTCGAGGAGCAGCTTGCCGGTGAACGTGTCGATCGCCATGGCCGCGGGATAAGGCAGCGCGATCGCCACTGTGACGAACCCCGCACGCCGGATCAGCTCGAAGGCGTGCGCGAAGTCGACGTGCAGCACCTTGCGCACGAGGACGTAGACCATGACGGCGGCGCCGAGCCACGCGACCGCTGCGAATTGCCGCTGACGCCGCGCCGGCGGTCGCGACCGCGGCTCTGGCCCGAGCTCCCCAGGCAAACTAGAGGTCCCGCGGGATGAAGGCCCCGCCGGACCTCACGACGACGGTTCCTCCGGCATTCCCCCGAGCGGAGGGCCCGGCGGAGCGACAGCCCCAGCCGTCACCCCGGAGAAGCGGCGGAACGCGAACACGAGCTGGCGGAGGTAGTTCGTCGGGAAATCGACGTCGGAGAGACCGTAGCCGCGCGGCTTCTGCGCCGGACGCACCGCGGTGCCGAAGAGATAATCCCAGATCGCGAGCTTCGTCGCGAAGTTGATGCCGCCCTCGGTGATCTCGATGGCGTGGTGCCAGCGGTGCATCTCGGGGCCGTTGAAGAACCACTGGAGCTTGCCGGAACGGACGTCGATGTTCGAGTGAATGTACATGCCCCACACGGCATCGATGGTCCCCTTGAAGATCGCCACCTCCGGCCGTGCTCCGAGGAGTGCGATGGGGGCGAACTCCACCGTCTGGTTGATGAGGATCTCGAGGGCGTGCGAGCGCGATCCGGACAGCCAATCCACATCCTTCGTCGCGTGGTGCGCCTCGTGAATGCGCCAGAGGTACTTGCTGTGGTGCTGCGCGCGATGAAACCAGTAGATGTAGAAGTCGTGCACGACGAAGAAGACGAGCATCTGGACCCACAGCGGCCAGCTCGACACGAGGTGCAGACGTGAGATGTCGGTGGACGAATCGATGCGCTCGATGATCCACGCAATGACGAGGCCCATCACGTAGCTCTGCACCAGCGTGTAGAGCACGAAGTCGTTGAAGAAACCCTCCCGGAAGATCTTCTGCCCCTTGTCGTAGGGGAAGCGTCGCTCGAGCAGCACCAGGATCACCGCCGCGACGGCGATGATGACGGACGAAAGGAAGGCGAGCGACATCGCTCCTTCAGCTCGAGACGGTGGTGGGTGACGTCACCCGGCCGCCAGGCGTCGCCGTGACGATCGAGCGCGGCGCGGGCGCGGCGCCGTTGCCGTTCACCCGACGGAGCTTCTTCTTGCTCGCGAGCTCGCCCTCGTAGACACGCTTGATTCCGTCGCCGAGCGCGCTCTCCACCTCCCGGATGGCGGCGACGAGCTCCGTGAGCCCGGGGAGATCCACCGACGCTGACTGGTCGCTGCCCCACATGTTCCGGTCGAGCGTGATGTGCCGCTCGACGTGGGTGGCCCCGAGCGCCACCGCCGCGACGGTCGGCGCGGTGCCGGACTCGTGCCCCGAGTACCCGATGGGGCAGTGCGGGTAGCGGGCCTGCAGCGTGGCGATCATGCGGAGGTTCACGTGCTCCGGCGGACACGGGTACGACGACGTGGAGTGCGCGATCAGAAGATGATCCGTGCCGATGGCGGTGATCGCAGCCTCCATCTCCATCATCGTCGACATACCGGTGGAGAGAATCACGGGGCGTCCCGTCGATTTCATCTTCCGCAGGAGCTCGTGATCCGTCAGCGAGGCAGAGGCCGCCTTGTGACACGGCGGATCGAACCGCTCCATGAAATCGACCGAGTCCTCGTCCCAGCAAGACGCGAACCACAGGACGCCGCGCTCGCGGCAGTGACGGTCGATCGCCGCGTATTCCTTCTCACCGAACTCGATCCTGCGACGATACTCGATGTACGTCATGCGTCCCCAGGGCGTGTCGCGCTCGCGGTGCCACTCCTCGGGGTTCACGCACTTCTCCGGAGTGCGTTTCTGGAACTTCACCGCGTCGGCGCCCGCTGCTGCGGCGCCGTCTATGAGCTGCCTGGCAAGTTCGAGCGAGCCGTTGTGATTGATACCGATCTCGGCCACGACGAAGACGGGGTGTCCGTCCCCAACCGACTTATGCCCTATCGTAATCATGCTAGTGCTCCTCGATAGCCACGTAGGTTCAGGATCCACTCTGCAAATTCCCGGAATGCGCCGTGCCCGCCGGGCGCGCGGCACCTGTAGTGCACCGCCCGCAAGACGTCCGGCATGCCGTCGAGCGGCGCCGCCGTGAGCCCGGCTCTTCCCACCGCTTCTAGCGCGGCGTGGTCGTTGACGTCGTCGCCGATGAACGCCGTTTGCTCGATTCCGACGCCGGCGTCGCGCATCACGCGCTCGAGCGCCGCGCTCTTGTCCTTCACGCCAAGGTAGAGGAGCTCGATGCTGAGCTTCTGCGCCCGGGCACGCACGCTGGGCGATTTTTCACCGGTGATGATACCGGTGGCGATGCCCGCGTTGCGCAGGCGCTCGACGCCCATGCCGTCACGGATCGAGAACCGCTTCAGCACCTCGCCGCGGGCTCCGTAGTAGACGCCGTTGTCCGTCAGCACGCCGTCCGAATCCGTGAGCACGAGCTTCGTTCGCCCTGCACGACGCTTCGCCTCCGCGAGGGGGAGACCCTTGGCGCGAGCGGTGGTCACCATACCGTCCACCCTCCGTCGACTACCAGATTGGCCCCTGTCATGTAGGCCGATGCGTCGCTCGCGAGGAACACTATCGCCCCGGCATAGTCGGTTGGCTTTGCCATGCGTCCGAGCGGAGTGCGCGCAGAATATGCGTCCACGAAGTGGCGATCTTGAGCGTTCTCGACGCCGCCGGGAGAGAGTGCGTTGACTCGCACGCCGCGCGACGCCCAGTACGTGGAAAGGAAGCGGGTGAAAGAAAGGACCGCCCCTTTCGTAGTCGGATACGCGGCGGACTTCCAGAAGGTCTGCGAGCCGTCCGGCTTTCGATAGATCGACTGGTCGGGGGCAACCAACCCGTAGGTCGACGCGATATTGATGATGCTTCCGCGTCCGGCCCGCGCCATCTCCGAGCCGAGGACTTGCGAGCAGAGAAGGGTGCCCACGACGTTCGCGTCGACCGAGCGTTTGAAGAGCTCGAGCGGGTAATTCTCGAACTTCGACAGCTCCGCGGCGGACGCGGCACTCGAGAACTTGTCGTCGACTGCGGCATTATTCACCAGCACGTCTATCCGGCCGAATCGCGACAGAACGGCCTTCGACAGGGCGCTGACGTCCTCCGGCCGCGTGATGTCGGCCGAAAGGCCCGCGTGGTGCTCGCCTCCGCCCGGGAGCTCTCGCGAGAACGCCTCGCAGCCCGAAGCGTCCAGATCGGTTGCCACAACGTGAGCGCCGTGGCGCGAGAGCGCCCTGCAGTGCTCTCGCCCGAGGAGCCCGAGGGCTCCGGTGACTACCGCGACGCGGCCTTCCAGGGAGAACGAGTCGGTCACCCGGGCCTCCGCACGGGCTTCGTGTTGAAGTTGCTCGTCTTGCGGAAGACGGGCTCGACGGGCTCTCCCAGGAGCGCTCCGCGGACGTCCTTCGCGTCCACTGCTTGCGCGAGCACCGGCAGCACGCGCTTGTAGGCTGCAAGCACGTGCTCCACCTCCGCGTCGCCGTGGGAGAACGACATGTTGTGGAAGCCGCCCCACAGCACGCCGTGACGGATCATCTCCTGCTGCACGAGGGACTTCATCTCCAGGGGATTGCCCGCCTTGGCGTCGAAGGTCACGAGCGAGCGGCAATCCGAGCCGATGGCGCTCGTGTATCCGAGCCCGAGCTCGCGGGCGATTGCGTTGTACCCCTCGCGCAGGCGCTTTCCCTGGCGCGCGAGGTGCGCGGGGACGTCCTTGTTCCGGAGCTCCTCGATGGTCGCCTTCGCCGCGGCGAGCGAGAGCGCTTCGCCCCCGAAGGTCGTGAAGAAGAAGACGTCCTTCTCGAGCAGCTGCATCACGTCGCGGCGCCCAGTGAGCAACGACAGCGGCATGCCATTCGCCACTGCTTTCGAGAAGCACGCCAGGTCCGCGGTGACGCCGAACGCCGCCTGGGCGCCGCCGAGCGCGAGCCGGAACCCGGTCCACATCTCGTCGAACACGAGCAGCGCGCCCTTCCGCGTACAGAGCCGCCGCAGGCCCTCCAGGAAGCCCGGCTTTGGCGCCTCGAAGACGGTGGGCTCCAGGATGACGCAGGCGGTGTCGTCGTCCACGGCCTGCTCGGCGCTGTCGAGGTCGTTGTAAGCAAACGTGAACGTCAGATCGCGCACGGCGTCGGGGATGCCCGCGGCGCGATCGGTCACGGCGATGTACCAGTCGTGCCAGCCGTGATACCCGCAGCACGCGACGTGGTTCTTGCCAGTGAAGGCGCGCGCGAGCCGCACTGCGGCGGTCGTCACGTCGCAGCCTGTCTTGCTGTAGCGCACCATGTCCGCGCCAGGCACGACATCCCGGACGAGCTCTGCAACCTCGACCTCCAGCGGATGCATCTGCGAAAAAGTGATCCCCGATGCGAGCTGCTGCCGGATCCCGTCGTCGACGGCCGGGTAGGCATACCCGAGCGACAGCGGCCCGATCGCCATGTTCAGATCGATGTACTCGTTGCCGTCTACGTCCCAGACGCGCGCACCCTTCCCCCGTGACAGGTACTTCGGCGCGACGCCCTTCACGTACTGGCCCGGGCCCTTCGCGAGCGTCTGCGTTCCAGCGGGGATGAGCCCTGATGAGCGCGCCCAGAGCGCGTCCGAAGCTTCGATGCTGGGGTAGCCCTGGTCGAGCTTGATTCCGTTCGTCATCAGCGGCGCTCTACTCCCTGAAAGCTTTCTCGATGCGGTCGGCGAGCATCGGGCCGGTGAAGCCCTCGTACGAGAGGACGTCGGCGAGCAGCGCGGGCTTGAACCAGCGCTCTTCCATGGCGATCGGCAGCACGCGCGCGCTGCGTCGGTGCTTCAGCAGGACCTCCGCCACGATGGAATGAAGACCGCCCGTGAGAAAGTGATCCTCGATGGTGACCATCATCTTCGTCTCGCGGGCTGCGGCGACGATGGTGGCCTCGTCGACGGGCTTCGGCATGCGCATATTCACGAGCCGCACCGAGATGCCGCGCGACGAGAGCTCCGCTCGGGCACGTTCGGCCTCGGCCAGCAGGAACCCGTAAACCAGGATCGAGACATCGTGGCCGTCCGCGATGGTCTCTGCCTTGCCGATCACGAAGGGTTCCCGGTGAGCGACGGCAGGCTCGGGCGCTGCGTAGCGCACGTAGGTTGGCCTCCGGCTGTCGAGCACCGCCTGCATGCCGATGAGGAGTTCTTCACGATCCGCGGGGCAGAACACCTGCATCCCGGGGACCCCCCGCATGAGGGCGATATCTTCCAATGCCTGGTGTGTGGGGCCGTTGGCCTCGGAAAGGAAGCCGGGGACCCCGCCGACCAGCGTCACGGGCAGGCCAGGGATGCCGACGTCCGTGCGAATGAACTCGAATGCCCGCATCGTCAGGAACGTGGCCAGCGCATGGGCGATGGGGGTTCGCCCCCTGAGCGCCATTCCTGCGGCGACCCCGATCATCGTTTGCTCGCAGATCCCGACATCGATGAAGCGGGGCCCGAGGGCAGCCGGCAGGTTGCGGATCACCGCACGGTTCTCGGCTGTCATGACGACGAGCCCTTGGTCCGTTCGTGCCCGCTCTGCCAGAAACTGTTCATACGTCTGCATCGGATTCTCAGCGCACCATGAGGGTTTCGGAGGAGAGCTCCGCCTTCGCCGTTCCGTGGAGCTCGGCGAGCAGCATCTCGACCTCTTTGTGGGTGAAATTGACGAACCACCGATCGGCGCGCGCCTCGATGCTGGGGAGGCCTTTCCCGCGGACAGTCTCGGCGATGATGGCCGTCGGCTTGCCCCGGACGTGAGGCAGAGACCCGAACGCGGAGCCCAGCGCGTCGAAATCGTGCCCGTTCACCATCGTCACCGCGAAGCCGAACGCCGCGAGCTTCTGATCGAGGGGCTCCAAGGGGACGAGCTCCTCCGTCCGCACGTTGGCCTGGAACTGGTTACGGTCGACGACGACCACCAGATTGTCGAGCGACTGCGAGTTCGCCACCAGCATCGCTTCCCACATGCTCCCCTCGTCGAGCTCGCCGTCGCCGACCACGACGAAGACGCGGTTCTTGCCCCCGCGGAGCCGGATATCGAGCGCTATGCCGATGCCGACGGAGAGCAGGTGCCCGAGCGAACCGGAGTGGAATTCGATCCCCGGAACGGCGCGGTTCGGGTGCCAGTAGACGCTGTCGTGGGTCTTCAGGTGCGCGCCGAGGCGTGCGCGCTCGATGAACCCGAGCTCGGCCAGGGTCCCGTAAAGCGCGGGCACGTCATGCCCCTTCGACAGGAGGAGGTAATCTCGATTCGGATCGTCCAAGGCGTCCCTCGAGATACGCAAGACGCGCGAATACAGATGCACCAGCAGATCGGCGCAGGAGAGCGAGGCGCCGATGAAGCATCCCCCGTCCGTGGACATCCGGATGATGTGCTCGCGCACCGCCAGGGACAGCGCTCGCAAACGTTCGTTCGAGTCTTCTTTCGGTTCGCTCACGTTGGGCTCCGGGTCATGCTTTTCGAAATGGTGTGCAGCTCGTCGAGGTGATGGCGGTACCAGTTCACGCCGTTGTATCGCTCGTTGATACGATGCACCTCGGGGTGCGTCTCCAGGAAGCTGAGAATCTCGGCGAGGGGGAAGACGGGACGCGCAGCCGTCCACAGTGCCTCGTAGACGGCTCCAATCAGGCTGTAGTCCTCCGGATAGTCGATCGTAAAGCGGTGAGTGGTCGACAGATCCCGCCCCGTTTCCCACACGACGTTCTCGACCCGGAAACGCTCAGGATGATCCCAGAGAAACGGGGTCGTGTGCTCGCGCTCGTGGGGCCGACGCGCCTCGCGATGGGCGAGCTCGAGCGCATCCATGGTGAAGATTTCGACGTCGTTGCCGTCCGGCCACGTAGCGGGATGTAGATTGCTCACGAAATCCCGGGCATCTGGCATAGCGAGGAACGTGCCAATCACCCGGTCGATCACCGCGGGGTCGATCAACGGACAGTCCGACGGGATCTTCACGACAGCATCGGCGCCGGCCGCAGAGGCTGCGCCGTGATGCCGCTCGAGCAGATCCGTCGGGTGTCCGCGAAAGAACGGAGTCCCCGTCCGCCGGCAGAGGTCGACGATGGCGTCGTCGGCGCTCTCGGTCGTGGTCGCGACGACGAGGTCCGAGGGCGTGCTCGCGGTCCGCACGCGTTCCACCATTCGCTCGAGCAGCGGCGCTCCGGCGAGGGGCATGAGGACCTTGCCGGGGAGCCGTGAACTCCCGGTCCGGGCCTGGATCACGACGAGCGTCTTCAAGGAGCGGCCCCGACCGCGCTGTTGCCGCAGGGCACACTCGTGCCGGGGCGCCGGTGCGCCCGCGCTTCGAACACCTGGCGGCACACCTCGGCGATCGCCTTCCCGGACCGGCCGCCGTTCTGCAGCGGGAGGAGCCGTCGGAGCTCATCGATCGGGTATTTCGCGTGGACCTCCTTGCCGAGAGCGAGTCCCACGAATGCGAGCGTCGAGTACTGGACGACCAGCACGCTACAATTCGCGACCAACTCCTCAGCGGAGCCCTCGGTTACGAGCGTGGCGTTTGGCGAAAGCGCGATGATCTCTCGGCGCGCCCGCCCGACATCCTCGTTCGGATGGAGCTTCACGATCAGTGGTCGCGTTCCAGCCATGGCGAACGCCTTCTTGAGGAAATCTTCACGATCATCGAGCATCTTGAAGGTCTCACGAGCGTCCGACGTACACACGAGCACGTAGCCGTGCTCGGCGATTCGGTTCTGCCGGTAGCGCTCCATGTCGTCGAAGTTCGGGATCCCCGTGACCACCAGCTTGGACGGATCGCAGCCCTTCCTCACGAAGAGGTCGCGGTATCCCTCGCTCGCGACGCAGAAGCGAGCGTATTCGCCGGAGAGCCCGGTGGCCGCCGTGCTGGCGAACCAGCGAGGTAAGAACCGCACGCGGCGGACCACGTGATACATGAAGTTCTCCGGGTCCGTCATGCCCTCTTGCACGAGCACGAGCCCAACGCCCTTCTGCACCAGCCGTCGCACGCTCGGCCCTACGTAGACATCCTGGCACGTCACCACGAGCTCGTAGTCGTGGTGGTGACGCCGGCCCTGGTAGTCGAGAGACAGCCCGTTCTCCGCCAGGTACGCGTTGCATCGGCCGACCCAGGGGAAGCCGGCGATCGTCGTGTCGAGCAGGTGCGCCTTCCGCGCGCCGTCCAGGAAGCCCTCCACGAAGAACGGCGTGAACCAGGCGTCGAACTCGGGCAGCTCGCGGGCAACCGCATGCATCTGCTTCGTCTGGTTGAGCGACCCGCAGATGAACAGCGCTCTTGGCTTCGTCACCATCGGCTATTGGCCTGCCTTTCTATTCCGGGAGCGCGCCGCACGCCGGCGGCGAGCCGAGGTGCTCGGTAGCGAAATGCAGGACGCAGTGGCAAGCGGGCTACGCATGAAGTCGACCGACCGATCGCGATGACGGCTAACGCAGTCGCCTTCGGATGCCAAGGCGGGAGCCCGTTCGTCGGATTCTCGAGGATGGGGCGCCAAGTAACTGAAATCAGGATGGATCCCCGGCGGCTTCGCTGTCGTCGTCGGCCGACTGCACGCCGTGCGCCGCGTCTACGGCCGCCCGATGGCGCAGGCGTGACGCTGCGGGCACTTCTCGGAGGCGTGTGGCCGGGGACCACGGCCGGCTCTTGATGTAGCGTCGCCGCCCATGTCGTCCGCAGCCCTGCCTGCCGTCGCCAGCGTGCGGCGGCCGCACGTGCTCGCGGACCATTGGGTCGCGCGCCTTTCGTGGGCGGTGATCGCCATGTCCGCGCTGCAGATCCTGATGTTCGGCTTCGGGCGAGATCAGGGCATCTACGCCGTCGTCGGAGACGCGGTCCTCGACGGGCGCATGCCGTATCGTGACGCCTGGGATTTCAAGCCGCCGGGCGTCTTCCTGGTGTTCGCCTTCGCCGAGGCCCTGTTCGGCAAGGCAATGTCGTCCATCCGCATCGTGGAGGTCGCCGGCCTCGTCGCAATGGTGTTCGCGTTTCGGAGGTTGGGAAGGACGCTCTTCGACTCGGAAACGGCCGGGCTCGTCGGCGCCGCGCTCGCGGTGCTCATCCACGCCCAGCTCGAGTTCTGGCACACCGCGCAGCCCGAATCGTTCGGCGGCATGCTCACGGTCTTTGCGCTCGTCCAGGCGACGGGGAGCGGCGCTTCTTCATCGTCACTTGCAGCACGACTTCGAGCGGCCGCCGTCGTCGGTGCGCTCTTCGGGTGCGCGTTCCTGTTCAAGCCGCCGCTCGGCGGCGGAGTGCTCGTCTGCGCCGCGTATCTTTCGCGCGCGGAATGGCTTCGATCGCCGCGACCCGGACGGGCGGTGCTTCCCGTGCTCGCGGCTGGCGCAGGGAGCCTCCTGCCCATCGCGCTCGTGCTCGCCTGGTTCTGGCTTCGCAGTGCGTTGCCGGCCCTCCGCTGGACGCTGCTCGAGTTCACGCCGGGCTACACGGCGCTCGGCTGGCACGGGACTCCGCAAGGTCTCCTCTGGTACGGCGTGACTGAGCTTCTCTTCGGCTTCTCCTACGTAATCCCTCTCGGTATCGGCCTCTCTCTGGCGTTGCCGCGCGTCTCCGACCGCGAGCGCGAGGCATCGATGCTGATCATGGGCATCGCCTCCGTTCACGTCACCGGCATCGCGCTGCAGGCGAAGTTCTTCCAGTATCACTACGCCGCGACGCTGCCGTTGCTTTCGCTTCTAGCCGGGCTCGGCCTGTACAAAGGGTGGCGCTGGGCGCAGCGGCGTTCTCCCCTTCACGCGCTCGCGCTCGCTGCCGTCGTGACGGTGCTCGCGGCGGAACGCGTTGCGCTCCGCCACAACCCCGGGACGTTCTGGGAACGCAGCGCGAGCCGCCTAGCGTTCCTCGTCGCGCGCGTTCCCTCCCGCGAAGACCTCGACGCGAAGCTCTACCGGGTCGCCGACTACGACCTCGGCCTGGATCGGCGCGCGGCTCGCGACGTCGCTCGCCTCTCGCGGCCGGGCGACTCCATCTACGTCTGGGGCTTCGAGCCAGCGCTGTACTGGCTCTCCGGGCGCCGCGCCGCCTCGAGGTTCGTTTACGACGTGCCTCAGCGCGTCGAGTGGCAGCGCGTCGTCGCGCGCCGCGATCTACTGGAAGACCTGCGCCGCGATCCGCCCCAGGTGGTCGTGGTTCAGCACGGGGACGTCTTTCAGTACGTTACCGGGGACGTGCTCGACTCCTCGGCGGCGCTCGGTGGCTTTCCCGAGCTCCTGTCCCTGGTCGATAGGAGCTACCATTTCGTCGAGAGCGTCGAGGACCTCGACATCTATCAGCGGCGATAGTCACCCATCGGACGCCTTCTTGCCGGGGCTGCGAAGCGGACAAAAAAGTCACGGAGCAGCGGGAAGGAGGGGGGACACTCCGCTGCTCCGTGGAAAAAATGCATACCGGCCCGAACGGAGGGGGGAACGTTTCGCGCCGGTATGGCTAGAAATGCATAGCGACCCGAACGGAGGGGGGGGACGTATCGAGTCGCTATGACTAGTGCTCGCCAGCTCGCGGCTCCGTTCGCCGCGTCTAGCTAAGCCTTGGTAATTGCAGGGTCCGTTCCATGTCATTCGCGCCTGAGAACGGGGATTTAGCCGCTGCGGAATCCTGTGGTAATTCAAGATTGAAATATCACTCGCGCGATCGCAATGTTCGGATACCTCCAGGTATCGATTAGCCCGGCCGGCAGGTCAGGGCTGCCCCGTGATGGGGCGCTCAGCGCGATTCCCGGCGATATAGCCACCAGGTCCCCGAGTGAGCGACCCGGTGAATGGTGGGGTCGCGATCGAAGAGCTCATGGGGCTCGATCTCGTGCCTCACGAGGAACGTGTCGAACCACGTGCCGTGACGCATGACGTCGAAGTACTGCGGGTTCCACTCGAACCCCTCCGCGAATGGCGGCGGAACGTTCGGCGACAATGGTCGGTACCGCACCGGATAAAACCCCCACTGAGCGAAGTGGAACGCGAGCGCGCCGCCCTTCTCGGCCTGGATCCACGCCGGCAGATGGAGGAACGGTGAGGCGCGCTTGTTGGAGCCCGCGAAGGTGTAGATCAAGTAGAGGAGTCGCGGCGCGGGCGGCGTAGCGCGCAGGATGTCGCGAAAGTCGGCGGTGTTGTCGTCGAACTCACGGAACCGACGCGCGACGAAGCTCGCCATCGGCACGACCGCGGCGATCGCGGCGGCCACGATACCGATCCGGGCCATGCGCGCGCTCGGCAGGTCCGGAACCGCGGCGAGAAGGAAGAGCGCGACACCGACGATCTCGCGCGGATAGACGAAGAACCACTGTCCCACGGCCAGCGGCAGCGTGAGGTACAGCGCGAAGAGCCCCGCTGCGTACAGCAAGGCGAACACGCCGACGCGGCGCTCCCACGTCGCGCTCTCTCGGTGGGGCTCCGCGCGCGCACGCGCCAGGTAAAGCGCGACGCACGCGGCGGCGGCGAGCACGATGAGCACGATGAGGCAAATCGCGACGACGCGTTCCGTGGAACCCTCTCGAGTGGCCGGGAAGCCCTCCTGCGGCAGGTAGGCGCCGAAGAGGTGCTCGAGGACGTAGCCGAAGCGCTCGGGGTGGATACCGAGCTTCTCGACGGGTGGTGACAGTGCGGCCGGGCGGATCGAGAGCCAGAGCACGAACAGGAGCGCCCCCGGCACGAGCGGACGGATCAGCACCGAGAAGCGTCCCGTCACCGGGAACACGAGCCACGCAGAGAGCAGCACTCCCGCGACGGCGAACGGGAAGCGATACACGTGCGTGAAGAAGATGGCGACGAGGGAGATGCCGAGCAAAATCTTCCTCGTGAGAGTCGGGCGATCGACGACGAGCAGCCCGAGGCCCGAGCTCATGGCGAGGAGGCCGGTCGCGCCCATGTAGCTGAGAAAGCCCCACTGGGTGATCGTGCACCACGTCAGCCCGAGCGCCGAAATCGCCCAGAGCGGGCTCTTCTTCATGCCGTGCAACAAGACGGCGAGCCCTGCCGGAACCAGCGCGAGCATCGAGATGGCCATCAGCTTCACCGCCGTGGTGATGGGCATCACGAGCGCGAACAGCGCGCCAAGCGCGTACATCGAGACGTACGGCACCTCCAGCGGGTGCACGGTGAACTGCTCCTGGAAGTGAAATCGAGGGTCGAAGTAGTGACGCAGGATGGATGCCTGCGCGGCGTGAAACGGGAGATCGGTGAGCGGCGGGTAGCGGGTCTGGGTGAAAGGGAAGACCACCACGTACGCCGCGACCGCGACCGCCGCGACCATGAGGAGTCGCTCGGTGCCGTCGCGCGGGACCCGGCTCGTGAGCACGGCTGGGCGAGAGCGCGGCGCGTCGGCCATCCCGGGATGCCTCTTCTACACTCGAAACGACTCGAATAACGCCTTCTTTGATCCTAGGCTCGGCGCGCTTCATGGCCAGAAAGGCGCTTGCCTGGCTTCTCGTGCCCGTGGTGGGCCTGACCGAGCTCGCGGCCCACGCCTATTTCTCCTCTCGGCCTCCCTCACCGGACGAGTGGAAGGTCGGGCGCGCCGCGGTCACCGACCTACGCCGACACGGCGAGCTACTGGTCGTCGCGCCCTGCTGGGCGGAGCCGAACGCCCGAGCCGCCTTCGGCGACCAGCTCATGCCACTCCGGGACGTCGCGCGGCCCGACGCGACCGCGTATGCCCGCGCCATCGAGGTGAGCATCATCGGTGCCTCGTCGCCCGAGCTCGCGGGATGGAAGCTCCTGGAAGAGCGAAGGGTCGGCAAGCTCCGGCTCAGGGTCCTCCAGAACCCCGCTCCGGCTCACGTGACGTTCGACTTCGTCGACGAGGCCGCGAGCGCCGCCGTCGCGGACGTGCGCAGCGACGGCCGCGAGACGCCCTGCTCGTACACGACGAGCGCCAGGCGAGACGCCGGCGGTCTGCACGGCGACCCCGCGTTCCCCGCCGCACGCCACCTCTGCAGCGGTTCGGAGGCTCACTTCGTCGGCGTCACCGTCGTGGAAGACAACGAGTGGCGCGGACGTCGTTGCATCTGGGCGGAGCCCACCGACGGCGCGGAGCTGGCGATCCGCTACCGCGACGTTCCGCTCGGGACCACTCTGCGTGGCTACGGTACGTTGCCGTGGTGGATCGAGCGCGAGCTCCGCGGCGCGCCGGTGGAGATGCGCATCCTGGTGGGCGGCGAGCAGATCGCTACCTACGTGCACCGCGATGGCGAGGGCTTCCGGCGGTTCGAGGCAGTGCTCGGCGCGCGCGCGGGAACTCGTGCCGACGTCGAGTTCCGTATCTCCTCGCGGCGGCCGCACGACCGTCAGTTCTGCTTCCAGGCGGACACTCGATGACCCGGCAGCGCGTCACCGCGGCGCTGGTGGATCCGCTCATCGCGCTCGCGCTCGCAGCGGGCTACGTCGTGATGCTGCTCGCGACGGTGAAGAACCTCGGCTACGCGCGCGACGAGGGGTTCTACTTCCACGCGTCGTCCGACTACAAGAAGTGGTTCGACGTGCTCTTCACGCAGCCGTCGCTCGCGCTCACCCAGGACACCGTTGATCGCTACTGGCGTTCGAACCACGAACACCCGGCGTTCGTGAAGTCGCTCTTCGCGCTCTCGGTGAAGTGGTTGCACCAGGAGCACCAGGTGTTCGCGGAGTCGGGCACCGCGTTTCGCTTTCCCGGCATGGTGCTCTCGAGCCTCGGCGTGTCGACGGTGTACCTGTGGGGGCGTCGCGCTATCGGGAGGCTCGCGGGGCTCGTGGCTGCGCTGCTCCTCGCGCTCCAGCCCGCCATCTTCTACCACTCCCATCTCGCGTGCTTCGACGTCGCCGTACTCACCATGTGGCTCGTCACGACGTACGCATATGCGCGGAGTCTTTCGGGTGGCGGCCTCCGCTGGGCGCTGCTCACGGGCGTGCTTTACGGGCTCGAGCTGAACACCAAGCACAACGCCTGGCTCCTGCCGCCCGCGCTGGTCGTTCACCTGCTGGTTACCCGGGGGCCACAGCGTCTGCTTCGCGACCTGCGCGTCGGGCGAGCTCGCATCCCTGCCGCGCTGCTGGCGATGGCCGTGCTCGGGCCGGTCGTCTTCTACGTGACGTGGCCGTGGATCTGGTTCGACACGGGGCGGCGGCTCGCCGAGTACGTGTCGTTCCACATGAACCACGAGTACTACAACATGGAATTCCTTGGGGTGACGTACTTCCGCCCCCCGATGCCGCGCCTCTACGCGTGGGTGATGACGATCGCGACGGTGCCGACGATCACACTGGTGCTCGCCGCGCTCGGCCTGGTCCTTTCGGTGCGCGAGCTCCCGTTCCTGCGCGCTGCCCGCGCGCTACCCGCGCTGGAGCGACGCGGGCTCAAGCACAGGTTCTCGACGCGCGCGCTCTGGCTGCTCTGCATCGTCACCAGCTACGCGCCCTGGTTCTCGAGTGGCACGCCGATCTTCGGTGGGACCAAGCACTGGCTCACCGCGTACCCCTTCCTCTGCCTCTTCGCGGGGACGGGCTTCGACTGGGCGCGGCGTCGCATCGGAGAGCTTGCGCCGGAGCGCCTGCGCCGCGTCCCCATCGCCGACGCCGCGGTGTTCCTCTCCGTCGTGACCGGGCCCGCGGTGATGACGCTGCACGCGCATCCCTGGGGCTTGAGCGCGTACATGCCGATCGTCGGCGGAACGCCGGGCGGCGCGAGCCTCGGGCTCAATCGCTCGTTCTGGGGATACACGACCGGCGCCGTGCAGGATTTCATCAACGAGCACGCCCCGCGCAACGCGCAGGTGTACATGCACGACACCGCCTACGACAGCTGGTTCCGCCTCCAGAAGGACGGCCGCATCCGGAGCGACTTGAACGGCTCGCTCACGCTGAGCGCGACCGACGTGGCCGTGTACCACCACGAGCAGCACATGGCGCGCGTGGAATATCAGCTGTGGGTCGACTACGGAACGGTGTCGCCCGCGAAAGTGGGCGCAAACGATGGCGTGCCGATCGTGTGGGTTTACCTGAGACCGAAGGGGGAAAAGTGAGCAACCCGAGCTCTCGTGAGCGCGCAACGAGTGCACCGCGGAGCAAAAGCGGCGCGAGTGCACCGCGAGCTGCACTTTGGGGGATACGGCAGAGGCGTGAGCAACGAGCGCATCTGACGTCGGCGATCGACGTCACTCGGTCGGCACGATCCGTGCTCCGACTACAGTTCGTTCATGGATGTGCTCGACGCCCTCTTCGCGAATGCAGGTGTAGGTCTCTGTCTTCTGTCTTCGGACGGGCGGGTCGTGCGCGCCAACGCGGAGTGGCTCGACGCCGCGGGGTTCACCGAGGCCCTCGTCATCGGCGACGACGTCAGGGAGCTCTTCCCGGAGGCGCCCGCCGCGCTGTGGCGCCTCTACGACCAAGCCACGAAGGGCGTGACGGTCGACCTGCCGCGGTGCGGGGATCCGGCGAACGAGCCAGGGCTCGCGGCCTGGTGCGGCGCGCGCCTCGTTCCGGTCGCCCTGGACGGCGGGGCGGGAGTGCTGGTCACGTTCGCCAGCCCCGTCCAGCGCAAACGACATGAAGCGGCCACTGAAGTGGTCAGTGAGCTCTCGGCCATAGTCGCGGCTTCCCCGGTTCCCATCGTCGCGCTGGATGTTGACGGGCGCGCACTCCTGTGGAGCTTGGCGGCGGAGCGCCTCTTCGGGTGGACGTCCGCGGAGGTCGCGGGTCATTCCCTGCCGACGGTGCCGGTGGACAAGATGGCCGAGTTCGACGCCATGCTCGAGCGCACGCGCGAACGCGGCTCGGTGCGAAATCTCGTCACCGTGCGCCTCGACCGTGAAGGTCGCCGCATCCCCGTCAGCGTCTGCACGGCGCCCCTGTTCGCAGGGGATGGCTCCTATGCGGGCTCCGTCGGCGTGCTGACGGACCTCACCGAGCACAGGGCCCTCGAGCAGGCGCTCGATGAATACGAGCAGCGCTTCGCCGCGGTGTTCGACGCGAGCCCGATCGCCAAGGTTCTGATCCGCACAGCCGACCGTCGGATCGTCGAGGTGAACAGGGCCTACCTGGAGCTCTCGGGAGTCACTCGCGAAGACATTCTCGCGCTCGAACCTCCCACGCCCGCTGCCGCTCAGTATCCGCTCGCGGGAGAGGACCACACGCGCTTCTGGGAGCTCGTCGCGAAGAGCGAGCACATCCGCGAATTCAACCACCGCTTCCGCTCCAGCGACGGCAAGAGCGGCGAGGCCGTGGCCTCGGCGCAACGGCTCGTGCTGGGCGGCGAGGAATATGTCCTGGTCATCGTGCAAGACGTCACGGAGCGTCGACGCGCGGAGCGCGCTCTGCACGAGAGCGACGAGCGTTTCCGACAGCTCGCCGACACGATACAGGAGGTGTTCTGGCTCACCGACCTGGAGAAGGGTTCCATCATCTACGTCAGCCCGGGCTACGAGCAGATCTGGGGCAGGACGTGCAACTCGGTCTACGACGACCCGCGAAGCTGGCTTGACGCGATCCATGTCGACGACCGCGAACGGATACGCTCGGCGGTGCTCACCAAGCAGGTCCACGGCAACTACGACGAGGAGTATCGGATCGTCCGCCCCGACGGCACCGTGAGGTGGGTCCGCGATCGCGGGTTCCCCGTGAAGGATGCCGCGGGTCACGTCTTCCGCGTCGCGGGCTCCGCGCAGGACATCACCACGCGGCGCGAGCTCGAGGCACAGCTGCGGCAGACGCAGAAGATGGAGTCGATAGGGCTCCTTGCCGGCGGTGTCGCTCACGACTTCAACAATCTGCTCACCATCATCCTGTCGAACACCGAAGCTCTCAAGGACACGGCACTGGAACCGGGCGAGAGCGGCGAGATCCTGGGTGAGATTCACGACGCTGGAGAGCGCGCCGCCAGCCTCACCCGGCAGCTCCTCGCGTTCAGCCGGCAGGAGGTGATCGAGGCGCGCGTCGTCGACCTGGTCGCCATCGTCGTGGACACCGAGAAGATGCTCCGGAGGATCCTCGGGGAGGACGTCACCCTGACGCTTTCTCTCGGTACCGAGCCGTCCAGGGTGAAGGTGGATCCTGGAAGCTTCGTCCAGGTGCTTATGAACCTGGCCGTGAACGCTCGCGATGCGATGCCGCGTGGGGGGAAGCTGTCGATCGAGACGTGCGGTGTCGTCCTCGGGGACGAGTTCGTGCAGACGCACCCGCACGTCGCTCCGGGGCGCTACGTTCGCCTCTCCGTGACGGACACCGGGACCGGCATGGCGGCCGCGGTGCAGGCGAGGATCTTCGAACCATTCTTCAGCACGAAGGCCGTCGGCAAGGGAACCGGTCTGGGCCTCTCCGTGGTGCACGGCATCGTCGCGCAGAGCGGTGGCCATATCGAGGTGGAGAGTCAGCTCGGGCGTGGCACTACCTTCCGCATCTACGTCCCGGCCGTGGACGCCAGGCCCGGGAGCGCCGACGTTGTGGCGAGCCAGGCGAGCGCAGTGGGGACGGAAACGATCCTGATCGTGGAAGACGAGGAACCTCTGCGCCGCGTCGCGATTCGTACTCTTCGAGACCTCGGATATTCCTTGCTCCAGGCGAGCGACGGCGTGGAGGCGCTCGCCGTCCTCTCCGAGCACCCGGGCACCGTCGACCTTCTTCTCACGGACGTCGTCATGCCGCGCATGGACGGTCGCGAGCTCGCGGAGGCGATGCAGGCAATGAACCCCGAGCTGCGTGTGCTCTACACCAGCGGCTACACCGACGATGCGGTGGTGCGTCACGGCATCAAGAGCGCCGAGGTTGCCTTCCTCGCCAAGCCGTACGACTCCCGGAGCTTGCAGCGGAAGGTGCGCGAGGTCCTCGACGCGGGTCGCCGACCTTCTCGCAGGCCCAGGAAGGCCGAGCGATCAGCCCCCGATGTAGCTCATCTCGATACGGCGGCGAGGCGGAGCGACGGCGCGGAGTTCTGAGTAGCGGTCGGCCCGACCGCGCCATAGCGATTCGAGCAAGGCCGTCACGTGCTCGTCGGGGGATCCGTCACGGAGGAGGTGCCGAAGATCCACGCCCTGCGTGGCGAAGAGGCACGTATACACGTGGCCGTCGGCGGAGAGCCGGGCCCTGCTGCAATCACCGCAGAATGGCTCGGTGACCGACGCGATGACGCCGATCTCGCCGGCCCCGTCGAGGTACCGGTAGCGCCTCGCGACGCCACCGTTCTCCACGGGCAAAGGCTCGAGCGGGAACTCCGACGCGATCCGCTCGACGATGCGCGCCGCCGACACGACTGCCGACGGTTCCCAGCGATTGGTGACGCCCACGTCCATGAACTCGATGAAGCGCACCACGACGCCGGTTCCCTTGAAATGCCTTGCCAGCTCCACGACTGCGTCCTCGTTGACGCCGCCGCGGACGACGGCGTTTATCTTCAACGGACGAAGGCCGGCACGGTCGGCGGCCTCGATGCCGCGCAGCACGTCCTCGACGGGTATGTCCGAGTCGCTCATCTTCCGGAACACCACGGGGTCGAGCGAGTCGAGGCTCACGGTGACGCGCGTGAGCCCCGCGTCGCGAAGCCGCTTTGCGAGCCGCTCGAGCAGAGATCCATTCGTCGTGAGCGCCAGCTCGATACCGGGCACCGCCGCGAGCATCTCGACGAGCTTGGGGAGCTCGGCCCGAAGTAACGGCTCACCCCCGGTGAGGCGCACCTTCTTCACTCCGAGCCCTGCGAACAGCCGCACGGTCCGGTGGATCTCCTCGAAGGACAGGATCTCTGCCCGCGGCAAGAACCGGTGCCCGGCTCCGAAGGCATCCCTGGGCATACAGTACGAGCACCGGAAATTGCATCTGTCGGTCACCGAGACGCGCAGGTCGCGCAGTGGCCGGCGCATCCGGTCGAGTACGGGGAGCTCCGTTCGCTGGGTCATCGCGATTGACGAGGGTCGTGTAGCACCGGAGATGGCGAACGCCCATGGTCTGCCCGGCCTTGTTTCCGTCGGATGGACTGAGGGTGGCAGCGGGCCTTCGGTGGTACTATCGCGACCGGTGCTCTACCGATTCGACGAGATCGACGAACGCCTCGAATTGCTACCCATCGCGTCGCGCCGCGCCCTCGACCACGCCGGGTGCCGGCTGTCGCGCGAAGGATGGAGCAGCCTGCCGCTCCCGTTGCGGCGCGAGCTCGTGACCCTGGGCGCGAACCCGATGGTCGATGTCGAGCTCGTCCGCGAGGCAGCGGCGGCAGCGACGCCGCCCGGTGAGGACATCGAGCCCGTCCCCGATCCGCCGCCCGACCACCCACCGGAAGAGATCCGCGAGGCTTACGGGGACGCGCTCCCCATCTCGGACGCGGTCTGGGCGGGGCTCGCGCCCCTGGACCGTTACGCCCTCGCGAAGGTCGCGGGCCGGGGCCGCCCGGAGCGGCTGCGCGCGGCGTACGCCGAGATAGTCGGTCACACCGCCGTCTCGACGCATCTCGGCGCGCAAGGCGGAGCCCGGATGGTCGACGTCGGGCAGAAGCCTTCGTCACGGCGACGGGCCGTCAGCAGGACGGAGGTCACCATGAACGCCGAGGCGTTCGATCGCCTGCGTCTGCACGAGGTCGCGAAGGGAGACGTCCTCGGCGTCGCACGCGTCGCCGGGATCATGGCCGGCAAGCGCACCGCGGAGCTCATCCCGCTCTGCCATCCCATCGCCCTGTCCAAGCTCACGGTGGAGTTCGAGCTTGACGAGGCCGCTCTCGCGGTGCGTGTCGTCGGGACGGCGGAGGCGTTCGATCGGACGGGCGTCGAGATGGAATCCCTGGTCGCCGTGAGTGTCGCGTCGCTCACAATCTACGACATGCTGAAGTCGCTAGATCGGGCCATCGTCATCGGTCCGACTCGCCTGGTCGAGAAGTCCGGCGGCCGCTCGGGGGACTACTCGCCGTGAGCGGCGTGTTCAGGCTCAGCTCCGAGCCGCTCGACGTGATGGAGTGCGTCCGCGCCGTGACCCATCCGACCGCCGGGGGCATCGACGTGTTCATCGGGATGGTGCGCGACCACAGCGATGGTCGCGCTGTGACCTTGCTCGAGTACGAGGCGTACGCGTCGATGGCCGAGAAGGAGCTGGCGCGCATCGGCGAGGATGTCCGCGCGAGGGTGCCGGGAGTGCGGTTGAGCGCCGCTCACCGCATCGGCCGGCTCGACGTGGGCGACATCGCAGTCGTGTGCGCGGCCGGCGCGGCGCACCGAGACGAGGCCTTCCGGGCTTGCCGGCTGCTCATCGACGAGATCAAGGCGCGGGTGCCCATCTGGAAGCGAGAGCACGGCGCGGCCGGCACAGCCTGGGTCGGCTGGCAAGACGCGCGAACGAGCCGGCCGCCCGTCACTCCCCGCGAGTGACGTCGGCGGGGCAGTCCCAGTCGCGGAGCAGCGCTTCCTCGGCCGGGGTGAGCGGGAGCACCACGGCGTCGTCGCCGAGGCCTTCGAGGATCGCTCGCGCCGCGAAGCGGCCCGACGCGATCGCCGCCGTGAGCGCCGGAAAGCAACGGCCCGGCTCGTAGCGCGCGAAGAGCGGCTGCCACGTTCCCGACGGTCGCGGCGCAACCGCGGCAGCGGACGCCGAATAGAGGCCGATCCGTGCGACCATGTCAGTAGTCACATATGGGAGATCCGCGGCGATCGCCAGCGCGAGGCTTCCTCTCCGCTCTGCCTCGTGGAGCAGCGTGGAAAGGCCGCCGAGCGGCCCCGCCGCGGCCGGGTCGTCCTCGAGTGAATCGAACCCGAGCGACAGGTAGGCATCCGCACGTCCCACCAGGACGACTTCTGCAAGCGGGTGCGCCTCCCGACAGAGGCGCGCAAGGCGCGTCGCGAGCGCCTCGCCGGTGTCCGGCGCGGACAGCATACCCTTCGCGATGCCACCGAAGCGCGTCGCCTTGCCGCCCACCAGCAGCCCGACGAGCAACGGCGTCATAGCTCCGACAGCACGAGCGCGTTCACGAGCTCGCCCGCGGCGTAGCCGCTCGAATCCTCTGGAACGATCACGAGCGCGTCCGCGTGCGCCAGGTTCACCGTGGAGCCCGAGGCCTGGCTCGCGAACGGCGTGATGACGTTTCCGTCCAGCGTGGCAGCGTAGAAGCCGCGCCGACCCGGCTTCTGACGGAGCGGCGCCCCGAGACGGACCGCGCGCGGTTCCCCTCGCACGAAGCGATCCCCCTGCATCGTCCTGAGCAGCGGAAGACCGAACAGGGCGAACGTGACCTGCGCCGAGACGGGATTGCCCGGCAGTCCGAGGACGACCTTCTCGCCGCGCCGTCCGAGCGTGAGCGGCTTTCCGGGCTTCATGGCCACCTTGTAGAGCTCGAGCGTCACGCCTTCTGCTTCGAGGGCCGGGCGAACCACGTCGTATTCACCGACGCTGACGCCGCCGATCGTGATGAGCACGTCGCTCGACGTGAGCGCGGCGGCGATCTTCGACCTCGTCTCGTCGAGCGAGTCCGCCGCCGGGGAGAGCGCCTTGACCTCCGCACCCACGCTTCGCCCGAGTGCCGCGATGACGACGCTGTTCGACTCCGGGATGCTCGCGGCGCGCGCGCTGCCGCCCGGCTTGCGCAGCTCGTCGCCGGTGCCGAGGATGCTCACCCGAGGCCGGCGCACGACGCGCACCTCTCCCAGATCGAGGGCCGCGACCAGGCCGAGCTGGTACGCGCCGAGACGTGTGCCCTCCGCGAGCGCCACCGCGCCGCGCGCGAGATCCTCGCCCGCCCTGCGCACATTGTCGCCGGCCAGGGGCTTTCTTTCGAACCTCGCCGAGCCGTCGACGACTACCACGTCCTCCTGCATCACGACGGCATCCGCCCCAGCCGGCAGCTCCGCACCAGTGAAGATGCGGCACGCCGTTTCAGCTCCGAGCGCGGGCGCTGGCCGCCCGGTGCGGCTCTCCCCGACGATCGGAAGCACGAAGGGAGATTCTCCGGCGAACGACGTAGAACGAACGGCGTAGCCGTCCATCGCGCTGTAGTCGAAGGCTGGCAGCGGCGACGGGGCGCGGAGCGGCTCGGCGAGCACGCGTCCGTGCGCGGATTCCAGCGTGACGACCTCGGCCGGGAGGCGTGGAGCGAGCCGCTGTATGCGCTCGAATGCCTCGTCGAAGTTCAGCATACCGTTGGTGCGACGAATTTGCGCGGTGTCGTACCGCCTCGCGTCATGGTGCGGCCCATCGGAATGTCCGGTTACCGGGAACGAACCACGACGTAAACAGGTTGATGTTCTCGAAAGGGGCACGGGTGTTCCATGTCCGAAGCTAGCGAGTTGCCTTGCGCCGAAGGTGGACTCATGATCTCAGGCATGATGGTGCGCCGGCCAGTGCGGAGCCTAGCCCGCTCTTTGGCGTTCGTTGCGAGCCTGCTCGTCGGGCTCGGTCCGAGCGTCGCGTTCGCCGCGCCCACGGCGCCACAAGCCCCACCCGCTGCTGCTCAGCCAGGGAGCCCGGGCTCCCCGGCAACGCCGCCCGCGCCTCCGACGCCAGTAGCACCGGCCGCCGCGCCCGCTCCACCGGCCGCTCCGGCTCAGGCTCAGGCCCCTGCCAGCAAGGCCGCGCCGAAGGCCGTCTCCGCACCCGCGCCGAACGTGGGCACGGCGCAGCCTGCCGCGGCCGCTCCACAGCCGGCTCCAGCAGCGGCGCCGCCCGTCACCGATCAGGCCGCGCCGCCCATGGGTTCCGAGGTTGACGACAAGGATCCCCGCGCGCTCGATCAGTGGCATTCCGATCTCGATCCATACGGCTCGTGGGGCGACGACCCGAAGTACGGGCACGTCTGGGTGCCCGATCGCGGTGTCGTCGGTGAGAACTTCTCACCCTACGTGACCGCGGGACACTGGGCGCTCGACGCCGACGACAACTACGTCTGGGTGAGCGACTACCCCTTCGGCAACGTCGTCTTCCACTACGGGCGCTGGGCGTGGACGAGCTACGGCTGGTCGTGGATCCCCGGTTACCAGTACGCACCCGCGTGGGTGGACTGGCGCGTTCCGACGTCCGAGACGTACGCCTACGTGGGGTGGGCGCCACTCGGGCCCGAGTTCATCTGGTACGGCGGCGCCGCCGTTTCGTTCTGGTACCCGTCGCCGTTCTACTGGGTCTTCTGCCCGAGCGCGTACCTGTTCGCTCCATATCCCTACTATCACCTCGTCACGCGCCCCGCGTACGTGAGGAGCCTCGGCTACTACACGCGGCGATACGTTGCTGCGTCGCCGCGCCTCGGCCCGCACGGTCCCCCGCTCGCGCTCGCACACGTTCCCGCGAGCGCCGTTCCCTCGAGGCGCCTCGCCGCCGGTGCGGGTCGCGCGTCCTTCGCGGCGTCTGCCGGCGCTCGCGTGACCACGGCGCGCGCCATGTCGAACTCGCGCCTCGCGTCGGCGCCGCCCGCGCGCACGCTCTCCGGGTCGGTCGCGTCCCGGACGTTCTCGTCCCCTCGTGTCGTGGGCCCGCCTCGCGTCGTTTCTTCGTCGTACGCGGGTCGCGCGTACACCTCGCCCTCCGCGACGCGGCCGTATTCCACGTCGTTTTCGCCGTCTCGTTCGTACCCGGCGTACTCGCCGTCAGGGTCATCGCCGCGCGCATACGCACCGTCGTATTCGCCGCGTGTGTACTCGCCGTCAGGGTCGTCGCCGCGTGTGTACTCGCCGTCGTCCGCTTCTCCCCGGGTTTATTCACCGTCGTCCGCTTCTCCCCGGGTTTATTCGCCGTCGTCGTCGCCGCGCGTGTACTCTCCCTCCAGGTCTTACAGCCCGTCGTTCCATTCTTCGCCTTCGTATCACCCGTCGTTCGGCGGCGGTGGCGGCGGCCACGTGGGCGGCGGCGGTCATCACCGGTGAATCGATGAAGTCAGGGCTCCACGCCATCGCGGCCGTCGCGTTCGCATCGCTCACGTACGGCTGCGGGGGGGACGGCCACTACTACGACGGATACGCCGGAGGGTACGCGAGCTCGACCTCGACCAACGTGCTGCGCGTGGACATCGACACCGGTGAAACGCTGACCGCAGACGCAGGACAGGGAGCAGGCCTGTTCGTCGAGTACGTGACCGGCGGCGCGTATCACGTGTTCTCGACCTGCGACACCGACAAGAGCGGATTCTCCTGCGAATGGCGGATGGTCGCGAGCGTCGACCCGACGCTCGCACTCTCGGTGAAGGACGACGGCGATCTCGAGAAGGACGACGTGATCACGCGCATCGACAAGGGCGCCGTGAATCTCCTGTTCAACTCGGACTCGGACTTCGACGGAGCGGTGCTCACGGTGCCGGCGGGCGAGAAGCTTCGGCTCAACGTGCTCCTGGACGGCGCCGTCGACGCGAGCCTGGTGAACTGGGTCTCCGACGGCTCCGTGCGAACAGGCGCGCCGTCGGATCCTGTGGATTTCGTCCCCACCTCGCCCTGAGTCGACAGCCGCGACGGGCTTTTCGCCCACAGCGGAATGCGAGGGACCCCGTGTGGGCATCACGTGCGAGTCGCGATTGCGACTTGGGACACAGGCCACTAGGCTCGCGCCCCGCTCGCCTACCAGCGCCATGATCGCCCAAGAACTGCACCCGTTGCGGAAGGCCTTCGCGAGTGGCCACGTGGACGTGTCGTCCCGTGTCGAAGAGCTCGCCTAGGAGTCGCCGATGGCTCAAGACCTAGTCTTTTCTCTCTACATCTTCGTGCTCGCCGGCTTTCTCGGCCATCACGTGATCAGCAAGGTACCCCACCTTCTGCATACGCCGCTCATGGCGGGCACCAACGCAATCGCCGGCATCTCGCTGGTCGGGTCGCTGGTTGTCGCCGGTGGCGATTTCGGCAACGTGAGCACCATCCTCGGCTTCGTCGCGGTGGTGTGCGCCAGCATCAACACCGTCGGCGGCTTCCTCATCACGGATCGCATGCTGCGCATGTTCAAGAAGAAGGGTGGGGGCCGCTGATGGAGAGCTCCCTCATCGGGTTTTCGTACCTGGTCGCGTCGGTCTGCTTCATCCTGACGCTCCAGTTCCTGAGCTCGCCGAAGTTCGCGCGTCGCGGCGTCCTCATCGGCGTCTTCGGCATGGCCGTGGCCGTGGTCGGCACGCTGCTGAAGCCGGAGATCGTCGTCTACAAGTGGATCATCCCCGGCGTCCTCATCGGGTCGCTCATCGGCGGCGCCATGTCGGCGTGGATTCCGATGACGAAGATGCCGGAGCGAATCGCGCTCTCGCACGCCTTCGGCGGCCTGGCCGCCGCGCTCGTTGGCATCTCGGAGTACATTCGCCACGATCCGCACGAGCTCTCCGCCGTCACGCTCACCGCGCTCGGCTTCGAGACGTTCTTCGGCTTCCTGACCTTCACCGGGAGCTTGATGGCGTTCGGGAAGCTGCAGGGGCTCATCTCCGGCGCGCCCATCACATTTCCCGGCCTGAACGCCATCAACATCGCCGCGTTCGTCGGCAGCCTGGTCGGGCTCGTGGTGTTCGTCGGCCACCCCGAGATGGCGAACGTCTTCTTCGGAATCTGCGCCGTCGGCATCGTCATCGGCGTGACCGCGGTCATCCCCATCGGGGGTGCCGACATGCCCGTCGTCATCTCGCTCCTGAACTCGTACGCGGGTCTGTCGTCCAGCGCGACCGGGTTCGCCATCCACAACAACGTGCTCATCATCGCCGGTGCGCTCGACGGCACCAGCGGCTTCATCCTCTCCATGATGATGAGCAAGGCGATGAACCGGTCGTTCGCCAACGTGCTCTTCGGTGCGTTCGGGACCGGCGACGCCTCCCCGTCGGCCGGAGCGGGCGATCCGCGCAAGCCGCAGTACAACCAGGGCACCATCGAGGACGCGGTATCGACGCTCGAGGCAGCGCAGTCGGTGATCGTGGTGCCGGGCTACGGCCTGGCCGTGTCGCAAGCGCAGCACGCCGTCCGCGAGCTCGGGCAGCACCTCGAGAAGCGCGGCGCGAAGGTCAGCTACGCGATCCATCCGGTGGCCGGACGCATGCCGGGCCACATGAACGTGCTCCTGGCCGAGGCCGACGTCCCGTACGACCAGCTCTACGACATAGAGGACATCAACGACGACTTCGCGCAGAACGACGTGGTCCTCGTGGTCGGAGCGAACGACGTCGTGAACCCGGCGGCGAAGACGAACAAGGGCAGCCCCATCTACGGCATGCCCGTCTTCAACGTGGAGAACTCGAAGACCGTGATCGTGCTGAAGCGCAGCATGAACACCGGGTTCTCGGGCCTCGACAACGAGCTTTTCTACCTGCCGAACACCATGGTCGTCCTCGGCGACGCCAAGAAGACGCTCCAGGCGCTCAAGAACGAGCTCGACACGCGCGACTGACCGGGGCGCCCTCCTGGCACACGTTGAACGTGTGTTCAGTGGAAATCGTAGCAACTCCAATCATGCCGACCAGCGCGCGGCTCTTCCGCTCGGCGGGCGGTTCAAGGTATGCCTGCGCCGCCCTGCCATCGGCGTTGACGGCGCGGACTTGCCTCGCGTAGATGACGCACCGCTGGTCGGGCGCCCGTATATTTGCCGGGAACGATCCGGGAGGTTTTGTTGGTGATCTACGCGATCTTCGGGTGTGCCGCGCTAGCGCTGGTCGCATCCTTCATTTACTCGCGCCGCGTTATGTCCGTGTCGATTGACGGGTCGGGCGCCTCCGCAGAAGCGACCGCCAAGCTCAAGGAGATCTCCGGGGCGATCGGAGAGGGCGCGATGGCGTTCCTCTCCCGCGAGTACAAGTACGTCGCGATCTTCGCTGGCGTCTTCGCGCTCCTGATGCTGCTGCTCCTGAACGAGGCGGGCAGCGCCCTGAACGAGGGGCTCTTCAGCGCCCTCGCGTTCCTCGGCGGAGCCGGCACGTCGAGCCTCTGTGCCTTCCTCGGCATGCGGATCGCGACGCTCGGAAACGTCCGCACCACCGTGATGGCGCAGAAGAGCATGAGCGACGCGTTTCGGGTCGCTTTCAACTCGGGCGCCGTGATGGGCTTCGGCCTGGTCGGCCTCGCCCTGGTCGGCCTGACGAGCATCTACCTCATCTACACGCTGTTCATCCCGGACACGCACCTCCTCATGGAGATGCTCGCCGGTTTCGGGCTGGGCGGCTCGATGGTCGCGCTCTTCGGTCGCGTGGGCGGCGGCATCTACACGAAGGCCGCCGACGTCGGCGCCGACCTCGTCGGCAAGGTCGAGCAGGGGATCCCGGAAGACGACCCTCGTAACCCGGCCGTCATCGCCGACAACGTGGGCGACAACGTCGGCGACATCGCCGGCATGGGCGCGGACCTGTTCGGCTCCTGCGCCGAGGGCACCTGCGCGGCGCTTCTCATCGGCTCCACCGCCACGGAGATCGTCGCTCAGCAGAGCGCGCTCCTCTACCCGATCCTCGTCACGGCGACGGGTATTCCGGTCTGCTTGCTGACCGCGTCGTTCGCAGGTCTCGCAGACGACGCCAAGTCCGCGGAGCCCGCGCTGAAGAAGCAGCTCCTGCTCTCGACCGCGCTCATGAGCGTCGCGATCTACTTCGTCACGCAGTGGGCGATGGTGGACTCGTTCACGCTCGGCGATCGGGTCGTCACGCGCAACGGCGTGCTCATCTCCGTCATCGCCGGCCTCTGGTCGGGCCTGCTGATCGGCTACATCACGGAGTACTACACCTCGCACGCCTACAAGCCGGTGCGCGAGGTCGCAGACGCTTCGCGAACTGGTCCCGCCACGAACATCATCTACGGCCTCTCCCTCGGCTACCAGTCGGCGTTCATCCCGGTGGTCGCACTCGCCATCACCGTCTATGTCGCATCCGAGCTCGCCGGGATGTACGGCATCGCCATGGCGGCCATCGGCATGATCTCCACGATCGCCATCGGCCTCACCATCGACGCCTACGGCCCCGTCTCCGACAACGCCGGCGGCATCGCCGAGATGGCCCACCTCGGCCCCGAGATCCGGAAGCGCACCGACACGCTCGACGCCGCCGGCAACACGACGGCCGCCATCGGCAAGGGCTTCGCCATCGGCAGCGCAGTGCTCACCGCGCTCGCGCTGTTCGCGGCGTTCCTTACGCGCTCGCACGTGATGACGCTGGATATCCTGTCGCCGCTCGTGTTCGCGGGGCTGCTCATCGGCGGCGTGCTGCCGTTCCTGTTCACCGCGTACACCATGAAGGCCGTCGGGAAGGCCGCCCTCGGAATGGTGGAAGAGGTGCGGCGCCAGTTCCGCACAATCCCCGGCCTGATGGATGGCACGGGCCGTCCGGACTACGCGAGCTGCGTCTCCATCTCCACCATCGCCGCGCTGAAGGAGATGGTGAAGCCCGCCGTCCTCGTCATCGCGACGCCCATCGTCGTGGGCACGCTCTTCGGCGTGAAGGCGCTCGCGGGCGTGCTCGCCGGCTCGCTCGTCTCGGGGCTCGTCATGGCGCTCGCGTCGTCGAACGCGGGCGGAGCCTGGGACAACGCGAAGAAGTACATCGAGTCCGGAGCGCACGGCGGCAAGGGCTCCGACACGCACAAGGCCGCCGTCGTCGGCGACACCGTGGGCGATCCCTTCAAGGATACGTCGGGCCCCTCGCTCAACATCCTCATGAAGCTCATGGCCATCCTGAGCCTCGTCTTCGCGCCCTTCTTCGAGAGCCACGGCGGCATCCTGCTGAAGCTCTTCGGGATGGAATGACGGCGGGCGGCGGCGCTGCCGCACCGGGATTGCCGAAATGAGAAACGCGCCGGACGGGAAGTCGTCCGGCGCGG
>CAYUAW010000022.1:39056-40614 GCA_964442485.1 uncultured Polyangiaceae bacterium
GGGTCGAAGTGCACGCAGTGCCCGCTTCCGATGGGCAAGGGCTTTTGTACAAGCGCCGGCCCGACGGCTAGCATGCGGCGGAGCGTCGAACGCCGATGAAGAACCCACTCTTTCTCACGAAGTCCGTCGACGACATCCGCGCCGATCTCGCGGGCGAGCATCATCGGCTGAAGCGCTCCCTCAGCGCCCTCGACCTCGTCATGCTGGGGATCGGCGCGATCATCGGCACCGGCATCTTCGTGCTCACGGGGCACGCGGCGGCGGCGAACGCGGGTCCCGCCGTGGCCCTCTCGTTCGTCATCGCCGGCGTCGCCTCGGCGTTCGCCGGGCTCTGCTACGCGGAGATGGCCTCGATGATCCCCATCGCGGGGAGCGCGTACACCTACGCCTACGCGACCATGGGCGAGCTGCTCGCGTGGATCATCGGGTGGGATCTGATCCTCGAGTACATGGTGGGCGCCGCGACGGTGAGTGTGGGGTGGTCGGGCTACGTCGTCGCGTTCCTGCACGACGAGCTCGGCATCCAGCTCCCAGAGACGTGGACGCACGCGCCGTTCTCCTGGAACGAGACGACGCACGCCTTCACGTCCACCGGCGCCGTGATCAACTTGCCTGCAGTGCTGATCACGTTGTTCGTCACGGTCATCCTCGTCATCGGCATCAAGGAGTCGGCGCGGTTCAACACGGCCATCGTCTTCGTGAAGGTGATCGTGGTCTGCCTGTTCATCGTGTTTGCCGCTCCGTTCGTGCGCACCGACAACTGGCACCCCTTCATCCCGAAGAACACCGGCGAGTTCGGTCACTTCGGGATTTCAGGAGTGCTGCAGGGCGCGACCAAGGTCTTCTTCGCGTACATCGGCTTCGACGCGGTCAGTACCGCGGCGCAGGAGGCGCACGACCCGCAGCGCGATCTCCCGTTCGGCATCCTCGGTTCGCTCTGCGTTTGCACGGTGCTCTATATCGCGGTCTCGCTCGTGCTCACCGGCGTCGTCGACTACCACCTCTTGAACGTCCCGCATCCCATCGCCGTCGGCACCGAGGCGACCGGGCGGCAGTGGCTGACGACGGCGGTGGAGATCGGTGCCATCGCCGGCCTCTCGTCGGTCATGCTCGTGCTGCTCCTCGGGCAGCCGCGCATCTTCTATTCGATGGCGCATGATGGGCTCTTCCCTGCCGTGGCGGCGCGTGTGCACCCGCGCTTTGGCACGCCCCACGTGACCACCATCATCTCCGGCGTCGCGTGCGCCGTCGCCGGCGGCGTGCTCCCCATCGACATACTGGGGGAGCTCACGAGCATCGGAACGCTGTTCGCGTTCGTCCTCGTGAGTATCGGCGTGATGCTCCTTCGCCTGCGCAGGCCGGATCTGCCGCGGGCGTTTCGGGTGCCCGGCGGCCCCTACGTCGTACCGATCTGCGGCGCCGTCTCGTCGGGGCTCCTGATGTACACGGCGGACACTTACACGATCATCCGGCTCTTCGGGTGGATGGCCATCGGCCTCGTCGTGTACGCCTTCTACGGCAGGAAGCACTCGAAGCTCCGTCACGCCGCGCGAGCCGC
>CAYUAW010000022.1:40714-43468 GCA_964442485.1 uncultured Polyangiaceae bacterium
TGTGACGCTCCGTCGAGCGTCGGCGAAAGCAGGAAAGATGGACGATCGCGCCAAGACGAAATCCGACGGCGGGGCTCCCACGACCAGCATGGTCGCGCGCATCGCGGCGATGCAGGACTACGAGCGATATCGCGATCTCGCCTGGGAGGGGTCCTTCGAGGAGTACCTCGGGATCATTCGCGAGCGACCGCAGGTGAGTCGCAACGCGTTCCAGCGCGTCTACGACATGGTCATTTCGTACGGCACCGAAGAGTACATCGACAACAAGAAGAAGCTCGTCCGCTACAACTTCTTCCGCGACGAGATCGACGGGGGGAAGGACGCCGTCTTCGGCCTCGACATCCCGCTCATGCGCCTGATGAACGTGCTGAAAGCCGCGTCCGAGGGCTACGGCCCGGAGAAGCGCGTCATCCTGCTCCACGGCCCGGTCGGTTCGAGCAAGTCGACCATCGCGCGACTGCTCAAGAAGGGGCTCGAGGCGTATTCGCGCACCCCCGAGGGCGCCCTCTACACGTTCAAGTGGGTGAAGCTCGCGGAGACAGGGCTCGCAAGCGGCAGCGCCGACGAGTTCGAGTCGCCGATGCACGAGGAGCCGCTACGGCTCATTCCTCTCGACTGGCGTGCGCGTGCGATCGACGAGCTCAAGCTGTCGAACGACCAGTTCCGGGTCAAGGTCGAGGGCGATCTCGATCCCGCGAGCCGGTTCATCTTCCAGGGGCTCATGGCCCTGTACAAGGGAGACTGGGGCAAGGTCGTCGCGAACCACATCCGCTGCAGGCGGCTCCTCCTCAGCGAGAAGGATCGCATCGGCATCGGCACCTTCCAGCCGAAGGACGAGAAGAACCAGGACTCCACCGAGCTCACCGGCGACATCAACTACAGGAAGATCGCCGAGTACGGCTCGGACTCGGACCCTCGCGCGTTCAACTTCGACGGCGAGTTCAACATCGCCAACCGCGGCATCGTCGAGTTCGTCGAGATGCTCAAGCTCGACGTCGCCTTCCTCTACGATCTGCTCGGTGCCTCGCAGGAGCACAAGATCAAGCCGAAGAAGTTCGCGCAAACCGACATCGACGAGGTGATCATCGGTCACACGAACGAAGCGGAGTACAAGCGGCTCATCAACAACGAGTTCATGGAAGCGCTTCGCGATCGCACGATCAAGATCGACATCCCGTACATCACGCGGATGAAGGATGAGATCCGCATCTACGACAAGGAGTTCCACACCTCGAAGGTGCGGGGCCGCCACATCGCTCCTCACACCTTCGAGGTGGCCGGCATGTGGGCGGTGCTCACCCGGCTCGAAGATCCGAAGAAGCACAACCTGCAGCTCTTGCAGAAGATGAAGCTCTACGACGGCAAGGTGCTGCCCGGCTACACTCAGGACACCGTGAAGGAGCTCCGCAAGGAGGCGAAGCGCGAGGGCATGGAAGGCATCAGCCCGCGCTACGTGCAGGACAAGATCTCGAACGCGCTCGTCAGCGAGCTGGGCGAGGGCACCATCAACCCGTTCATGGTCATGAACGAGCTGGAGAAGGGCCTCACGCACCACTCGCTCATCTCCGGCGACGACCAGCGGAAGAAGTACCGGGATCTCATCGGCGTCGTGAAGCGCGAGTACGAGGAGATCGTCAAGAACGAGGTCCAGCGAGCCATCAGCGCCGACGAAGAGGCCATCGCGAAGCTTGCCGCCAACTACATCGACAACATCAAGGCCTACACCTTGAAGGAGAAGGTCAGGAACCCGTACACCGGCCAGTACGAGGAGCCCGACGAGCGTCTCATGCGCTCCATCGAGGAGAAGATCGACATCCCGGAGAACCGGAAGGACGACTTCCGCCGGGAGATCATGAACTTCATTGGTGCGAAGGCCATCGAGGGCAAGAAGTTCGACTGGCAGTCGAACGACCGCCTGCGGCGCGCGCTCGAGCTGAAGCTCTTCGAGGATCAGAAGGACAGCATCAAGCTGAAGACACTGGTCAGCGCGGTCGTCGACAAGGAGACCCAGGAGAAGATCGACATCATCAAGAGCCGTCTCATCCGCTACTTCGGGTACAACGAAGTGAGCGCCACGGACGTGCTGAACTACGTTGCATCGATCTTCGCGCGCGGGGACGCGAAGGAGTGAGTTCGGGCAGTCGACGCGGAGCTCGTGAGGCTCCGCGTCGACCTCGGGGTCTCGATTGGGGTCGAAGAATCAGTGCTTGATTGAACGGCGCGGCGTTTCGCGGCTGACGCGAGCGCTCGGCGTTCTGTTTGCGACATCGTTCGCAGCGCCCGCCGTTGCGCAGAGCACCGCGGGCTTCCCCATGCCTTCCGCTTCGCCGCCGGCCGCGCCACGGCCGCCCGCCGCGCCGACGAGTCCGCCGGGCTACGCGCCGCCCGTGCAGCGGCCGCTCGCGCCGCAGTATCCGCCGGGCTACGCGCCGCAGCCGCAGCAGCCACAGCCGCCGCCGAGGCAGCCATCACCGTATCCGCCGGGCTACGCGCCGCAGCAGCCGCAGCAGCCGCCGAGGCAGCCGTCACCGTATCCGCCGGGCTACGCGCAGCAGCCGCAGCAGCCGCCGAGGCAGCCGTCACCGTATCCGCCGGGCTACGCGCCGCAGCCGCAGCAGCCGCAGCAGCCGCCGAGGCAGCCATCACCGTATCCGCGGGGCTACGCGCCGCCCGCGTATCCGCGGGGCTACGCGCCGCCCGCATACCCGCCGCGCGCGGCGCCGCAGTACCCGCCGGGCTACGTCCCACCGGCGT
>CAYUAW010000023.1:0-42981 GCA_964442485.1 uncultured Polyangiaceae bacterium
GGGCGCTGCCGAGCGAGCCGCGAGCATGTTAAACTCGTGAGTTCATACGATTGGCGAGTGCCATCTGCATGCAAGTGGGGGACGTCATTGCGAAGCGCTTCCGCGTGGAGCGGCTGGTCGGCAGCGGTGGCGCCGCGGAGGTGTACGCGGTCTTCGATCCCGTGACCGGAGCGCACCTGGCTCTGAAGCGTCTCAGCGTGAGCGCGTCGAGCGCCGGCGTTGCGGAGGTCATGCTCGCGCGCGAGTACAACGCCCTCGCGCAGCTCTCGCACCCGCTCATCATCCGAGCATACGACTACGGCAAGGACGGCGGCGTTCCGTACTACACCATGGAGCTCCTCTCCGGGGAGAACCTGCGCGGTCTCGCGCCCCTCGAATGGCGTGACGCCTGTCACGTCCTCCGCGACGTCGCATCGGCGCTCGGCATCATCCATTCGCGTCGCCTGGTCCACAGGGACGTGACGACACGCAACGTGTGTCGGGTTGCAGACGGCCGCGCGAAGCTCATCGACTTCGGCGCGCTGACCCCCATGGGTCCGATTCGAGACATGGTGGGGACGCCGCCGTTCGTTCCCCCGGAGGCGATCGACGAGCAGCGGCTCGACGGCAGGGCAGATCTCTTCGCGCTCGGTGCCGTCGCGTACTTCCTCTTGACGTCCGAGCACGCGTACCCGGCCAGCACATTCCGCGAGCTCGGAGAAGCGTGGCGTCGTCCGGTGAATCCTCCGTCCGCGATCAACCCCGAGGTGCCGCCTGCGCTCGACGAGCTCGTGCTCTCGCTGCTCAGCCTCGTGAAGACGGCACGCCCGCGGAGCGCGGCGGAGGTCTTCCAGCGACTCACCGCGATCGCGGGGCTGCCCGCGGTCGACAGCCCGGAGGTCGCTCGCGCTTACCTCGCCACCCCGTCTCTCGTCGGCCGGGAGCTTTCGCTCGCGCGGGTCCAGAAGCACCTCACCCGGTTGCAGAACGGTAAGGGAAGCGCCCTGCTCGTCGAGGGCGAGAGCGGGCGCGGCCGCACGCGTCTGCTCGGTGCGTTCCTGCTCGAAGCGAAGCTCCGCGGCTACCTGGCGCTGCGCGCGAGCGGCAGGGACTCGAGCGGGGAGCCTTTCCACTGCATGCACGAACTCGCGCGCTCCCTCGTCGCCGCCGATACTGCGTTTCCCGGCGACGCGCGCGGCGATGACTCCGCGCTGCTCGCGCGATTCCTCACGGAGGCGCCCCGTTCGGATGAGGAATGGCGGGTCACCGCCGAGCGGTTCGCGGCCATGTTCCTCCGTACTGCCGAGTCGATGCCTCTCGTGCTGGCCATCGACGACGTGGACGCGGCCGATGACGCGTCCGTGATGGCGTTGACGCTGCTCGCTCGGCGTTGTCGTTCGCTGCCGCTGGCGCTCGTCTTCACGTCGCAGCCGCTGGCGCGGCGTCCGGCGCTGGCCGAGCTGCGCCGGGCAGTGACCGTGTTCGTTCTCGAGCCGTTCACGAACTCCGAGACGCGAGTCCTGGTCTCGTCACTTTTCGGCGACGTGCCCCACGTGGACGGCCTCGCGGAGTGGATGCATCGCCTGACGGAGGGGAACCCCAGAGCGTGCCTCGAGCTAGCGCAGCACCTGGTGGACTCCGGAGCCGCGACGTACCAGGAAGGTGCGTGGGCCCTCGGGAACTCCATCGAAGGGCTCGGCCTCCCGCAGACGATCGATCAGGCCCTGGAGGCGAGGCTGGGAGCTCTCAGCGCGTCCGCGCGGGATTTCCTGCAGACGCTCGCGCTGATGACCGAGCACGACCCTCTTGTCGTCACCGAGTACCCCACGCTCGCGGGCGGAGAGGAGAACCTCCCGCGCCTCTTCGAGGCACTGAACGAGCTCATCGCCGCTTCCCTCGTGACGAGTGCGGGCAACGCCTACGTCGTCGCGCATCACGAGCTGGTGAAGATCGCTCGCCGTTCCATCACCGAGGGGGCGGCCGGAGTGCTCCATCGTCGTCTGGCAGATGCTTACGCGTCGGGCTCCGGGGCTGACACCGTCCTCGTCGTGTATCACCTCTATCATGCGGGCGATCGGGCCGCTGCGTTCCGGGTCGCCGTCCGCGCGGTGACCGGGCGGATGGATCAGGCTGCACGTGGGTCGGGCCTCGCTCGTTCGAGCGACGGCGTGAAGATGACCGAGAGCCTGTTCGTGTGGGGCATCGAGAACGCCATGCCCCGGCGGGATCTGGTGCTGCTCGGCCGGAGCCTCCTGCAGCTCGCGTCGGTGGCGGACGTCTCGTTGATCCGCCACGCGGATCTGGTGCTCGAGCCGCTCATCTGGGAGACGGGCCTCGTGTACTGGGACGACCTGTCCGACGCGCCGGACCCGGCAGCGCGGATGCAGGCGTGCCTCGTTCGTGCGTTCGCTGCGCATCAGGCCAAGCCGGAGTGCGAGCGGGGGCTCGGCCCAGCCGAGGCCGTCGCTGAGCTCGCGACGTCGGTGGGCATGCTCATCGGAGTTTATGCGCGGGAGTTCGACGCGAAGCGTGCGGCGGAGCTCGCCGAGGTGCTCGAGCCGCTCCGGTCCCTCTCGCCCGCCGTCGACCTCATTGCGGACGTGGTGCAGGTCACGGTGAAGGCGCTGCGCGGACACAGCGTGATCGATGACCGGATCCGGAACAACGAGCGCCTCTCGCAGCCGATCGCCGGCCTCGACGACCTTTCGAGACAGGGGATCCTTCACGTGGCTCTCTTCTATCTTTCCCTCGAAGAAGCGAGCTACGGACGCGAGTCGGCAGCGGAACGCATCGCGCCACTCGACGCCTATCCCCACCTGGCTCCCCTTGCGTGGGAGGTCCGGATGCTCCTTCACCTGTTCCGCGGCGAGACCGACAAGGCCCTCCTCGCACGTCGCCGTCGCGACGCCGCGACCATCGGACGCGGCGACGTCGATCGTCACCTCGATCTGAGCGTGATCTACGAAGCCTCCGCGTCGTGGTTGCTCGGCGATCTGCTGACACTCGAGCGCAGCCTGGCCGTCATCGGCGCTCGCGCGACGCGCTCGCCGGGCTGGATGCCCTACTACCATGCGTTCGCGGGAAACTACCACGCGCTCCGCGGCGAAGCGGCCAGGGCCCTGGAGCATCACCAGGCGGCGGCCGCTCTCGTCCCATCGCCTGGCGAACATGCTGCGTGGGGGCTCTGCACGAACTCCCTTGCGTGGACGCTGATGGAACTCGACCGTGCCGAGGAAGCGGAGGCGCTGCTGCAAAACGCACTGTCCGAAGCGAGCTCGGTCCCCGTCTTCTCCTACGTCAGGGCGCAGCTCCAGATGAATGTCGCCTATGCGAAGGCGTTGCGCGGGGACGTCGAGGAAGCGACTCGATGGTCGCGTGACGCCATCGAGGCCATGCTCGCGTGCGACGTCGACGGCATCACCATGGTCGAGCACCACGTGAAGCAGGCCCTCGTTGCGTTGAAGACAGGGGATGCCGAGACGTTCCAGCGTGCCGCGGGGATGGTCGATACGATGGCGAGGCGCGTGGAGGGGAGCTCCTTCGCCGCGAGGCACGAATTCTTGATGCGGCAATCCAGGGGAGCCGCGACCTTCCGCCCTGCTGCAATGCCTCAGACGGAGATCGTGACTCGCAAGGAGTCGCACACGACGATGATGCTCGGGCTCCGGACCGAGCTCAGGAAGTGCCGCAGCGCGGAGGAACGCGCGGCGCGCGTGCTCGACATCCTGCTCGAGTGGTCGGGCACCGGCGAGGGATTCCTGTATCTCCTCGGTCCTCGGCGCCTCGCACTGGCCGCCTCGAACACCGGGGTCGCTCCGCCCGACGCGCTGGAAGACCGGGTCAACGAGTGGCTCGCGGCATTTCGCGCGGGTGACCCCGTCACCGCTTCCGTCCCTTCGTTCGAGTCGGACTCGGGGACCATCGACGACTTCGACACCGTCGGTATCATCGCACACCGCGATGATGGGGCGACGGTCGCCGGTGTCGCCGTCATCCGCCGATTGCGGCCGCGCCGGACCATCCCGCAGAACGTCCTCAGTGTGCTCGGGGACAGCTTGCTCGCGGCGGGCGACGCCAAGGGTCGGACGCTCTTCCCGTGACCGCGGCGCCCGCGCGGCGCACTACCGCTTGAAGATGTGGACGATACACGTCCCGCCGAGCCCGACCATGTGAGCAAGCCCGGTGAGCGGGCGCGCCGGGATCTGACGGTTTCCCGCCGCGGCGCGGAGCTGCCAGAAGATCTCCGCGATCTGACCGAGCCCGGTGGGGCCGAACGGATGTCCCATCGCGAGGAGCCCGCCGCTGCTGTTGATGGGGATCCTCCCGGTGAGCGCGGTCGCGCCATCCTCGACGAGCTTGCCGCCCTGGCCTTCGGGGCACAGCCCGAGGGCCTCGGCATACTGGATCTCCTCGATGGTCGCGGCATCGTGCAGCTCGATCATCCCGAGCTCGTGCGGGCCGATGCCGGAGCGCCGGTAGGCCTCGCGCGCCGTCCGCGCCGTGAGCTCGGTGAGCTCGGGCTCCGCCTCCAGGGTGCTCTGCGAGACTGACGTGGCGACCCACACCGGCTCGAGCACGCCGAGACGTCGGACGACGTCCTCGCTCGCGACGATGGCGGCTGCTGCGCCGTCGCCGAAGGGGCAGCAATGAAGCACCGTCAGCGGAGCCGCCACTTCGCGCGCGGCGTGCACCTCGGCGAGCGTCACTTCCTTCTGGTACTGCGCGTTGGGATTGCGTGCTCCGTTGAAGTGCTGCTTGACGCTGACCTGCGCGAGCTGGTCGAGCGTCGTTCCGTACTTCTGCATGTGGGCACGCGCATCGGCTGCGAACTTGAGCATCGGCCCGGTCGGCGGTCGGGCAGGCTTCGCTTCTTCGGTCGCTTTCCCGCCGTCCGGCGGCTCGGAGCGCGCGCTCGAGCCCCCGCCGGAAGGAGCAGGGCGTCCATCGCGACGCGGCAGCATGTCGATCCCTAGAGCGAGCGCGACGTCGAACTCGCCGGACGCGACATCCATGTACGCGCCGCGAAAAGCGTACGACCCCGTCGCCGAAGCGTTCTCGACGTTGGTGATCGACAGCCCGGTGCGCCCGAGCGGCGCGAAGAGCCGAGCGCCCGCCGTCATCCCGAGGCTCGTGTGACCGCACCACGCGCTCCCGAGGTCGTTCCAGGAGAGTCCGGCGCTCTCGAGGGCGCCGCTGATGGCGGTCCGCGCAAGGGCCTTCGGTTCCCGATCGTTCCACTTGCCGTAGGGGTGCATCCCGACCCCGATCACCGCGACCTTGCGCATGCTCCGTTTGCTCCTTTCGTTCACTGTCCCGCGTCCGGCTGGCGGCGGCGGTATTCAGCGTGAAGGCTCTTCAACCGAGTCGCTGATTCACGACGTGTTTCTGGAGGAAGGACGCGAGACCCCAGCGTCCGCTCGCCTCGCCGACTCCCGACCATTTCGCGCCCGCGAAGGGCGCGAGCGACGTCAGGGCGAGGTGCTGGTTGATCCAGACGGTCCCTGCGTCGAGCTCGTCTGCGACGGCGCGAGCGCGCTCGGGGCTCGCCGACCAGACCGATGCGCCGAGACCGTAGTGCGTCGCGTTGGCGCGCTCGATTGCCTCCTCGACGGTGCGGTAAGGCAGCACCGGAAGGACCGGCCCGAACTGCTCCTCGGCCACGATGGCAACGTCGTCGCCGACTCCCGTGAGGATCGTCGGTGCGAAGAAATAGCCCTTTCGCGCGAGGCGCGCGCCTCCGGCGTGGATCTTCGCGCCCCTCCGGACTGCGTCAGCCACGAGCTCCGTGACCCGCTCGAGCTGCGTCACGTTGTTGATGGGCCCGAGCTGCGTGTCGGGGTCCATGCCGTCTCCGACCTTCACCGTTCGCGCGATTTCGGCAAGGGTGGAGACGACCTCGTCGAACAGCTTCTCCGGGACGTAAACGCGCTTGATCGCGGTGCAGATCTGCCCCGCGTTCGTGAAGGCGGACCAGAAGAGAGAGCTCGCGATGCGCTCGGGTTTCGCGTCGTCGAGCACGATTGCCGGATCGTTCCCTCCGAGCTCGAGCGTCACTCGCTTGAGATCCGCGGCGGCGGTCTGACCAACGCGTTTGCCGGTGGGCACCGAGCCCGTGAACGAGATCTTCTTCACGTCCGGGTGCGCGGTCAGCCACGCGCCCAGCTCGCCGCCGCCGCTGACGACGTTCAGGACGCCTGGGGGCAGCGCCTCGTTCAGCACCTGCCCGAGCTCGAGGGTCGACAGGGGCGTAAACGGCGAGGGCTTCAGGACCATCGCGTTGCCGGCGAGCAGCGCCGGGGCGAGCTTCGTCGTCGCGATGAGGATAGGGTAGTTCCACGGCGTGATTCCCGCGACCACGCCGAAGGGGCGGAAGCAGATCTCGATGCGCCCCTTCGCGTCGTCACGGGTGATCTCGTGGGGGAGAGGGAGCTCGGCGATGCTCTTCAGCTGCGCCGCACTGCCGAAGACCTCTGCCGTTGCGTGCGAGAGCGGCTTGCCCTGCTCCAGGGTGAGGGTGCGGGCGATCTGGTTCGCCTTCCCTTCGAGGAGCTCGGCCGCTCTTCGGAGCGCCGTCCTGCGCGCTGCCTCGTCGCGCCGCCAGGTGGTGAACGCGCGCTTCGCAGAAGCGATCGCCGTCTCGAGCTGCGCGGCGCTGCACGACGGCGCCCGTCCGAGCTCTTCCTCGGTGGCCGGGTTCCGGACGCCGAAGGTCTCGCTGGCGGTGCAGGGGACGCCGTCGATCGTCATCTGGCCATCGGTCACGTGAAGCCTCCGGGTTTGCGACTCGAACGCCTGACCACGACAGCGCGCGGCACGCCTCCGGATCGCCTCATGGGGGAATATCATAACTTACTTGTCGAACATTCAACAAGTTGATAGTAGATCCGTATGTCCTCGATTTCGAGCGCGAAGTCCCGGCCGGTGGAGGCCGCTCCGGTCCGTCCGGACGCCCGCAGGCCGGCCCGGCGCACCCAGACGGAGCGGGTCGCGGAGTCGGACCGAAGGGTCCTTGCGGCGGCCCTGCGGCTGATCGGCGAGCGCGGCTACCGGGGCACCTCGCTGGCCGCCATCGGAGAGGAAGCGGGGTACAGCCGGGGGCTCGTGCACGAGCGGTTCGGCTCGAAGGCGGGTCTGCTCTGGGCACTCGTCAGAGAGATGCTCCGCACCTGGAATCAGGACGGCCGCGAGCGAGGGCTCACGGGGCACAGCGGTTTCGAGGCGCTCTCGGACGTCCTCGACAACCACCGCCGCGCGATGGAGGAAGACCGCGGGATCCGCGCGTTCTACGCGTTGATGTTCGAAGCCATGGGTCCGACGCCGGAGCTCCTCGCCGAGTTCCGTCAGCTGCACACGCGCTTCCGCGGCGACATCGAGCGAGCGCTCCGCGTCGGCATGGAGGAGGGAACGATCCGCAAGGACATCGATCCCATCGCTCAGGCTGCGCTCCTGATGGGCACCCTGCGCGGTGTTGCGTTCCAGTGGCTGCTCGATCCCGACGCGTTCTCGCTCGACCGCGCCTACGAGGAAGAGAAGCGTAACCTCCGCCGGAGCCTCTCCCCATGAACGGCGCCGCGGCGGGTCCGCGGCCGAGGAGCATCGAGGACTGGGCGCGTCGCAATCCAGACGCCGTTGCGCTCTCGGAGGGCAGCCGCTCGCTTTCGTACCGGCAGCTGAACGACGCCGCCGACCGTGTCGCGTCCGTCATGCACGCGCGCGCTGACATCGGCCCCGGTCATCGTGTCGCCGTGTGCATGAAGAACCGGCTCGAGTGGTTCGTCGCCCAGCTCGGCATCGCGAAGCTCGGCGCATCGCTCGTCCCGATCTCCTATCGCCTGACGCCCGCGGAGGTCCATTACATCGTGGCGGACTCGGGAGCGCGCGTGTTCGTCTTCGACGCCGAGGACGTGGCGTCGATGTCCCGCGTCTGGACCGACGAGCCCAGGACCGACGTGCCGTCGGCGGTGCGGTTCTCGCTCAGTGTCGCGCGTGCGGACCATCCTTCCGTGATGGTGTTCTCGGACGCGAGCAGCGCGGGCCCCGTCGAACCGCGCGTCTCGGGGGCGGACGTCGCCTCCATCGTGTACACATCGGGCACGACGGGGCGTCCGCGGGGCGTGGTCCTCGCTCGGATCGCGCCCAGCTCGGAGGCGCGCAGGCCCTCTGGCGCAGATGTCGCACCTCGCTCGGCGGAGGACGCAGCGCCGCCGCGCAACCTGCTCGGCGCACCGCTCAATCACGCCGCCGGGCAAGCGAGTGCGCGCGCGACGCTCCAGGCCGGTGGCACGGTGTACGTGATGCCGCGCTTCGACGCCGAGGAGGCGCTTCGCGTGATCTCTCGCGAGCGCATCACCACGACGTTCCTCGTCCCCACCATGCTCGATCGCATCGTACGGCTGCCGGACGCCGTGCGCGCCGCGTACGACGTGAGCTCCATCCAGCGCATCCAGACCGGCGCGTCGCCCTGTCCCCATCCGGTGAAGGAGAAGGTGATCGCATACTTCGGCGCGCACTGCCTGGTCGAGGGGTACGGCTCGACGGAGGTCGGCGTGGTCGCGCGCATGATGCCGGAGGATCACCTGAGGAAGCCCGGCTCTTGCGGACGCCTGCTCGCGAACGTGGAGCTCCGGATCGTCGACGACGGCGGGCAGCCCGTGCTGCCCGGAGAGGTGGGCGAGATCCGGGTGAGGACGCCCGTCATGATCGAGCGTTACCTGAACCGCGGCGAGCCGGAGGAGCTGGTGGACGGCTTCTTCGCGACCGGCGACGTCGGACGCCTCGACCAGGACGGCTTCCTGTACGTGCTCGATCGCAAGAAGGACATGATCATCTCCGGCGGGGTGAACATCTATCCTGCGGAGATCGAGACCGCCATCCGGCGCCACCCCGACGTGTTCGACGTCGCGGTTTTCGGGGCGCCGCACCCGGAGTGGGGCGAAGAGGTGAGGGCGGTCGTCGAATGCGTGCCGGGGAAGGCGCTCACGGAGTCCGAGGTGCTCCAGTTCGTGGCGAGCGAGCTCGCCGCGTACAAGCGGCCACGCGCGATCCTGTTCGTGGCGGAGCTGCCGCGCAACAGCGCCGGAAAGATCTTGAAGGCAGAGCTGCGGGCGCCGTACTGGCGAGCCGCGGGAAGAACGATCTGACGAGCGGCGGGCAATCACGGGAGAGCAGATGGACCTAAATTTGAAGGACAAGGTGGCGCTCGTGACCGGTGGCGGTCGCGGAGTGGGTCGCGGCGTGTGCCGAAGGCTCGCGGAGGAGGGCGCGCGGGTCATCGTGAACGATTTCCACGAGGAGCGTGCGGTTCGCGTCGCCGACGAGATCCGGAAGAGCGGCGGTCAGGCGCTCCCTGTGCGGGCGGACATCACCGACGGGCAGCAGGTGCGCTCCATGGTGACCCGCGCCGTGGAGACGTACGGGCCCGTCGACATCCTCGTCAACAACGCCGGCATTCCCACCAGAGCGCCAGGGGAGGAGGCGAAGGGAGGATGGGAAGAGTTTCACGCGAGCGATCCATCGAGCTGGAAGAAGGTCATCGACCTCAACGTCTACGGGACGATGAACTGCACACACGCCGTTCTCGGTGCCATGGTCGAGCGGCGCTCGGGCAAGATCGTCAGCGTGATGTCCGAGGCAGGCCGCGTCGGGGAGGCGAAGCTCGCCGCCTACTCCGGCGCGAAGGCGGCCATTCTCGGGTTCTCGAAGGCTGTCGCGCGGGAGGTGGGCAAGCACCGGATCAACGTGAACGTGGTGGCGCTCGGCGCCGTGGACTCCAAGGAGCTCACCTTCGGCGAGCTCGACGAGGCAGCGCAGGGGCGCTTGAATCAGCTCTTCAAGGCGTACCCCATGGGGCGGGGGCTCGAGCGCCTGTCCCGCGCTAGCGACGTCGCCGACGCCATCGCCTTTCTCTCCTCGGATCGAGCCGAGTACATCACGGGACAGGTGCTGGGCGTGAGCGGCGGCTTCGCGATGCCGTGAGGGTGACGACCATGAGCGAGACCAACACGGACGTCTTGATCGCCGAGGTGCGGGGCAACGTCCTCGTGCTCACCCTGAATCGCCCTCGCGCCCGGAATGCATTCAACGCCGAGCTCAGCGAGGCGCTCTCCGCCGCGCTCGATCGCTTCGACGAATCGCGCGAGCAGCGTGTCGCGGTGCTCACCGGCGCCGGCGGCTCGTTCTCGTCGGGGATGGACCTGAACGCGCTGCTCCAGGGGGAGCGGTCGTTCACGAAGAAGCGCGGCGGATTCGGCATCATGGCGCGCCCGCCGGACAAGCCGCTCATCGCGGCGGTCGAGGGGCACGCCGTCGCCGGCGGCTTCGAGCTCGCGCTCTCGTGCGACCTCGTCGTCGCGGCGGAAGACGCGCGCTTCGGGCTCCCGGAGGTGAAGCGAGGGCTGGTCGCCGTCGGAGGCGCGCTGTTCCGCCTCCCGCGGAGGATCCCGTATCACGTCGCGATGGAGCTCGCGTTGACGGGCGAGCCCATCTCCGCGGAGCACGCCCACCGCCTCGGCCTCGTCGCGCGCATGACGCCCCAAGGGCAAGCGCTCACGCAAGCGCTTGCCCTTGCCGACAAGATCGCCGCGAACGCGCCGCTCGCGGTCTCGGCCACGAAGCGCATCCTTGCCAGAGCCTTCGACTGGACGGAGCAGGAGGCCTGGGTCGAGCACCGGGAGATGGCACGCCTCGCCCTGACGTCGCGCGACGCGAAGGAGGGCGCTCGGGCGTTCGCCGAGAAGCGCCCCGCCGTCTGGCAAGGCGAGTAGCGTCGCCTGCCGACGGTGTAAGGGCGCCGGGTCGCGAAGCGTCCGCGCCGCGCGCGTGTGAGTGTCTTCAGCCGAGGAAGAACCGGACGAGAGCGGGCGCGAGCACTTCCGGCGCTGGCGAGTGGTCCTGCCCTTCGAGCACCGCGAACTCCGCGCCTGGAATCGTCTTTGCGATCGTGCGTGCCGTCTCTCCGATCCACGGGAAGCTCCGTCCTCCGTGAAGCAAGAGGGTCGGGATCGCGACGCGTGCGAGGGCGGCGGGGAGCTCACCGGTCGAGGCAATCGCCGAATCGTACGGCACGGTGTGCGCGAGCTTCAGCATGCGTGCCCAGAGCGGGCTCGCGGCCATCTGCGAGACAGCCGCTGCCGGAATGCCAACCTGCTCGGTCAGAAAGACGCGCAGCGCACCGGCGCGATCGCCGGCCGCGACCAGGGACGTGAGGCGCGACGTCACGTCGGCGGGTGGGAGAGGGCGCATGCCCGGCACGATGAATGGCGGTTCCATCACGGCGAGCTTGCCCATGGACTGGCCGCTCATCGCGGCTCGCAGCGAGAGGATGGCGCCGCTCGAGTGGCCGTAGACGAATGCTCCGCTGCCCGCGACGTCGAGCACGGCCCCGAGATCTTCCAGTTCGCGCTCGGGCGCGCAGGGCGCCGTGTCGCCGCTGTCACCCCGACCGCGACGGTCGTACGCGAACAGCGTGAAGTGCGCATCGAGCGCGGCGCGAACGGTGAGAGCCACGCTGCGATCGCTCAACGCCCCGGTGACGAGCAAAAGAGCGGGCCCCGCGCCGCTCGTCTCGAAAGCGATGCGCGTCCCGTCCCGTGAAGCGACCGTATCCATTCCTGACCTCACTTCTCGAAGACGCGACCGAGATCTCGCACGACGTCCCCGATAGGTCGCTCGCTCTCGAGGAAGGCGGTGCCGACGAGGGCGGCGTCGTAGCCCGCGTCACGGGCCTGCGCGAGCTCGGGCGCATGGCGGATGCCGCTCTCCGCGACGGCGAGCTTGCCCGGAGGAACGAGCTTCCGGTACTCGAGATGCGCGTTGACGTCCGTGGGAAGGTCGTGGCGCGCGCCCGGGGCGAAGCCCGGGTCACCGGATTTCACGGCGCTCGTGCCGCGCTTCGCGAACTGCCGCGCGTTGATTCCCCAGATGCGCGCCTGCTCGGGAACGACGGAGACGAGCTCCTCGATGCGGCGTTCCGTCATGCCGAGCTCGACCAGCACGTCCATACCGAGCGAGCGCGCGTGCTCGTAGAGGCGTCGCAGCGCAGGTGGGTCGGTCCACAGCACGGACGCCATCAGCAGGATCGCGTCCGCGCCGAAGGCGCGCGCTTCGACGACCTGGTAGTCGTCGACGATGAAGTCCTTGCGCAGTATCGGCTTTTTCACACGTTCGCGGGCGACCACCAGATCATCGATGGTTCCGTCGAAGTATGGCTCGTCGGTGAGCACGCTGACCGCGACGACCCACGGAACCTCCGCGTACGTCGCGTAGGCCAGTGCGAGGTTCTCCGGATCCGACGCCCCACCGCTCGGAGACCGGCGCTTGTGCTCGGCGATGACACCGAACTGCCGTGCGATCGCGTCGTGGAGCGACCTCACGGGTGGAGCGTCCTTCAGCCGTGCGTACAGCTCTTCGATCGGGCGGCTCCGGCGCCGCTCCACGACGCGCGCTCGGGTGCTTTCCACGATTGTGGCGAGGACCGACATCGGCCGCACAATAGCCCGTCGCGTCGCTTCGTGCCGCAACGCGACGTCCAACGCCGATCGACGCCGGGGGCACCCGGTGGTAAGCGCAGGGCCGTGAGGAAGCTTCGGTTCGTGGTGCTCGCCGTCCTGTTGCCCTGGGGCGCCGCGCTCGCTTGCGGCGGACGGACCGGGGACCTGGGCCCGGACGGTTTCGACGCGGGCAGCGGGGGCAGCGGCGTTGGAACGGTCGTGTCCACGGGCGCCGCGCCCGGCGCTGCCGCGCGCGGTAGCACCGGGACGGGCACCACCGTGACGTCCCCCGGTTCGAGCACGCCGGCGGGCGCTGCGGGGAGCAGCGTCGGCGTGAGCCGTCCTCCTCCAACGAAGGGCTTTCCGTCGGCCGGCGGCGCAACCGGCGCGGGCGGCTGGTACAACGAAGGATGTACTTATCCGGCGTGCAACTGCGGCGATTGCTTGACCAGTTGCCGCTGCTCGTACAGCGGCGGAGGGAGCCCCTTGTGCGAGATGCAGTGCGGGTTCGGGACCGCGGGCGCGCCGGGCGCTGGAGGAGCGATCGGAGTCGCGGACGCCGGCACCATCTCCACGGGGCCGACGGCCTGCTATTCGGCGCCGAACCAGGTCGACTACTGCGCGCCGCTCTCGGTGCCCGTCAACACCTGCTGCACCGGCGCGGGCCGCTGCGGTGTCGAGCTCTTCTCCGCCCCCGCACCAGCGAACATCCCGTTCGCACCCGGATGTCAGGAGGCGCATCAGTTCGGGATCAACACCCCGGCGTGTCCGGACTTCGCGCAGCTTCTCAACATGAGCGGTAGCGCGGGTGCGCCCAACATCTCCGGCTGCTGCCGACCGGATGGCACCTGCGGGCTCGACCTCGGGCTCATCGGGGCCGGCTGCGTTCAGTCGGTGATCGGCGGCAAGCCGATCTATTGCGCGATCTACGACGGCGGCGCGTTCGTGGACGCGGATCTGCCGCTCAGCATCGCGCCGGCGGAAGCCGGCACGAACTAGGTCGACGTCGAGGCGAGCGAAGCGGGAACCTGCTGGAGCGGCCGCGTGCGCAGGATCTCGAACATCTTGAACGGCTTCTCCTTGCCCTTCAGGTGAGCGGGCGGGAGCTCCTTGTACTCGAAGCGATTGCCTAGCCGCGAGAGCGTCGGCTCGCTGACGATGATCTGACCCGCAGTGGCCACGCCGCACAGGCGCGCGCTGGTGTTCGCCGTGTCCCCGATGACGGTGTAGGAGAGCGCCTTCGAGCTGCCGATGTAGCCCGCGACGAGCGGCCCCGTGTGGACGCCGATACCTATGGCGAGCGGCTCGCGTCCGTTGACGAGCTGCTCGCGGTTCATTCGCTCGAGGTGCTCCATCTGCTCGAGCGCGCACGACACGCAGCGCACCGGATCGTCCGGCGTCTGAACCGGCGCGCCCCACAGCGCCATGATGCCGTCGCCCATGAACTTGTCGAGGGTGCCGTCGTACTTGAAGATGGTCTCGACCATCTGCTCGAAGTAGTCGTTCAGGATCGCGACGAGCGCGGCCGGGTCGGCGCTCTCGCTCATCCGGGTGAAGCCGCGGATGTCCGAGTTGAAGACCGTGCACTCCTCGACGAGCTGGCCACCTCGCTGCACGATCATCTCTCCGGAGAGGACCTTCGCTGCCACGTTCGGCGAGAGCAGCCGGCTGAAGCGCTCGCGCGCCACGATCTCCTGTTCGATCTTGCGCGCCAGGATGTTGATCTCGATGAACATCGCGGCCTGGGCGGCGATGGCCGTGACCATCTCGAGGTCCTTCTGCTGGAACTGAGCGAGCGTCTCACTGTCGAGCCAGAGCACGCCGAGTATGTCGTCGTCGTGCAGGAGCGGGGCGACGATGGCGGAGCTGATCCGGTTCAGGATCATGCTCTTGCCCTTCGAGCCCGCGAAATCCATGGCGGCGTCGTGAGTGAGCACGGTCGCTCGCTCCTTGATCACGTGATTCATGATCGTCGAGCTGACCGTGATGGGCGCGTCGGTGCCGTCGCGGCGCAGGCTCGCGCCCGGGACGAGGTCGTCCTTCTCCTTCAAGAAGATGCAGCCGCGGTCGGCACGCACGAACTTGAACATCGCGATGAGGATCTTGTTGAGCAGCGTCGGCAGGTCGCGCTCGAGGCAGATCTCCCGTGACAGCTCGTGCGATAGGCGCAGGCGCTCGTAGTCCTGCGAGAGCTGCTGGATGTTGCCCGAAAGCTGGTCGTACGGGAGAAAGCCCTTTTGCGTCGCCGTGATCTGCGTGCCGATTGCGCGGCCGGCATCGCTCACGTCGATGCGTGTCGAGCCGAGATTCGGGCGTGGCGCCGCGACCGGCCCGGGAGGCGAGAATGGCGCGGTGATCGGCGCGAATCCGCCCATCCGGGGAGGCGCGAGCCCGGGGGACTGCACCGTCGGAGGATGTGCGGCCAGAGGGGTCTGCGGCATGGCCTGCGACGGACGACCGACCGATGGAACCGGCTGGGTCCCCGACATCTGCGCGCTGGAGTGCGGTGCGATCGGCGAGGTTGGTGCGGAGATCGGGGCGTCGTCGACACGCGCACGCGTCGACCCGAGAGCAATATCGTCACCGTGGCGGAGCGGCCGCTCTCCGACGACTCGCTCACCGTTGACGTAGGTGCCGTTCAGGCTGCCCAGGTCGCGCAGGATGAGCTGTCCACCCCGCCGCTCGATGACGCAGTGCTCCTTCGAAACAATCTTGTCGAGGAGCTGGATCGAGTTCGTCGGATGGCGGCCGAGCGTGTTGTGCACGCCAAGCTCGACGACCTGTTGGCCATCCGGGGTCGACAGCAGCAACCGGGCCATCGGGTCGCAAGGCTACCGTCCGAGCAGCGCGACGACAAGCCAACAGCGATTTGGTAGCCTCGGCAGCCCATGTCGCGGCACATTCTGGCGATCGATCAGGGCACCACGGGGTCAACGGCGCTGGTCATGTCCACCGAGGGCCGGACGCTCGGGCGGTTTAACCGCGAATTTATGCAGCACTTCCCCGCGGCGGGGTGGGTGGAGCACGACGCGGAAGAGATCTGGAGCAGCGTGACGGAAGCCGTCGCGGGGGCGCTCACGTCGGCAGGTATTCGCGGCACCGACATTGCCGCCATCGGCATCACGAACCAGCGGGAGACGACGCTCGTGTGGGAGCGCGCGAGCGACCGCCCGATTCATCGCGCAATCGTCTGGCAGGATCGCCGGACGGCCGAGACCTGCGCTCGCCTCCGTGCCGAGGGCCATGAGCCTCGCGTCCGCGAGAGGACCGGGCTCGTGCTCGACCCGTACTTCTCGGGCACGAAGATAGCTTGGCTTCTCGACAACGTCCCGGGCGCCCGCGCCCGCGCGGAGGCCGGCGAGCTCGCGTTCGGCACCATCGATTCGTTCCTCGTCAATCGCCTCGGCGGGGGCGCCAAGGCCTCCGCGCCGCACGTGACCGATGTCACGAACGCCTCGCGGACCCTGCTCATGGGGCTCGACGACCTCTCGTGGGATCCGTCCCTTTGCGCACTGTTCCGCGTGCCCCCGGCGCTGCTTCCGCGGATCGTCCCGAGCGCGGGCACGCTCGGCCACACGCGCGGCCTCGGGATCCTGCCGGACGGGATCCCCGTCGCGGGCATCGCAGGCGACCAGCAGGCCGCGCTCTTCGGGCAAGCGTGCTTTCAGAGCGGTGACGTGAAATGCACTTATGGGACCGGAGCGTTCATCGTCATGAACACGGGCTCGGAGATCGTGCGAAGCCGTTCCGGCCTCCTTTCGACGGTGGGATGGCAGATCGGCAAGGACGTCGTCTACGCCCTGGAAGGGAGCGCCTTCATCGCGGGCGCCGCCGTTCAGTGGCTGCGCGACGGTCTCGGTCTGATCGAGACGGCCGGAGAAATCGAGGAGCTGGCGAAGCAGGTCCCGTCGAGTGACGGCGTCTTCTTCGTGCCCGCCCTCTCCGGCCTCGGAGCTCCGCACTGGGATCCTGGGGCCCGCGGTCTCATCACCGGCCTCACGCGCGGTACGACCAAGGCCCACCTCGCGAGGGCAACGCTGGAAGCCATCGCGCACCAGATTGACGACCTGGTGCGGGCGATGAAGGCGGATCTCGGAAGGCCGCTGACGCGGATGCGGGTTGACGGGGGAGCCTCGGCGAACGATGTTCTGATGCAGTATCAAAGTGATGTGTCCGATCTCGTGGTCGAACGACCCGTCGACTTGGAGTCGACGGCGCGCGGTGCAGCCATGCTCGCCGGGATCGGCGTAGGCCTCTTCAAGGGCGGCCAAGACGCCTCCCAAATGTCAAAAATCAAAGATAAATTCTTGCCGCACATGGACGCTGCGGCTCGTCGGGAGAGGCTCGAGGGCTGGAACGCCGCCGTCTCGCGCGCGCGGAGCCCGGGCAGCTCTTGACCGATCGAAGGGAAGCAAGGTCGCACCATGGCAAACGGTGACAAGAGCGCCGCGGGCGCCGTACCCGTTCGAGAGGTCCCCGTCGATTGGGAAGCGCTGGAGGACGCGTTCGAAAACAACGCGCCGGAGGTCCACAGCTACCTCCACCTCGGTACGGGAGAGGTGCTGCGAGTCGTGGATGGCATCGCCGACCCCGAGATGCACGCACGCATTGCGGCAGACACGAACTACCTGCGCATCGACCCCGTGAGCTCCCGCGAGCAGTACCGCTGGATGGAGCGCTTCATCCAGATGCTCGAGGACGGCGAGCTCCGCGACAAGCTCACCTCCGCCATCGACGGCAAGGGCGCCTTCAGGCGCTTCAAGGACGTGCTCATGACGCACGCACCGGAGCGCGAGCGCTGGTTTGCCTTTCGCAGCGAGCGGCTGCGCGTGTTCATGGAAGCGTGGCTCTCGGCGCATGCGCTCAGGCCCGTGATGCGGCCCGTGTTCGCGTCCACCGGCTCCGAGCGTCCATCGGCTCCGCCGAGCCCAGCCGTTCCGGACGAGGTGGACGAGGCCGGACTCCGGCGCGCGCGGGCGACGGAGGCACTCCGGCGCCAGCTCCGGGACATCGCCGACACGCTCGGCCTTCGCGACCTGGAGAAGGTGACCGCGTTCGCGGAGTTCGTAAAAGCGCGACGCTCCACTCGTCCCTTCGCCCTTCGGCCGGAGGCGCACGACTCCGACGCGGACGCGCTCGATCCAGGTTCGAACGGTCCGGACAGCGACAGGCTCGATCGGTGACGTTCGCGCGGCGAGTCGCGCTCATCGCGCTCGCGGCCTTGCCGTTCGTCGGAACGAGTCGAGCGGCGCCCATCACCGTCGATCGCGCCGTCGTCAGCTTCGTCACCCGCGACACCGGCGGGATCGTCGCGCCGCGTTTCGTCTTCGAGAGGCAGCTCGCCTTCGAGGCGCGGCTCGAGGCGCTGACGGAGGGCGAGGTGCACGAGGGCGATCCTCCCTTTCGCACGCGCCATCTCCGCGCGGCGCTCGATCGACACATCGCCGAGACGGTCCTGGAGAGCCTCGAGATCCATCCGCGTCCCGCGGAGGCGGAGATCCGGACCCGCGTCGACCAGGCGCGTCTCGCGCTCGTCGAACGCGTCGGAGGGCTGGTTCCTCTTCGTGAGGCCGCGGCGGCAGAAGGCATCGGCGACTGGGAGCTCGGGCGTCTCCTCCGGCGGCAGGCCATTGCGAGCCTCTACCTGGATCGAATGGTCGCGCCGATGCTCGCTCCCAGCGAGGCCGAGCTCCGCCAGGTGCTGCTGACTCAGCGGACGCCGTTCGCCGGCAAGCCCTTCGCCGAGACGGAGCCCGCCTTGCGGCGGTGGTACGTGGGCACCCGCCTCGAAGCCGCTCTTGCGAGCTTTTACGACGGGCTCAGGAGCCGCCTCACACTGACGGTGCTTCGTTAAGCGCGTTCGCGAAGCGGCGACGCCGCGCGAATTCTCACCAATGTGCTGCTTTGAACTTTTCCTCGCCGAGAGGAGCGGTCAAGATCCTGGTGTGCTGCGGTTCATCGCCCGGAGCGTCGTCGCCTGCATGCTGACCTGCGCGGTAGCGTCGGCAGCGCCTCCTTCCAGAGACGACGCGGACGGCACTGCTGCGATCACCTTCACGGGCTTCGACGAGCACCCGGACGGTTCCTCGCGCCTGTACGTGAAGCTCTCTCACCCCGTGGCGGTCGAGCCGACGCTTTCCGGCACGCATCTGGAATACGTGCTGGTCGGCACCCGGATCCCGATCAGGAACAACAAGAACCCGCTGATCACGAGTCACTTCGGCGCGCAGGTGGTGAGCGCGCGGCTCGTTCTCGAAGATCACTCGACGGTGAAGGGCAAGGGCCGTGGCAGGAAGCGCGCGAAGACGAAGGTGGTCGCGCCTCTCGTCGCCGATGCGGCCCGGCTCGTCGTCGAGACGCGAGAGGTCGTGAAGCCGTTGCACAAGATGATCAAGAACGCCGATGGCTCGGCGATCCTCGTCATCGATTTCGCGAAGCCCTCGAGGCCACCACCCCCCGAACCGGACGTGATTGCCCCGCCCCCAGCGACGGCGAAGGCCACGCCCGGCGACGCCCGTTGATCCGCCAGGGCCGTTCTGGGCCGTAGGCCGCTGGTCCTTGCGCCGGCGCGGGGATGGTCCTACCTCGTCTGGAGCGCGAGCTTTCAGGAATTTCGACGTGGAAACAGAGCGTCCCGAGCACCGCGCCGGGTCAGGGCGGCCGGCGCGCGGTGAGCGAACCCGGAGGATCATCGGCTTTTTCGCCGAGCTTCCCTTGCGGCACCCCGTCCTGGTTGCGCTCGTCGTGCTGTCGACGCTGCTGCCAGCGGGGTTTTACGCATCGCGCCTCCAGATCCGGTCGAGCTTCAGCGAGCTCTTGCCGGAGTCGCGACCGAGCGTCGTGGAACTCCGGCGTATCGCGCCGCGTCTCGCCGGCGTCTCGACGCTGATCGTCGCGATCGAGGGCAGGGACGACGCGTCGCTACGCCGCTTCATCGACGCGCTGTCGCCGAAGATCCGGGGCCTCGGGCCGCGGTTCGTGGCGGGCGTCGACGAGGGAAGTCGTGACGCGCGTCGCTTCATCGACAAACATCGTGCGCTCTACGCCGACGTGAAGGACCTGCGCGCGCTTCACGACGACGTGCTCGCTCGCTACGACTACGAGGTTGGCAAGCGTTCGGGGATGGATCTCGGCATCTCGGACGACGTGCCGCCGCCCATCAGCGGCAGCGCCATTCAAGAGCGCTTCCGCGGCAAGGCGGAGGCGGCCGAGAAGACGCTCGGCAACGGCTACTACATCGGGGAAGCCGGCAAGCTCGGTGCCATCGTGGTCCGCACGCCCTTCGAGTCGGGCGACCCGCGGGCGTTCGACCTGGAGAAACGCATCCAGACGCTCGCCGGGGAGGTGAACCCGGCGAGCTGGGATCCGACTCTTTCCATCCATTTCACCGGGAGCCTCGTCACCAGTGCCGAGGAGCACCGGGCCGTCACGAGCGATCTCGCGCACGTCGGCACGACTGGCGTGCTCTTGATCCTCGCCGTCGTCTTCCTGTTCTTCTTCCGGGTGCGCGTGCTCTTCGCGATGATCGCGACGATCGCCACGGGCTGTCTCTGGTCCTTCGCCTTCGCGTACGCGGCCATCGGCTACCTGAATTCGGCGACGGGCTTCCTCGTCAGCATCATCGCCGGAAACGGCATCAACTTCGGCATTCTGCTCATGGCGCGCTACCTGGAGGCGCGCGTCGGCGACAAGCAATCGGCGAAGGATGCCGTGCGGTTCGCCATGAGCACCACCGCGGAGGGGACGCTCGCCGTCGCGCTCTGTGCAAGCGTCGCCTACGGCTCCCTCGCCATCACGGATTTTCGCGGGTTCCGTCACTTCGGCGTCATCGGCGGTGTCGGCATGGTCCTCTGCTGGATCGCGAGCTACACCCTCCTGCCCGCGCTGCTGGTCCTCGTGGAGCGGGTCACTCCGCTCCCGACCGACGCGGCTTCGTGGCAGAACCGGCTCCGCGGCGTCTACGGCCGGCCCTTCGCCGCGATGGCGTCTTGGCACCCGCGCTGGGTCACGGCGATCGCGGGGCTCTCGTTCATCGCCGCGCTGGGTTTCTCGTTCCGGTTCTTCTCCTCCGATCCGCTCGAATACGACATGAAGGCGGTGCGCAACGACGCGCCGAACAAGGGCTCGGCGCGCAAGCTCGCGCACCGCGTGTACCCGCTCGTGGGCAGGCTCACCCGCGAAGGGCGGGCGATGGTCGTCGATCGCCTGGATCAGGTTGCTCCACTCGAGGCCGCGCTCGTCGCACGGCGAGACGCCGCGCCGGCGGCACAGAAGCCTTTCGAGCGAGTCGTGAGCGTGTTCGATCTGCTTCCGAAGGACCAGGACGAGAAGATCACGCTGCTCTCGGAGGTCCTCGATCGCGCGCGCCGGGCCAGGCGGCTCGGCGTGGTGTCGGAAGCGGACTGGGCGGACCTCTCGAAGGAGCTCCCGGGTGATCTGCGACCCCTCACGATCGCGGATCTGCCTCGAGACGTGGCGTGGCCCTTCGAGGAAGCCGACGGCGCGCGCGGGCGCCTCGTCTACCTCGTTCCGACCGAGGGCGAGAGCCTGGACGACGTGCACTATTTGATGCGCTGGGCGGACAGCTTCCGCGAGGTGCGGCTCCCGAACGGCGACGTGCTCCGCGGTACTGGCGACCCGGTGATCTTCGCAGACATGCTTGCGAACGTTCGCGACGATGCCCCGCATGCCATGCTTTTCGCCGTCATTGGAACGATCACGATTGTGTTGCTCGCGTTTCGGGGAAGGCGCGCAGGCGTTTTCGCAATCGGCAGCGTCGTTCTCGGTGTCGGTTGGCTCGTATCTTTTCTGTATCTGACGCACGCGCGCATCAATTTTCTGAACTTCGTCGCTCTCCCCATAACTGTGGGCGTCGGCGCCGACTACGCCGTCAACTTGATGAAGCGCTATGAGCAGGACGGGCCGCGCGGCCTGCCGCGCGCACTCGTCGAAACCGGCGGCGCGCTCGTCCTCTGTTCGCTAACGACGCTGCTCGGGTATGCCTCGCTCACCCTGTCCATAAACGGAGCAGTGCGTAGCTTCGGGCTCGCGGGTGCAGTCGGTGAGGTAACGGACCTGCTCGCAGCGCTCGTTGCCTTGCCTGCAGTGTTGCTTTTTATCGGTCGCCGCCGCCCAGCTGTGGTGCCGGCGGCCCACGTTGACGATTCGGCCGCCTGGCTTAGGTGAATCGTGGGCGCTGGATCAGCGCTTGCTTTCATACCGAGTCGAGTGGCTCCATGAATGTTGCATTAGCGAGTGCGGTAGGTTTTTCGGCAGCGTCGAACGAATCGTGGGCGGCCCTGCTACCTGCGTTGATCGGTGTTGCAGCGGTGTCAGCGGCCCTGGTCGCGTACACCGTGCGGAATGCTGTCAGTGGGCGCTTTCACGATGCGGAGATGGACAACCGTGGGCTCGGTGGCTTGACGACGGCCCGCGTGCGTCATTTCTTTGCCTGGACGATGCGGCCACTGTGGCGGGGCCTCGCGATCGCGAAAGTGCCGCCGAACGCTCTCACGACGCTGGCCTTCGGTCTCGCGGCGGCCGCGGGCGTTGGTGTCTCGGTGGGTCGATTTGCACTCGGGGGGTGGCTCTTCCTCGCGGCCGGCGCGCTCGACTTCCTGGACGGCCGGGTCGCGCGGGAGACGGGGAGGGCGACGCGCAGCGGCGCGGTGCTCGACTCCGTCGTCGATCGCTACTGCGAGTGTGCGTTCCTCGTCGGGCTCTCCTGGTACTACCGGGGCTCGTGGGTGCTCGCCGTCGCGCTGCTCTCGCTTACCGGGTCCGTGCTCGTTCCGTACGTTCGCGCCCGCGGAGAGGCGATCGGCGTGGTGATGAAGGACGTCGGTGTGATGCAGCGCCCGGAGCGCATCGTCGCGCTCGGCGTCGGAGTGGCGTTCGCCCCGGTTGTGCAGGCGCTCTTCTTCGCCGACCAGGCGCGCCCGAGCTACCACCTGACCATCGCGGTCCTCTGTCTGCTCGCCGTGACGGCGCACGCGACGGCGCTGCAGCGCATGAGCCATCTGCTCGGCGCGCTCGGGGGCCTCGCGGCGGGCGGTGTCCGCGCGTTCCGGCGCTCGCCGCGCGCCATCCTCGTGAGCTCCGTCGCCACCGGTAGCGACTACCTCTGCACGCACAGCCTGGTGTCGTTTCACACGATGTCGCCGCCGCTCGCGACGGTGGTCGGCTGCATCTTCGGCGGCATCATCGCCTTCGTGCTGTCGCGGAACTGGGCGTTCGACGCGACCCGCGGCCCGGTGATGACGCAGGCAGCCCGCTACGTCTTCGTCTCCGGAACGACCGCGCTGCTCAACGCGGGCGGCGTGGCGCTCGCGCTGCTGGTGCCCGACACGGACTATCGCGTCGGCTGGGTGATCACGCGTGCGCTGGTGTTCGTGACGTGGAGCTTCCCTCTGCTGAACGAGTTCGCCTTCCCGCCCGGCGAGCGCGACTCGAGGGACACCGCGTGGAATCCGGTGACCCCGACGTCGTTCGGCTTCGCGCCGAGCATGGCAGCGGCCACCGGGGCCGTAGCTCGCCCCCTGCGAGAGCGTCCGCGCTCGAGTCCGACGGCGGCACGCCCCATCGCCACCGACGGCCGCGTCAAGGCCGCGAGGTGACCGTGTTCGCGCAACGGGTACGTCGCGTCGTCGGTGACGCGCGCCGGGAGTGGGGGTCACTCGCCTTCCTGCCGTTCTTCACGACGGCGTACGTCGCTGCGCTCATCGTGCTCGGTGGGCAGCTCCGTCCGGAGCACTGGATCCTCGCGGTCATCGTCCCCATCCTCGGCTATGCAGGGGCGCGCGGGGCACGGTTCCTGCGTGACGTGTTTCCGTGGCTGTTCGTCATCGTCAGCTACGACACGGTCCGCTACGCGCGCGCCGCGTGGCTGCACGCCGACTCCGTCCTCGGCTGCGGGCTGCGAGCGGCAGAGCTCCGTTTCTTCTCCGTCGCGCCGGGCGTCACCATCCAGGACTGGTTCGTCGCGCATCACCGCCTGGGAGCAGACCTCTTCTTCGCCGTCCCCTACGGAGTGTTCGCCTATTTCGCGCTCATCTACGCCTCCTACCTGTACGTGGTGGACCGGCCGCGGATGCGTCGGTTTCTCTGGGCCTTCGCCATCGCCAACGTCATGTCATACGCGATGTGGCTACTCGTTCCCGCCGCGCCGCCCTGGTACATTCGCACGCACGGCTGCGCCATCGATCTCTCCGCCGTTCCGAGCGAGGGCGCCGCGCTCGCTCGCGCCGACGCGGCGCTCGGGATGACGTATTTTCACTCCTTCTACTCGCGCGCCTCCTCCGTGTTCGGCGCCATGCCGTCCATGCATTGCGCCTACCCCATGCTCGGACTCCTCACGGCGTGGAGGCATTCGGGGTGGAAGACACGCCCGCTGCACATCTTCTACGCTCTCTGGATGGCGAGCGCCGCCATGTACCTGGACCACCACTGGGTGCTCGACGTGCTCGGCGGCTGGCTCGTCGCCATCGTCGCCGTGGTCGCGGCCAGCGCGCTGTCCCGCGCCGCGGAAGACCGCCAGCTCAGGGCGCTGGCGCTCGCCGAGGAGCGCGGCGCGGCGTAGCTCGGCACGCCATCGCGGGCCTACCAGCGCACCGTGACGGTCGGCGGCTGGCACTCGGCGTCCGCGTTGGCGAGCTCGACGCGGATCTTCAGGGTCGTCGAGCCGTGCGTGTCGGTCTTCAGGTCGATGCCGGCCCCGGCGAGATCCGCGCGCGGCACGACCTGATCGGCGCGGAGGCTCGCGACCACTTCCGGCGGCCCGCTCACCGTCACGTCGACGAGCGCCGGAATGGCGTGCGCATGCGGCAGGCCGACGACCTCCACGGTGCGGTGATCGAACTTCACCTCGGTCTGGCGGCGCGCGACGACCACGGTGACGGTTGCGCTCTTCGACCCGAGCACCCGGACGCGCGCCGGCGGATCGTCGATGGCGAGGCGTCGTCGGTAGATGCCCTCCGTGAGCCCCGTCACGTCGAACGGCGCGAGGCGCGCGAATTGAAGCACCTCCACCAGGCTCGCCGGCCCCTTCATGTCGACCTCTTTCGGCTCGACCTCCAGGGTGCCCTTCACCTCGTAGCCCTTCGCCGGCTGTCCGGCGCGCGACGCCTGGATCGGCACGGTACGGGTGACGACTTCCTGCCACTCCAGGTTGATGCTCGGCGGATCGACGAAGCGCAATTCCACGTCCGGCGGTAGCGAGAACATGCCCTTGTCGAAGGTGATGCCGTCGGACGTGCCGTCGCGTAGATCGAGCTCGGCCGGGGGGATGCCCGTCTGGATGAGCCGATCGATCGCCCGCGTGGTGCCGACGACCGTGACGTCGACGTTCGCCGGCATGGGCGTCATGAGCTCGCGGTGCTTGCGGTCGGGCGGAAGGCGCAGCACGACGCCGACCGGGACGGTACGCTGAGTGCGATCGAGCTGGCCGCGCGTGTACGCCGCCAGGCTGAGAGCGGCCACGAGCGAGATGGCCTTCAACCCGATGTTCTGGGTCAGTGCCTCGCGCGTCCAGCGGCTGAGCGTGACGAACAGGCGTGTGAGCGCGTTCATGACGAGCCCCCGTCGTTCGAATCCGAGCCGCGGCCGTCGTCGGACCCGGGCGGACCGTAGCCTTCCGGCGTCGGCGTGCGTCCGCCCAGCGTCGCCGAGGGGGATCGCATCGGCGTCGTGAGCCGCTGCACGCGCTGACCGGACGTGAGCGTTGGACGGCTCGCGTCTCCGTCGCCCTTCTCCGACGGCTCGACCTTCTCGTGCTTCCTTCTGAGGGGAGCAGGTGGCGGCTGGCTCGGTGGCGGTGGCTCGAGCTCCGGCTCGGTGTTGCGGATGCGCGTCGTCGGCGATTCACCCTCGGGGGGCACCGAAACGAGCGTCTTGTCCTCGTCCGCGGCGCGCGACCCCTCCGCACGCGATCGGGCCGTCTCCGTGGCGCGCACCACGAGCGACGGCGGCGGCGGCTCGCTGCCGAGCCGCTGCGAGACGGGCTCACGCTTTGGCGCGCTCTTCGCCCGACGTCGCCTCGGCGAGAACACTCCTTCGAGCGCGCGGCGCAGCCCGGGGCCGTCGAGGTTGCTGACGATGTTGCCGTTGAAGCAGAAGCTGATCGTGCCGCGCTCCTCGCTGACGACGACCACGACCGCGTCCGTCTCCTCCGTGATGCCGAGCGCGGCACGGTGGCGGGAGCCGAAGCTCGGATCGAGCACGCGGCTCTCGGGCATGGGGAAGAACACGCCAGCCTTCGCGATGCGCAGGTTCCGGATGATGACCGCGCCGTCGTGCAGCTTGTTGACACCCTCCGGCACGAACACCGAGACGAGTAGCTCGCTCGATACGGCCGCGTCGAGATCGTGCCCCTTGTTTACGCCGACGAACTCGTCGAGGTTCGCGTCCTGCTCGAACGCGATGATGGCACCGATGCGATGACGCGCGAGCTCCGTCGAGGCCTCCACGACCTCGTCGATGGCCTGCGACTCTCTCGCGCGCGCCATGCCGAGCCACTTCTGGCTGCCGATGCGCATCAGCCCGCGCCGGATGTCGTTCTGGAAGACGACCACCAGGATGAGGATGACGGCTCCCGGTGGGATCAGCGTGCTCAGGATGTTCAGCAGCGTGACGAGGTGCAGCTGGTACGACGCGGCGTGCAGCACGAACACGAGGAGGAGCCCGATGCCGATCTGCACCGCGCGCGTCCCGCGGAGCACCAGGAGCACGCGGTAGATCAGGTAATAGACGATGGCGACGTCCACGACCTCTCGCAGGAGATCGACAGCCGAGTGGCCGACGAAGTACTCGTGGATGCTAGAGAGCACGGGCGACCTCCGTGCTCCCGGATGGACTCGCGGAGCGGACCACCGCGAGCGCCTGGCGCACCTCGCGCACGTCGTGCACGCGAAGGACCTGCGCGCCGCGCTGGACCGCGAGAACGCACGCCGCGATCGTCCCCCCGAGCCGCTCCCCGGGTGGCGAAGGGTCCACCGAGGAAATGAACGATTTTCGTCCGGGGCCCACGACGAGGATCGCGCCCGTCGCGCGGAGCTCGCCGAGCCGACCGAGCAGCTCGAGACTATGACGCGCGCTCTTCGAGAAGCCGAGCCCGGGATCGCAGAAGACGTTCTCCCGGCGGACGCCGGCCGCCACGGCGCGCTCCCTGGCGGCGCTCCACTCCGCTCTGACGTCCGCGATCACGTCGCCGTAATCGCTCTCGGGCCATCGAGAGAATCCGGCCATCTTGGCCATTGGACCGCGTGCGTGAGTCACCACGATGGCCGCGCCGTGTCGAGAGGTTACCCGCGCCAGGTCGATGTCCGAAAGGCAGGAGACGTCGTTGACGATGCGGGCGCCGCGGCTCAGCGCGAAGTCGGCGACCTCGGGGCTCGTCGTATCGATCGACACCAGGGCCCCGCGCCCGACGGCGTGCTCGATGGCGGGGCCGACCCTGCGGATCTGTTCCTCGGCCGGGATGGTCGGGGCGCCGGGCCGGCTCGACTCGCCGCCCACATCTATGACGGTGGCGCCGGCGTCGAGCAGCGCGTCGACCCGCGACCGCGCGGCGCCGTCATCGACGAAGCGTCCACCGTCGAAGAAGGAGTCGGGCGTGACATTCACCACGCCCATCAGCGCAGCGCCGTGTGCTCGTACTGCCGACTCGATGATTGCGCAGAGCTCCGCCACGACCGCTCCTCAAGGACCCTCGCTCTGACAGCTTCGGGGCAGCCGGGCGACGCGTAAGAACCGCTCGCTGGTGCCACGCCCCGAGGCAGCTTCGATCGAGGGCAGACTCATAACTAGCGCTAGCAAGACCCGCGCCCACAAGCAAAGGATCTCTCGCTCTTTGATCAGATTCGCCCCTCGAACTGACGCGCGGCGTTGCGTGCCACCCGAGGGGCGCGCTACGGTGAGAGCCTCCGCGCCGGCGGGGCGCTTTCTATCGAGGAGCATGCTTCGCACCCGAGTGAGAGCTGGGCCGATCGCGGGCCTCGTGTTGAGTCTCGTCGCGGCGATCGTCCTGACGACGATCCACTCGGGGGACCTGTTCGTCTCGAGCTGGACTCCGGCCTACGACGAGCGGGTGCATACGGCGCTACGCATCCCCTACGGCCCGCGCCTGGTGCGGGACTGGTCGAGCGGTCGCGCCGAGATTCGCTTCGAGAATTTCCGCGTCGTCGTGCCGCCGGGCTCCATTCTGCTCCGGTCGCGCGAGGATCACCGCGCGGCGTATCTTTATGAATGGGTTCGCAGGCCGCCGACGTCCGAGCGCCTCGGCGGCGTCCTCGTCATTTTCTTCACGTTGATGATGGCCCTGACGGCGTACCTGAGGAAATTCGGGCAGTCGCGCCTCCGGCTGATGCGCTCGCAGGTCGGCGTCCTTCTATCGATCGGTCTCCTTGCCGTCGTCGCCAAGCTGCTGCTGCTGTTCACGGCACTCCCCGAATACTGGATCCCCGCCGCGACGGTTCCGCTCTGGGTATCCACGGCGTTCGATAGGCGCACGGGGTTCGTCGTCTCCGTCGTTCTCGCGTTCATCGTCGCGTCGTTCCTGCGGTTCGATCTGCTCCTCTTGATGGCCATGATGGCGCAGGGCCTCGCGGCAACCCTGATCCTGCTCGACCGGAAGCGCGCCGGGCAGCTCGTGGGTGCCGGTGTCCTGTCCGGCGTGAGCGTCGCCGCCGTGATCGTGGCCGTGACGACCGTCATCGAGGGCAAATTCGACCTGATCGAGGACGGAGCGGGGCTGATGGATTCGCGGCTCTTCGCGTCCATCGGTGGAGGCGTCGTCGCGGGGCTCGTGGCCGCGCTCTTCCGGGGGTCCGTCCAGAGGATCCTGGGGCACGTCTCCCGCGAGCGGCTCCTCGATCTGACGGACCTCGAGCAACCGCTGCTGAAGAAGATGGCCCGCGAAGCGCCCGGCTCGTGGGAGCACTCGCGTGCCATGGCAAACCTCGCGGAAGGAGCCGCGAGCGCCATCGGCGCGGACGCGCTGCTCACGCGGGTCGGCGCCTACTATCACGACCTCGGGAAGACGACGCAGGCCAAGTACTTCGTGGAGAACCTCGCGCCGGGTGAACGTTCCCCCCACGAGGCTCTCGAGCCCGACGTGAGCGCCGATGCGATCATGGCCCACGTCGTGATGGGGGCGAAGATCCTGCGTGACGGCGGCGTGCCCGAGCCTGTCGTGGAGTTTTGCTACACCCACCACGGGACGCAGGTCGTCGAGTACTTCTGGAACAAGTGCCTGGAGCAGGGCAACCCGAAGCACCTCCGCGAATCGCACTTCCGGTACCCGGGCATGAAGCCCCAGACGAAGGAGACGGCCATCCTGATGCTGGTCGATTCCATCGAGGCCGCGTCGCGCACGATCGACCCCCCCGAACGAGAGAAGTTCGAGGTGATGATCCAGCGCGTCATCTTCACGAAGCTGAAGAGCGGTCAGCTCGACGAGTCCGGGCTCACGGTGGAGGACCTCCGGACGCTGGTCACCCGCATGACCGAGACGCTCGTGAACATGCATCACCACCGCATCAAGTATCAGTGGCAGGCGCAGCAGGCGGAGGAGTTCGGCGTTCCCTCGCAGGTGGCGCGGGAGAGCGCGTCGAGTCCCGTTGCCGCGCCGCCGCCGCGCCCGCCGAGCGCCCCGTCGAGCCTGGAGGGGGCGAGCGCGAACGCCGACAGCGCCACCTCGGCGCCGGACATCCAGATCAAGGAGAGCGTGCTACCCGCCAGCGCGTCGTTCGCTCCCCCGGGCGATGCGAGCCGCGGGAGCGCCTCCGACAAGTAGCGCGCGGTCTCGCCTCAGAGGCCGCGCAGGTATTCGATGAGCGCCGAGCGGTCGTCGTCAGAGAGAGCCGGCGCGGATTCGCCGGGTGCCACGCTCGCCTTCAGCATGATCGGGACGACCTCCGCGAGCGTCGCGGCGCTGCCGTCGTGAAGATACGGCGCGGAATCCGCGAGCCCGCGTAGCTGGGGCGTGTCGAACGCGCAGGCGTCCCGTGGATGCCCTTCGATGTCCTGGTGCGTGACGTCGACCACGGTGCCGCTCGTCACGCACGTGCCGACGTCGTGCACTAGGACGCCGCCCGCGGTCATCGACGAGACGGCGGGGCCTCCGAGATCGAGCGACGGATTGCCGGCGCCCGAATCCGTCTTCGCTGGGCCGCTGTGGCAGCTTCCGCAGCCGGTGCTCTCGAAGACGGCTTCTCCCCGCGTGCGGAGAGCAGCGAGCGCCTCGCCTCGCACCTCGTGCGCGGCGTCGGTCGACGGAGCGGCGGGAGCCGGGATTCCCTGGTTCACGTAGGCGGCGAGCGCCGTGAGGAGCGGCTTCTGCGACGGCGCGGCCGCGTCGAAGTGCCCGCCTTGTTCGACGTCGATGGTCTGCCAGTAGTCCTCCACCTTCGTACGGTCGGCGGTGCGGAAGAGAAAACCCGTGTCCAGCAGGCCGCCCGCGTTGGTCGGCGTGTCCCGCGGCCCCTGGGCGAACAGCCACGTCACGGCGTCGCTGCGCCCTTCCAGGTGGCAGCTCGCACACGCGACCCAGTGATTCTGGGTCAGTGGAACGTCATCGCTGTTTGCGGAATAGAAGAGCTTTTGCCCCAGGCGAAGCTCGGCCGGCATCGGATCCTCGCCCAGGCTTCGCAGCGGCGCGCCGTCTGCCGCGATCGAGACGCCCGTGTCGGTGTCGTCGACCCGGAACACGGCGACGTCTTCCGTGTTGCGCTCCTGCACGTACAGCTTGCCCTTCGCCCAGACGACGCTCTCCGGCATGTGACCCGGCAACGGACGGACGACGGTGACCTCGACGCGCCGCTCGGCGTCCACGACGAGGACGTCTTCGCTGTCCGAATCCGCCACGAAGGCGAGCCTGCCATCGTCGGAGAACGTGATGGCATGCGGCCCCGACACGACGTCCCCGAATGCTCCGCCGTCGCCTGGGTTCACCTGAACCGTCAGGCGCTCGACCGGGTTGCCCGAGCCGTCGAGGAGCGACAGCGAGGGGAACGCGGTCTCCTGGAAGTCGAGCTTCGGCTGCGCGGTGTCGATGCCCAGCATGAGGTGAGCGACCCAGAGCTCGCTCGATCCAGGCCGTACGGCAGCGTCGTAGATGCCGCGGACGACGCCGTGAGGCTCCGTTGGATCGTCGCCATCGTCCGGGGCGCCGGGGTTCGGCCGCGTCGGGCCGTCGCTCATGGCCCACGCGTCCACGGGAGCGAACGCGCGAGTCGTGAAGCGACTGAGCCCCGGCCCGAGCAGGTGCGTCGCGAGCAGGGTCTCCCCGTTTGCGGCCCACGCGAGCGCCCAGGGCTTGCGCAGAGAGGGAACGCGCGCGACGACGGCGAGATCCGTCGCGGACAGCTCGACGAGCTCGTCGTCGGCGGAGCACGCGACGAACAGCGTGGAGTCGTCTGCGCTCACCAGTACCCCGATCGGTTCCGAGCAGACGAAGGCGTCGTGCTCGACCTTCGCGGAGGCCGCGTCGAGCGCATAGAGTCGACCCGACGCCTGTCCCGTGACGTAGAGTCGCGCACCGGTGGAGCTCAACGCGAGGGCGCGCGGCATGACGGCGGGTGAGTAGCGCCCGTTCTCGTCACGTGCGGGCCTCCTCGGTGCGAGAAGCGTCTCATGGGCGATGTGCCGCGTCGAGAGGTCGAGGACGGTCACGCTGTCGGCGTCGGGGTGCGCGACGAACAGCCGCGATCCATCCGGCGAGATCGCCATCGACGCGGAGTGTGCCTGCTGCACGGGGTGCGCCGGCGCGCTCCTGGCCGCGTCCGGGCCGCATGCCGATAGAACGGCACAGAGCGCCACGGTCGATCCACGGCGCGCGGTCATCGCGTGCTCCCGTCGCCCGGGCCCCCGTCGGCGTCCGCGAGCGGCGTCAGCTGGAACGTCACCGAATCCGCCAGCGCCGATGGCAGACCCACCGCCGAGATCTCCGGCACGCAGTCGTGTTCGCGATCCGTCGTGATGATGCGCGGATCGCTGCCGAGCCCCGTGGAGAGGGAGCCCGACTCGCCGGTGAGCGTGCGTTCCGCCATCTGCAGTGCCCCGAGCCCGAGCGGCTTTCCATCTGGCCCGGTGCCGAGATGCGCGCACTCCTCAGGCCACTGGATGCGCTGGTCGCCGTTGCGATCGTCCCAGCCGTTGAGCACGAGCTTGTTCAAGCGACCGACGCGCTCCGCGACGAGCGTGCGCATGCTCTCGTTGCCCGGCAACACCGCGATGAGCTCGAAGGTGTCGCGCAAGGCCGCCTGCAAGAGCCCGAAGCGACGAGTCGTGAACGTGACGGTATTCGACTGGTCACCTGCCGTCGCCCGATACACGCGCGCCCGCGCGTCGTAGAAGGTCGACTCCAGGCGCGCGAAGACACGCCCCGCGCGATCCCTGAACCTTGGCGCGCCCGTGGCGAGGTACGCTGTCAGCAAGCCGCGAATGGCTGCGGTGTGCGCATCGAGGCTCGTCCCGTCATCGAGCGGCCGCGAATGGCCGCTGTCCCAGCCCGCGAACGCGGTCCCGTCCGTCTCCGTCAGCCGGTCGAGAAATAGCGTCGAGAGCGCGTCGATCAAGCCATCGAGACGTTGACCGTAGGAGGTGCCCTCCGCGAGGGCGAGCGCGTCGAGCGGCGTCGGGACGCCGCGGGTGTCGGGCTTGGTGTTCCCGTAGAGCGTCAGCGCCGAGTCGAGCGAGCGGCGCGCGGTGCGGAGGGCGAGCAGCGTGTACGCGGCAACATCGCTCGAGAGCGTGCTCCCGCGCGACACCTTGCCCGATTTCACGGAGGCGTCGTCGGCGAAGAGGCCGGACTTCCCGTCCGTGTGAAGGCGCGCGATGTTCACGACGACCACCCGCATCATTGCGAGCGCTCTGTCGTGCAGCGTCGACGCGCCGCCCGGCGTCTGAGCCTGCACGGGGAACGGATCGCCGTCGAAGTACGCGCGTGCGGGCTGGCTGCCGCCGACCTCGGCGTTCGCTCGATCCGTGAGCGCATACGCACTGGCGTACGCCCCGAGCAGGCCGGCCAGATCGAGCAAGTGGCTCGTGGACTCTGCGATGGAGTAGCCGGCGGGCCTCGGAAACCCGCTGTCGTCCGGGACCTCCGACACGCGGATTGCGCCCGGGAACCAGCGGAGCGCGCTCGCGTCGCCGTACGCGAGCGCGTCGCCGACCGAGTCGAAGCCGCCGAGCGACTTGCCGTCCGTGGTGGACAGCGACGACAGCCATTGAGCCGCCTGATTGTCGAGGATCTGCAGGAACGTGCCGGCCTGGAACCCTTCGATGTCGCTCGAGCCGAGGTACGCGCCGGGCTTCAGTCCGGCGCTGACGGTGTTGCCCGGCTTTCCCACGCTGTCGAGCTGATCCTCCGGGACCATGTCCACCGCGCTCTCGTGGACGTCGTGCATCACTTGCAGATAGTTCAGCGTCCACAGGGCCTGCTTCCAGTCCGTCCACCCGGAGGAGCCCGGATCGATCGTCATCGAGACCTGCGCCGTCCGGTCGATGAGGTGCAGGGTTTCGTAGTCGCACTCGTAGTCGTCGCTGATGAACGAATTGACCGAGCCCGGGTTGTCGTCGGAGCTGAGCGAGCAACCTGTCTCGTTGGTTGGACGGATGGCGGGATCCCACGAGGAGAAAGGCTGTAGTGTCGGCCAGAAGCCGGGCCACCCGAGGGGGGCTTCGTCGAGTCCTCGAGTGAAGCGGGACCCATTGGACGCCGTCGCGAGCTGCGCGAGAAAGTCCTGGGCGAGCTTCAGCGCGTCCGCCCCCGTGACTCCGTCGGGATTGAGCACGGGCCCGAACAGGAGCGACGTGCCAGCGCCGGACTCGAGGGCGATGTTGTTCATCGGCTGCTTCGAGTACTCGTACGACTCGACACCCGAGGAGAAGCCCGCCACATCGATGACGCCCGCGGGAGCCCCGCCATCGAGCGGGGGCAGCGTCGGATCGAAGTATGTGTCCGGTGAGCAGACGGCCTCCTGGCAGGCGTAGTCCCGGTTGTAGCCGCCGAGGTCGCGCCCCATCGCCTCCGCGAAGGGCTCGCCCGAAAGCTGCATCTCCACCGACGCGATGAAGTGGTCCCTGGTGTTGAACGTCTTATCGACGTGCGTCACCGTGAGCGCGTACCGGCTGGCCCTGGGCGCCGGCGCTCGGGATCGGTCCGAGCCGCACGCACAGAGCACCACCGCGCAGAGTGGCAGGCCGACGAGCGCCGATGCGACGACAGCAGCGTAGTGGAAGCGCGACGGCAGCCGGTGCATGCGTCGAGGACTAGTCGCCGCTTCGTCGAAGGCGGCGTCGCCGCGCTGCGAACAGAGCGAGCCCGAGCATCGCGAGAGCACCCCGACCGGACTCGACCGGAGCCGCGCCCGTGCGGCAGCCGCAGCCACTGCTCTCGGACGCGGACGCGCCGGCGCCGCCCGCGGCGCTGTTCACGGCGCTGCCCCCCTGGGAGGAGCCGCCGGGTGTCGTGGGGGTGCCTCCGACGGCGCCGCCGCTGGTGCCGCCCGCGCCCACGGTGGACGCATTGCCGGTGCCCGTCGCAGTGCCGGCGCTGCCGGTCGTGCCGCCGCTCGCCGTGCCCACCGCGCCGCCGCTCGCCGCGGCGCCTCCGGTCGCCGTAGAGCCGCCGGACGCCGAGGCGCCGGCGCTTCCGCCCGACGCATTGCCCGCGCCGCCCGTTCCACGCGGCATGCCCCCGACGCCGACGGTGAACGGGTACGGATCCTTCGACTGAACGCCGACCGCGGACACGAAGAGGCTGTACGTCCCATCCGGGAGACCCGCCGGAGTCGTGAACTTGCACGTCTCCGGGGCGTTCCCCTTGCTCGGCATCATGTTGCTGAACTCGAACGAGCGACAGTAGTAGACGTTCTGCGCTTCGTCGGTCAGCCACACGATCGGGTAATTCTCCGCCATCGTCATGTCGTCGCCTTCGTCGGCGCCGTTGATGAGGCCGCTGATCTGCGTCCCGGTGAGCGTGTAGGTGCTGCCGCTGTCGAAGGTGACGGAGTTGACCGTCGGACGCCACTCGTCCTTCGGCGGGGTGTCCGGCGTGTAGATCCAGTCGTTGACCGCTGCCGTGATCATCACCTGCCCGTTCGGAAGATTCACATAGTCGATCGGGTAGGGGTTACCCATGTCGGGCGGCGGGTCCACCGACTTCACGGTGTTCGTGTCGGGGTCGAATTCCTGCAGGATGAGCCCGGGGCCGTAGGTCTTCGCGACGAGACCTGCCCAGACCTTGCCGTTCGGCAGCGTGTCGGAATACTCGTCCTCCGCCTCGTAGCCCATGAGCGTCTTCGGGCCGAGCACCCACGTGCCGGGGTCCGCGGCCGTCGGTCCGGGCGTGTAGATGTACGTGGTGCCGAGCCCGTAGACGAGCACGCGGCCGTCGAACATCTGCGAGATACCGCAGGCGTCGCCTGTCTTGAAACCGCTCGGAACCGGGCCGGTCTTTTGCCACTTGTTCGTCGCAGGGTCGTAGATGGCGGCGCCTGCCGTGTCGTACCCGACCGCCAGAACTCCGCCGTTCTGCAGCGACGCCCATGAATTCTCGTCGCCGTTCCCGAGCGGGATCGACGCCGCCTGCGTCCACATGTTCATCGCAGGGTCGAAGATTTGACACGAGGCGCTCGTGCGCGAGCTGCTGAAGACGCGGCCGTCGGCGAGCGTGGCAGTTCCGGTGTCGGCGATCTCGTACAGCGCAGGCGATTGCACGGTCCAGGTGTTGGCGACGGGGTCGAAGATCTCGGTGTTCTTGAACAGCGGAGAGCCGTTGCCGGGTTGCGCGCAGTTCGCCGAGCAGCCCGGATACACGTAGATGTATTCGCCACCGGCCTCGAGGAAGCGCCCATCCTTGAGCACGTGCTCCACCGCGCCGCCGCGCGAATACGCGCTGCTCGCCACCGATTTCCACGTCCCGTTGGCGTAGCTTCCCTTCTTGTCCGGGGTGAGGATCACCCAGTGATTCAGGGCGCTGCCATGCGACAGGATCGTCCCGTCGGTCATCAACCAGAGGCCGAACGCCTGGCCGCCCGTCGTCGGATTCGAGGGCGCTTTCGTCCAGGTGCCTGCCGCATTTGCGGACGGCGCTGCGGCGGCAGCCGCGATGACGAGGGCAGTCAATGGAGCGAGGAGAGGTCGCATCGGATACCTCCGCGACGCTGAGTGCGTCAGGGCGGAACATTGCGCCGGCTCTGCAACACCACGCAGAGTCAGCGACTGCCCAGTAGCATGAGGGCTACTGCTCGGGTCACGAATCGCGATCGACTAGCCCTCGGCACCAGCGACGTTAGCCCACGTCTGCGCGTTCACTTCGGAGCGCCGGGGCGGCAGTTCCGACAAGCTGAGTTGTCAGCGCGTGGGCGGTGCGGAAACCGGGGCGTCGGAGGGGAAGGCGGCAGAGGGTACCGACGGGGAGGGGGCCGGAGGGGGAGAGCCCGAGCTCGTGGGTGGGGGAGCGGGGGGGGTTGCGGGCGGGGGAGGGGGAGCGCCTGCGGGAGCGGGGGAGGTTGCAGGCGTGGGTGGGGCAGTTGTTGCGGGAGCGAGCGAGGGTGGGGGAGGCGTGGAGACGATGGTGCCGTCGGAGCCCAGCGTGAGATCGAGAGAGTGGAAGCTGGGGCGGCTGCACTTGCGGTCCTCGGAGACGATCACGGTGCCCGTCGCGATGGGCAGGCCGGGCTTCGAGGCGGTGACCTTCCAAGTGCCGGTGCCGAGGTACGCCTGGTAGCAAGGTGAGAACGTCGTGACGCTCCCGCTCTCCGACTCGGCAGTGACCGTTGCGTCGCAGACGGGGTGAGACGCCGTGTGGTCCCACACCTGCACCGCCGCCGGCTCGTCGCAACCGGAGAAGACGACCGCGGACGTGGCGCCAACGACGAACACGCTGCCCGCGACGACCGCGGGGACGCAGCCGGCGAGGAGGAGCGCGACGGCTGCGGCGCCCGGGAGCACGAGCGAACGACGGAGGCCTTCTCTCATGCCTGTTCGACCGTCTGTGGCAGGCGGACGCAAAATCGGCTCATTCTCTCGCTCCCCGCTCGCGGCGCGGCCGACCACCCGCACCTCGCGCGATCACCATGTGGTTCGGTTTACCACGAGACTATACTTCTCGCGTCTTTCATGTGGCCAGAACCAAGCCCGCGCGGTGCGTTCACTCTGAGAAGGCAGCGCCTCGACGCGCTGCTCCCCGGGCCGAAGCTCCTTCCCGCCGGGCTTTCTCGCCCGCGCAACTTCGCGCACAATCCTTACCCGTTCCGCGCGGAGAGTCATTTTCTCTATCTCGTGGGGCGCGGCCTCGAGGGTGCGCTTCTGCTCGTGGATGCAGAGCGAACGGCGCTGTACGTGGACCCACCACACCCCGACGATGCGCTCTGGTTCGGTGCGAAGCCGGGTCTCGCCGAGCTGTCGCGCGAGCTTCAGATCGCGGTGCGGCCGCTCGACGATTTCGTCGCGCCGGACGGCGTGGCGCTCCTGCCCCCTCAGGACGCAGAGACGGCGTTCCTGCTCGCGGATCGCGTGGGGCGCGATGTCGAGGCCGGCGGGGGGGACGACGTCACCGGGCGCGACGCGTTGCTCGCGGACGCGATGATCGAGCTGCGGCTACGTCACGACGACGCGGCGGTTGCACAGCTTCGTCAGGCCGCTGCCGTGACCTGCGCCGCACACGGAGCAGGTCGCGATGCGACGCTACCCGGCCGACGCGAGGCGGCCGTGCGCGCTGCGATGGAGCACGCCATCATCGAGAACGGCATGACGACGGCGTATGGGTCGATCGTTACCGTACACGGCGAGGTCCTCCACTCGACCGAGCACCATCGCGAGCTACGTCCTGGGGATCTGCTCCTCGCAGACGTCGGCGCCGAGACGCCGGAAGGGTTCGCGGGCGACGTCACGCGAGTCTGGCCGGTGAACGGCCGGTTCTCTTCGACCCAGCGCGCGCTGTACGAGGTCGTGCTGTCGGCGCAGCGCGCCGCCATCGACAGCGTACGCCCCGGCGTTCGCTATCGCGACGTGCATCGCGCCGCCGGCCTCGCGATGACGCGCGCGCTGGTGGACGTGGGGCTCTTCGCCGGTGATCCCGAAGACCTGTACGCGAGGGGCGCGGCGGCCCTGTTCTTCCCGCACGGCGTCGGCCATCTGCTCGGCCTCGACGTCCACGACATGGAGGACCTCGGCGACCGCGCCGGCTACGCGCCCGGGCGCAGTCGCGCCGTGTCGCGCGGCGACCGGTACCTGCGGCTCGATCGCGATCTGGAGCCCGGGATGTGCGTCACGATCGAGCCCGGGTTCTATCGCATTCCCGCGTTGCTTGCCGATCCGGACTCCCTCGGCGATCTGAAGTCTTCGCTCAGTTTCGCCATGCTCGAGAAGCTCGCCGACGTGCGCGGGATCCGCATCGAGGACGACGTGCTGGTCACGGCCACGGGGGCAGAGGTCCTGACGGCGAGCATCCCGAAGCGCATCGAGGACGTCGAGCGTGCGTGACACGCATCGCGAATTCCTGGTGTTCGTCTAGATGTCCCATCCCGTCGTGATCGTCGGGGCCGGCTCGAGCGGCTGCGTGCTCGCGAACCGCCTGAGCGAGAGCGGCGCGAGAGAGGTCACACTGCTCGAGGCAGGGCCGGATTACGTGGCTGCGGAGCTGCCGCATGACCTCGTCGACGGAACACGCAATTCCATGCGCGCGCACGACTGGTCGTACCGTCACAAGGCGAGCCGGCAGGCGGCGTGGTCGCCGCTGCCGCGAGGCAAGGTCGTGGGGGGTTCGTCCGCGGTGAACACGTGCATCGCGCTCAGGGGTCAGCCCGAGGACTACGACGAATGGGCCGCGCTCGGGCTGCCCGAGTGGCGCTTCGACGCGTGCCTTCCTGCTTTCAAGAAGCTCGAGCGCGATCTCGATTTTCACGACGACTATCACGGCAGGCACGGACCCCTGCCCATCCGACGCCACCGACCGGAGCAGCTCGCGCCGTTTCAGGTCGCGTTCCTCGAGGCATGCGAGGAGCTCGGACTCCCACCGTGCGCCGACAGCAACGCGCCCGGCCGCACGGGGTTCGGACCGCACGCGATGAACAAGCTCGACGGCCGCCGTATCAGCGCCGCGGAGGCGTACCTGACACCCGCCGTCCGTGCGCGCCCGAACCTGCGTATCGTGCCGCGCACTCTGGTGCGCCGCGTGCTGTTCCGCAACAAGCGAACGACGGGGCTCGAGCTGGAAGGCCCGAACGGCGTCGAGCACATGGATGCGAGCCACGTCGTCCTCTGTGCCGGCGCCATCAACACGCCGGGGATCCTTCTGCGCTCCGGTGTCGGCCCCGACGCCGAGGTCCGGCGGCTCGGGTGTCTTCCTGTGCTCGACGCGCCGGCCGTCGGGCGTCGCCTGCTCGACCATCCCGGCACCGGCGTCTTCGTGCTTGCGCGGCGCGGAGTGAAGGTCGACCGCAGCCAACCCATCGTGCAGACGGTGTTCCGCTACTCGTCGGGCCTCTGCGACAACTCTGCCGACATGTTCCTGCAGCCCGTGTCGTTCACCATGATCCTGCAGGGGTTCCCGCTCTTCGCACTGGTATCGATGGTGGGCAAGCCCCGCGGCTTCGGCTCTATCCGCTACCCGGACGCGAGCCCGAGCGCGCTGCCCGTCATCGAATCCCGCATGTTCGAGCATCCGCAGGACCGGAAGCTCGCCGCGGACTCGCTCGCCCGCTGTCGCGAGCTCCTCTCCACGCGTGCGCTGTCCCGGATGGGGCGCCCCCTCTACCCCTTCTCCGTGCTCGGCGGCCCGCGCGCGCTCGAACGCGCCGTCACTTTCTTCTGCGACTCCGGCTATCACCCCTGCGGAACGGTGCCCATGGGGCCGGCGCCGGGGGAGAACGCGGCCGTCGACGGACGCGGGCGGTTCTTCGGCCTCGACGGGCTTCACGTCGTCGATGCGAGTGTGATGCCGACGATCCCGTCGAGCAACATCCACCTGCCGACCCTGATGATGGCGGAGCGAATGGCGGAGTGGCTCGACGGGACGCCGTGAGCGACGCTCACGCGCGGGCGATACCCTGCGTGACCAGCGCCTCCGCGTCGCGGACGATCTCGGCCCAGACCGCGGGGACGGGCGTCACGAGATCGATGAGGGCGTTCGCCGACGCGCCGGAAATCAGCGCCTCGCGCGCGGCCGGAGACCCCGTCAGCAGATCGAGCGCCGGGATCGTCTCCTCGAATTCGTAGGGTGTCGTGCGGAGCGCGAAGTCGTCCGGCGCCTGCGCGCGCGCGAGCGCAAGGAGCGTCAGATAGGTCGTTACGGGCCGGAACGTCGCGGCGTCGGTGACGTGGAGCATCACCCCGCGGCAGACCTCGCCGGTGAACTTCTCGAAGGTGGGACGAAACGACGCCGGCCGGACCAGGACTCCAGGCAGCGCCGCTGCGCGCATCGAGTCGGCGAGCTCCTCGCCGCGCAGGAAAGGCGCGCCCACCATCTGGAACGGCGCGGTCGTCCCGCGCCCCTCCGACAGGTTCGTCCCTTCGAGCAGGCAACCGCCGGGGTAGACGAGCGCCGTCTCGACGGTGGGCATGTTGGGCGACGGCAGGACGAACGGGCGATCCCAAGCGGCCGCCGAGCGCATGCGCTCCCAGCCGAGCACGGTCACCACCGAGAGCGCCCCTTCCTGTCCAAGCGACTTCCCGTCGCGCTCGAAGAAATGCGCGAGGATCTCGCCGAGCGTCATCGAGTGACGGATGGGCAGCGGCTCGAGCCCGACGAAGGACGAGAAGCCCTCTCGCTGGGGCGCGCCCTCCAGCACGCCGACGTCGCCCGAGATCGGGTTCGGTCGATCGAGCACGACGGTGTGCACGCCGGCCTCGGCCGCGGCGCGCGCGGTGAGCAGGGCCGTCCACACGTAGGTGTAGTAGCGGCTGCCAACGTCGACGAGGTCGATGACGAGCGTCTGCACGCCCTCGAGCTGCTCCGCCGTCGGTGCGAGCGACTCCCGCGTCTTGCCGTACAGGCTGACGAACCGTGAGCGGCCGGAAGACTCCTGCTCGGTCGGCACGGCCTCCTCCGCCTGGGCGACGGGATCGAACCCGTGCTCCGGTGTGAACACCACGCGCGGCTCGATGCCGAGCTCCTCGAGCACCGAGAGGAGGGTGCGGCCGCGGCGGTCGACGGCGGCAGAGTGCGTAAGAACCGCGACGTCAGCGCCCCTCAGCCGACGGCGGAGATTCGCAAGGTGACCCCCCGAGAGCCGGTCGATTCCCCAAAGCATGAGAGAAAGCCTTTCGTTATCGGCCGGTTATGTAGCCCAGCAGGGCTGGCAGAGCACTATGCAATCTGTTGCGGTTCTGCGGTCCTTCAGTTAGCATTTTTTGCACAGTGCGCCGGATTCTCATCGTCGACGACGAGGAAAATATCCGCCTCGTCCTGCGCACGCTCCTGCGCCGCCACGGCTACGAAGTGGAAGCGGCGGCGAGCGGGGAGGAGGCGCTACCCCTCGTGGAGTCCTTCGGACCGGACGTCGTCCTCGCCGACGTGCGGATGCCGAAGATGGGCGGGCTCGATCTGCTGGCGACGCTGCGAGCGAAGGGGCACGACGCGACGGTCATCGTCATGAGCGCCTATGGCAACATCGACCAGGCCATCGACGCGATGAAGGCCGGCGCCTACGACTACATCCAGAAGCCGTTCAAGAACGACGAGGTGGTCCTCGCGCTGAAGAAGGCCGAGGAGCGCGAGACGCTGCGCCGCGAGAACCGGGCGCTGCGCGAGGAGATCCGCAAGGAAAGTCGCTACGAGGACATCCTCGCGAAGAGCCAGAAGATGCAGGACATCTTCCGGACCATCTCCAAGATTGCCGACTACAAGACGACCGTGCTCGTGACGGGCGAGAGCGGCGTAGGCAAGGAGCTCGTCGCGCGCGCCATTCATCGGCGCTCGAGTCGACGCGGCGGGCCGTTCGTGGCCGTCAACTGCGGGGCCATCCCCGAAAATCTCCTGGAGAGCGAGCTGTTCGGGCACAAGAAGGGCGCGTTCACCGACGCCGTGAACGATCGCCGAGGGCTCTTCGAGGACGCGAGCACCGGGACGCTTTTCCTCGACGAGATCGGCGAGCTGCCCCTCGGCTTGCAGGTGAAGCTCCTGCGGGTGCTGGAGGACGAGCTCATCCGCCGCCTGGGCGAGACGCGGGACATCAAGGTCGACACTCGCATCATCGCCGCGACGCACCGTGATCTCCTCGCCGAGACGAAGGCAGGGCGCTTCCGCGAGGATCTCTTCTACCGCCTGAACGTGCTGCCCATCCACATCCCACCGCTGCGCGACCGGCGGGAGGACATTCCCCTGCTCATCGAGCACTTCGTTACGCGCAACAACACGCGGCTCCGGAGCAACATCGTGGGTATCGAGTCGGAAGCCCGCCGCCTGCTCTTCGAGTATGGATGGCCAGGGAACGTCCGCGAGCTCGAGAACACCATCGAGCGCGCGATGGTCCTCGCCGAGGGCGATCAGATCGTTGTGACGGATCTACCCGAGCGCGTGCGAGAGGCGCAGGATCCGGTACAGATGCAGCTCGCGAGCGGCGAGCTCAGCGTCAAGAAGACCACGCGCATCATCGAGGAGATCCTCATCCGGCGGGCCCTGCAGAAGACGAAGGGGAACCGGACGCGGGCCGCGGAGCTCCTCGAGATCAGCCACCGCGCGCTCCTCTACAAGATCAAGGACTACCACATCACCGATCTGTGACCAGGCTGGAAGGTTACCGTCTAGTCGCTCGTGGTGGGGACCCGCGACAGCAACGATCGCTCCGACTGGAAAAGCGTCTGCGAGCGGCGATAGGATGCGACCATGAAGCGCCTCTGCATCGCGTTCGCGACTCTCCTCTCGGCTTGTGGACCTTCCTATGGCGGGCAGGACGTCAAAACGCCCGACCAGCTCGTGGACGAGCAGGATCAGATCGAGCAAGCCGACGAGAAGAACAAGAAGGCGCGCGGGGTGGACGACACGAACGTCTCGGAGGAGACGGACGCCGAGAAGAAGCGCGAATTCGATCGCAAGCAGGTCGACCTCGAGCTTAAGCGCGCGACCCGGTCGGCCGAGAGCTGCCCTGGCGTCGTCGCCGAGGAAGAGAAGAAGGAGCATCCGCGCGGCGAGACGCGCGTGAGCATCACCTTCCAGGAGGACGGCACCGTGCGCCAGGTGGCAATCCCGTCGCCGTTCGACGGCACGCCCATCGGCGAGTGCGTCGTGCGCGCTTACAAGGCCGTCATCGTCCCGCCCTATACGGGCGGCGACCAGATCATCGACTGGGACGTCTCGCTGAAGGACGAGCCCAAGGCGGCCGGAGCGAAGGGCAAGAAGAAGGCCGGCTCTTAGTCGCTGACCCTCGCGGCCCGCCGCACAGCTACCCAGCACGAGCCAGGCGGGCTCCGTAGTCAGTAGATGGCCATCGACGCCCGACGTCGGAGGCATCAAAGATACGGAACGACGCGAGCGGAGCGAGCGCGCCGAAGGCGGCGGGGGGAGCAGTTCGCC
>CAYUAW010000024.1:0-165 GCA_964442485.1 uncultured Polyangiaceae bacterium
CCTCTCGCCCTCCCTCCGGCCCGTTCCCCCGCCGCGCCTGCGCGGCCGCCCCGTCGCGGACGGCCCCCCCCCCGCCGCCCCCCCCCCCCGCCCCCGCGCCCCCCCCCCCCCGCCCCCCCCCGGGGGCCCCCCCCCCCCCCCAGCCCCACCACCCGGCAACCGGGA
>CAYUAW010000024.1:175-23254 GCA_964442485.1 uncultured Polyangiaceae bacterium
GCGCCTGCGCGGCCGCCCCGTCGCGGACGGCCCACCCCGGGCAGCCCACCCCGACGTCCCCGTCGCCCGCCGCGCCCGTCCCCCCGGTGGCGCCCTCCCCGGAAGATCGCCCCTCTCGCGTCCTCCTGGAAATACCTCGCGCCGCGGGGTAGATCCGCGAGCGGAACATGCTCGCCGATACCCGCAATCGACTCACGGACCTCAAGAGGCGCGTTGATGCGCTAAGGGGGCATCTTTGACGTCCCCAAACTCGAGCGCGACGTCAGCGAGCTAGATCAGATCTCGAGCGAGGCGGGCTTCTGGAACGACCAGAACAAGGCCCAGGCCATCTTGCGGCAGCGCGCCGGCCTCGTCGAAAAGATAGACACCATGCGGACGCTCACGAAGGAAGTGGGCGACGCAGCGGAGCTGTTCGAGCTCGCAGCGGAGGAAGGCGACGAAGCGCTGCTCGACGACGTCGACACCCAGTCGATCGCGCTCGAGGAGCGCGTCCGGCGCGCCGAGCTCGCGCGGATGCTCTCGGGCCCGGCGGATCACGCCTCCGCGATCGTCAGCATCCACCCCGGCACGGGAGGCACCGACGCGAAGGACTGGGGTGAGATGCTGCTCCGGATGTACCTGCGGTGGTGCGAGCGCCACGGCTACAAGACGGAGATGCTCGACTATCAAGCGGGTGACGAGGCCGGCATCGACGGCGCGTCGTTCATCGCGACCGGGCCCTACGCCTACGGCTATCTCCGCGCCGAGGTCGGGGTGCATCGTCTCGTGCGGATCAGCCCGTTCGACGGCAACGCGCGCCGGCAGACGTCGTTTGCGGCCGTCGAGGTCACGCCCGACATCGAGAACGAGATCGACATCGAGGTCGCCGACGGGGATCTCGAGGTGACGACCATGCGCGCTGGCGGCAAGGGCGGGCAGAACGTGAACAAGGTGGAGACGGCCGTGCGCATGAAGCATCTGCCAACCGGCATCCAGATCGTCTGCCGCGCCGAGCGAAGCCAGCACCAGAACCGCGCGACGGCGCTGAAGATGCTGAAGGCACGCCTGTACGAGATCGAGGTCGCGAAGCGGGACGAAGACCGCGCGCGCTACGAGGCTGCGAAGGGCGACATCGCCTGGGGCAACCAGATCCGCAGCTACGTTCTCCAGCCGTACCAGCTCGTGAAGGACCTCCGGACGGAGTACGAGACGGCGCAGGTGGACGCGGTTCTCGACGGGGATCTCGATCCGTTCATCGAGGCGTATCTGATGAAGAACGCGCCCGCGAAGGCATGACGTCGCCATAACGCTTCGGCCTCGTTGGAAAATTTCAGGCATAGTCGTGCGGCCCCGCGCGCCGCGTCGTTGCAAGCCGCGCCATTCCATGCGACGAGGTGCGTTGTCGGACGCGAACTCCTCGGCGGCGAGGACAAAGACGCCGACGCGTTCAGGTATCACGCAATGGACCCCAATATCGACCTTCCGTCGGCCAGCCCCACTGATCCGAGCGACGTCGTTCTCGCGCTCGAGACCGCGCACGCGCTCTGGCGTAACGGTGACTCGAGGGACGCCCTGAAGTGGCTCCGGCGTGCCGCCGAGACGGCGGAAGCCGAGGGCGACGATCTTCGCGCGCTGTCGCTGGCTCGCGCGGCCGCGGAGCTGTCGGATCTCTTGCCCGCGCAGCCTTCCGCTCCGCCTGCGGCGCGCGCGTCGAAGCCTGTAGCGGCGAGCACCAGGCCCACGGCTCCGGGCATCCCGATGCCCCGATCGTCGCCGCCCGCGCCTTCGTCGCCGGCCTCGTCGCCGGCTCCGTCTTCCTCGCCTTCGTCGTCGCCCCTCCGCTCGCATCCGATACGGTCGCTCGAGCCGGCGCCGACGCCGATCTCGTCGTTCGCGGCTGCGTCGCGGCCCCCGCCGCTGCCGATCGATCCGGAGCCGAGGGAAGAAGAGGAGCCCCCGACGGACGTCGTCGGCGTGGCGGTCTCGCCCACGCGTCCGCTCGAAGCCGCACCGCCGCCCGTCGTCGTGGCAGCGGCGTTCGCCGCTGCGCCGCCCCCCGCCACGACGCCGGCATTCGCCGCGCCGCTCCCGGTGACGGCATCGCCAGCGTTCGCGACGCCGCCTCCGGTGACGGCGTCTCCGGCGTTCGCGACGCCGCCTCCGGTGACGGCGTCTCCGGCGTTCGCGACGCCGGCCGTCGCTGCGACCCCAGCATTCGCGACGTTGCCGCACGACGCGCCGACGCCGCCGCCGTTCGCGGCTGCGCGGGCATCCTCACAGCCGGCGCCCCCGGTCGCCCCGCCTGCCGAGGAGGTCGCCGCGGCGAGTTCCTCGGCCCGGCAGGCGCTTCGCGTGGCAGTCGAGGTGCTGTCGCGGGGCTCGGGCACGTTCCTGGTGCGAATCCTGGAAGAGGGCGACGCCCCGCCATCGCGCGGGCACGAGGCGCTGCTCGTGCCGCTCGTGCCGGGCATCGATCTGCGGGACGGATAGACCGCTCCCAGGATTTCGCCGAGATTTGACGGGGTCAGGGCGGCCCCGCCGGTGGACATCGCCAGGAAATCGCGGTAGCGAAAGCCGCAATGAAAACGGACGGTCCCGATGGAGAGGCCGTTTCGAGTGGAGAAGAGGCGCTGTTCGCGGCGCGCCGCCAGAAGGCGGACGCGGTGCGAGCCCGCGGCGAAAATCCGTTCGCGAACGATGTCGGCACCGTCGACCGGGTGCTGGTGCACGAGTTGCGGGAGCGGCTCTCTCCGGCACTGCTCGAACCGAAGGAGGAGCTTCGCTACGACGCCGAGGCCGTCGCGCGTCTGGTGGGGGACGGGCACGCGCACCTCTGCGGGCGGCTGGTCGCCCGGCGTGGGTTCGGCAAGGCCGTCTTCCTGAACCTGCGCGACTTCACGGGCGAGCTCCAGATCTTCGCGAAGAAGGACTCGCTCGGCGACGGGTTCGCCGCGCTCGACGACCTCGACATCGGCGACCACGTGGAGGTCACCGGGCTCCCGATGGTCACGAAGAAGGGGGAGCTCAGCATCGAGGCGAAGCACCTTCGTCTGCTCACGAAGGCGATGCGCCCGCTGCCCGACAAGTGGCATGGCCTCACCGACGTGGAGGCGCGCTACCGCCACCGCTACGTCGACTTCGTCGCGAGCCCCGACGCTGCGCTCGTCATCCGGGCACGCTCGCTCGTCGTGCAGGCGCTGCGCGAGTTCCTGGACGGGCGCGGCTTCGTCGAGGTGGAGACGCCGACCCTGCATTCGCTGGTGGGTGGAGCAGCCGCGCGTCCCTTCGTCACGCATCACAACACGCTCGACCTCGAGCTCTTCCTGCGCATCGCCCCGGAGCTCTACCTGAAGCGGCTCCTCGTGGGTGGCTTCGAGCGCGTCTACGAGATAGGCCGCTGCTATCGCAACGAGGGCATCAGCACCCGGCATAACCCGGAATTCACGATGCTCGAGTTCTACGAGGCCTACGCGACGTACGAGACTCTGATGCCGATGACCGAAGCATTGCTCCGCCACGCGGACCTTCGTCTCGCCGAGCGGCTCGACGCTGCCGGTTTCGGCGCGTTTCATCGGCAGGTCGTGGAGGGCCGAGGGTTCACGCTCCTGGAGCCGTTCGCTCGCGTCCCCATGAAGAAGGCGCTCACCAACGCCCTCGAGGCGGCAGGGCTCCCCGCGGCCCTCGCCGACGGTCTCGCCGAGCTGCCTTCGTCCGACGGGCTCGTCGCGGATCTCCGCGGGCGGTCGGAGCGTGCGGCAAAGATCGACTGGTCCAATCTGCGCCGTGCGCTCGCGCGCTCGGACACTGCGGGCGATCGCGTCTTCGTCGGTTACGAGTACTTCGCCGAGCCTTTCCTGTCCCAGGACTACCGCTCCTCGGACGGGACTCGCAGCGTGCCGGTCTTCATCCTGGACTACCCGGCAGAGACGTCTCCGCTCGCACGGCGCAAGGACGGCGAGCCTTCGCTCGTCGACAGGTTCGAGCTCTTCGTCGAGGGGCGCGAGCTGTGCAACGCCTTCAGCGAGCTGAACGATCCCGACGACCAGGCCGCCCGCTTCCGCGACCAGGTCGCGCGCAAGGCACGCGGCGACGAGGAGACGATGGACTACGACGAGGACTACGTGCGCGCCCTCGAGCACGGCATGCCGCCCGCCGCCGGGTTCGGCCTCGGCGTCGACCGGCTCGCGATGACGCTCCTCGGACAGCACTCGATCCGCGACGTCATCGCGTTCCCACTCCTCCGGCCCGAGTCGAACCACACCTGATGCCGGGTCGCAGGGGATCGGAACACGTCGAGATCCACCGCCACTTCTACGAAGCGGCGTGGAGCAAGATCGGCCTTTACGGACGCATCGGCCTCATCGGCGTCGCCGTGGTGCTACTGGTCTGGCTGCTGGTCGTGCTGCTGCGGAAGCTCGGCCGCGCGCGCCGTCGCGGCATCCTCACCGGCCTCACCGGTATTTCCCTCCTGGGGACGCTGATCCTCGGTAACTGGTCGTTCCGGCTGCCGGAGCCGGGGGGCAGCTACTTCGTCCTCTGGCACCAGATCGTGCGCGTGGGGGCGGCGCTTTCGGCGACGCTCTCGGTGATCTTCATGATCTTCCTGCTCTTGCCCTGGGGGCTGGACAGGCTCGAGAACTGGCGCTTCGTGAGCTTCGTGGCCGTGCGCCACGTCCGCTCGCAGAAGAGCGGATTTCTCACGGTCATCTCCATCCTGTCGATCGCGGGTGTTGCGCTGAGCTCCCTCGCGCTCTGCGCGGTGGTGTCCATCATGGGCGGGTTCGGCGCGGACCTGAAGCGCAAGATCCTCGGCAACAACGCGCACATCCGGATAGACAGCGCGGAGGTCGGCGGCTTCGGCAACGTGGACGACGTGCTGCGCGAGGTCCGGCTCGTTCGTGGCGTCCATGCGGCAACTCCGGTGGCCGGAGGGGAGGCGATGGCGTCCAGCTCATCGAACACGGCGGGCGTCCTTTTACGCGGCGTGGACCCCGACTCCATCGTCCACGTGATCGATCTGCAGAACAACATCGAGGTCGGCAAGCTCTCCTACCTGCAAAAGACCGATCGCCTCGCGGATCTGCCGCCCGACGAGGAGGTAGGGATCGGACCGGGCGGCGAGAGATATCTGAAGGGGCCGCGGCTGCGACCCTGGCTGAGCCGCGATCTGGACCCTGGGATCGAAGAGCTCATCCGCCCCCCTGACGTGCGCCCGGGGATCGTCATCGGACGCGAGCTTGCCAAAACGTTGCACGTATATGTCGGGGACGAGATCCGGCTCGTTGCACCGCTCGGAGATCTGGGCCCCATGGGGGTGATGCCTCGGACGAAACAATTCCGGGTGGCCGCCATCTTCTACAGCGGCATGTACGAGTACGATCAGGGGTACGCCTACATACTCATCGACGTCGCTCAGGACTTCCTCGATCTGACCGGACACGTCACGAGCGTGGACGTGAAGGTCGATGATGCCGAGCGGGTCGATGCGATCCGACCCGCGGTGGTCGCCGCCGTTGCTCGCCCGGACCTTCGCGTGCGCGACTGGAAGGAGATGAACAAGAACCTCTTTTCGGCGCTGAAGCTCGAGAAAATCGCGACATTCGTGATCCTTTCGCTGGCCATCGCCGTCGCGAGCTTCTGCATCGTCTGCACGCTCTTGTTGATGGTCACCGAGAAGAGCAAGGAAATCGCCATTCTCAAGGCGGTGGGCGCGAGCGATCGCTCCATCCTCCGCATCTTCATGTCGGAGGGGCTCCTCATCGGTGGCATCGGGACCGTCCTCGGAGTCATGACCGGCCTCATTATTTGCCTCTCGCTCCGCTGGTTCGGGCTCCGGCTCGACCCGGAGGTTTACTACCTGGAGCGCCTCCCCGTGGAGGTGAACGCCTCGGATTACCTGCTCGTCGCGCTCTCGGCGATCCTCATCACGATTCTTGCCACGATCTACCCTGCGCTGGCCGCTAGCCGCTTGCGCCCGGTGGACGGGATCCGTTACGAGTGATCCGTGGCAGAGGCCCTCGTCATCGTCGAGAACCTCACGAAGTCGTTCCAGCACATGGGGCGGACGCTGGAGGTGTTGCGCGGGATCGACCTGAACATCTATGCGGGCGAGATCCTGTGCATCGTCGGCGCCTCGGGGGCCGGCAAGAGCACGCTCCTCCACTGCATCGGCACGCTGGATCTGCCGACCACCGGGCGCATCCGCCTGGCCGGCGAGGAGCTGACGACCCTCGGCGCGACGCGCCTCGCGGCGGTCCGCAACCAGACCATCGGCTTCGTGTTCCAGTTCCACCACCTCCTGCCCGAGTTCGACGCGCTCGAGAACGTGATGATGCCCGGGCTCATCCTCGGGAAGAGCAAGAAGGAGCTCGCGCGTCGGGCCGCCGCGCTGCTCGAGGAAGTGGGCCTTTCTCACCGCGGGACTCATCGTCCTGGTGAGCTCTCGGGCGGCGAGCAGCAGCGTGTGGCCATCGCGCGCGCGCTGCTGCTCGATCCGAAGATCGTGCTCGCCGACGAGCCCACCGGCAACCTCGACACCGCCACGAGCGACGCCGTTCACGACCTCTTCTTCCAGATCAACAGGGCGCATGGCACGACCATCGTCGTCGTGACGCACAACCCCGCTTTCGCGAAGCGCATGCCGCGTGTGGTGCACATGCGCGACGGCAAGGTCGTCCATGACGAGCGCATCGAGCTCTCGAATGCCGCGGAGGCATCGCCCACGTCGGCGGAGCACGGCGTTCTATGATCCCGCGCGTGGAAGAAAGGCTCACCGGGGCCTACGCGGCGCTACCCGTTCCGCTGAAGGAGAACGGAAGCGTGGATCTCGACGGCCTCGGAGAGATCGTCGAGCGTGTGCTGCAGAGGGGCATCCGCGGCCTCGCGATCCTGGCCGATGGCGCGGAAGCCGCGCTTCTGACCGAGGACGAGCGAGATCGCGTCGTCGCGCGAGTGGTGCAGCGCACCGAGAAGCGCGCCACGGTGATCGCCGGCGTGCGCGCCCCGAGCGCGGCTCGCGCCGTCGAGGAGGCGAAGGGGTACCGTGACCTGGGCGCGGACGGTCTCCTCGTCTCGCTCGAGGAGAAGAGCGCCGAGCTCACCGCGGGAGAGCTCCTGACGCCCGTCATCGCGCATTTCACGGCGATCGTGCGGGACGTCGGCTTGCCGACTCTTTACGATCACGTCCCTTCCGATCTGCCGCTGTCACCGGAAGAGGTGAGCGATCTCTTCGCGGAGGTGACCCTGGTCGGGATCCGCAACGGAACGCCGCACGCAACCGACGTGGCTGCGCAGATCCGCGCGGTCGGTCGTCCCATCTCGATGTTCACGAGCCGTAGCTTCGACGCCCTCGCCGGCCTCGCCGTCGGCGGCGTGGGCGCCATGTGTCCGATCGCGACGCTGATGCCGCTCACCGCGCGGCGGCTCATCGACAAGCACCGGACCAGCAACGACGCGGGAGCGGAGGACGCGCAGGCACGGCTCGAGCGCGCGGCGCCCTTCGTCGCCGTCGACCCGGCGTTCCCTGGCTCGAGCCCTCATCTCGCGCTCACCGAGGCTCTCGCGGCGGTCGGCGTAGTGGGACCGCTCGTCGCACGCGGCTCGACGAGCGGTCTCGGCGAGGCTCTCCGGAAGCAGATCCACGAGCTCGCGCGCGAGCTGGTCGAGCTCTGAGCCGTCAGGCGCTGTCGCAGCAGCCGAACTTGGTCGTCAGGTACTTCTCGACGCCCTGGGTTTCTTTCACCGACAAGGCGCGGTCGTAGACGATGATCTCGCCGATGTGGCCGGCGAAGGTGCCGCAGTCGGCGTACAAGGTCTTGCCGACGAACACCGCCATGCGGTCCACCGCCGCGGCGGTGGGGTAGTTGAACGCCGTGCCGAAGGCGGCGTTCCGGCGGATGATCCCGTCGCCGCTGGTCGTCTGCACGCCGTCGAAGAGGAGCGGGACGCCGTCCTGGAACGGCACGTCCTCGTTGGCGCTCTGGTAGATCTCGAAGTTCAGCGTGTTCTGGTAGGGGCCAATGGAGATATCGTCGATCTCCGAGCCGTTCGAGGCCTCGAAGATCGCGGAACACTGGTCGGGCGCTGTCGCCTCGACGATCGTGAAGATGGAGAACTCCCCCGTCACGATGTGGAGCGCCTGGGCGATCTGCAGGAAGTCGTCGACGCCGTCGAAGAGCACCGCCGGGTGCCCGTTGATCCCGTCGGGGACGAGCACTGGCTGCAAGCTCACGATGCTTTGCGTCGCGTCCGTCCTCGAGAGCGACTGATCCGCCCAGCGCGTGATGGTGCCGTTCTTCGACGTGACGCCGCGATCTGCGCGCAGCCACAGGATCAGCCCGTCGGGGGGGACGGGCGACTCGTTGCCGGCGTCGCTGCCGCCGCTCGCGCCGCCTGCGTTCACGGGCTCGTTGCCGCCATCGTTCTGACCGCCTGCGCCGATCGCCGGAGTCGCGCCGCCTGCGTTCGACGGGTGCCGCCCGCCCATGCCGTCGGCGCCGCCTGCGGCACGCCCGCCCGCCGCCCTGCCGCCCGCTCCGTTACCGTCGCCCGAGGCTCCGCCGCTGCTGTCGGCTCCGCCGCTGCCGTCGTTTCCGCCGCTGCCTGCGCTGCCTCCCGTGTCGTGCGAGGCGTCCGCTCCCGCCTTTCCCGTACCGCCGTCGGGGCGCGCCGAGGTGAAAGCATTGCCACAGGCGATCATCAGGAGCGCCGCTGCTGCGCTCGCTGTGACGGCGCTCCCGAGAAACGAGGCCATTATTCAAAAAGTGCCGGCGATCCTTCCACGAGTCAAGTCAGGGCAGGGGGAGACAGTGCACCCGGTCGCCTGGTTCGAGCCCCAGTAATTGGGACGTGTCGGCTGGTAACCGAACGACACGTCCCTCTTCGGTCGTGCCCTCGACGGAGGCGCGCGCATCCATTGCATGGAAGAACGGGGGCGCTTCGATGTCCCTCGCGACGAGGCAGCGCATTCCGTGCGCGTTCTCGGCGAGCGGCGGGCCGAGGACGCCGGTGCAGGTCGCCTTCACGAGCGTCACCTCGTCGGTCGGTGCCGCGAAATGCGGGCCCCCGTCGAAGGGATCGACACGATTGACGTACTTGAAGCCGACGCGCCGGAGCATCTTCTCGACGCCCTTCGTCTGAGCCCCGACGTGCCCGACGAGCGCACGCGCCTCTGGGCTGAGGAGCGTCACGTAGATGGGATCACGCGGGAAGAGATCGCGAATGAAGTCCTTGTTCTCGCTCGAGAGCAGGTCAGCCTCCGCGTAGCTCATGTCAGTGAAGCGCCTACCTACGGCCTCCCAGAGGTGGCTGGTTCCGTCCGGCTCGAGCGGTGGAAGGAGCTCCGCGAGCAGCTCGTCGCGGAAGAGCTTGCGTCTCGTCGCGATGAACAGGAAGCGGACGTACGAGATGAGCAGCCCGAGCCGCTCGGGCGCCTTCCGGTAGTCCGGAGCCACGATGAGCCCACCGATCTCCGTCGGGCCGTCGTACGAGAAGCCGATACGGAGGAGCTCGTGGTGGAAGTGCTTGTCGACGGTGACCGCGTACTTCTCTTCCTTCTGCACGTCGAAGTAGATGTACGGCGCGCCGCGGCGCCCGAGCTGCGCGATGATCATCGAGGTACCCGCGGCGCGCCCGGTCTCGCGGTCCCAGAGGATGAAGACGTATTTACGCCGGTTCTGGGGCACGTCGCCGGCGAAGCTCTTCTGGTTGTCGGACAGGAGCCGCTGGATGTGCGGTCGGTCATTGGGCAGATTCACGGTGTTCAGCTCGCGCGCCAGGGCGAGCAGCGCCTCCTCGTCGCCCTGGACCGCGCCACGGATCTCGTAGCGGCTAGCGGCGTTGCCGGTTCCCATGGCCCATCAGCATAGCCCGCGTGTCGAGCGCGTTCCCGCCTCGCGCGCCTCGACAAAAAACGAGCGCCGCGGCTTACGACGTCGTCGGAAACCCGGGCGCCGGCATGCGGGCCTAGCTTTGGGCGGGCGGAAGCACGGGGCCCATGCTAGGAGCGGCCTCGGAGCCTACGTGTCACAAGCCAAAGTCTTCAAAGGTACCGCCGGATATCTCACCGACCCCGCACTCGAGGCCGCGGTCAACGCCGCGCTGACGCTGGAGCGCCCGCTGCTCGTCAAGGGAGAGCCCGGGACCGGCAAGACGCTACTGGCCACCGCGGTGGCCGAAGCTCAGGGCCTCGGACTGATTCACTGGTCGGTCAAGTCGACCACGCGGGCACAGGACGGTCTCTACGTCTACGACACGGTGCAGCGGCTCTATGACGCGCGGTTTGGCGACGCTGGCCCCGAGGGCGTGAAGGACATCCGCCGATACATCAAGATGGGGCCGCTCGGCCGCGCGCTCCAGTCTGCGGCGCGCGTGGTGCTCCTCATCGACGAGGTGGACAAGGCCGACCTGGAGTTCCCGAACGACCTGCTGCACGAGCTCGATCGGATGCGTTTCACCGTCGCCGAGACGGGCGACGAGATCGTTGCGCAAGTTCGGCCCATCGTCATCATCACCAGCAACAACGAGAAGGAGCTGCCCGACGCCTTCCTGCGCCGCTGCGTGTTCCACTTCATCGACTTCCCCGAGCCCGAGCTCATGAAGCGCATCGTGCGCGTTCATCACCCCGACATCGACGAGCACGTCGTTGAGCAGGCCATCGGCGCCTTCTACGAGGTGCGAGGGATCCCCCGCGTCCGCAAGCGTCCGTCGACGAGCGAGCTCATCGACTGGATCGCCGTGCTCGCGAGCGCCGGCGTCGCCGCCGACCGCATTCGCGCCGAGCTGCCCTTCACCGGCGTGCTGCTGAAGAAGGAACAGGATCAGCAGATCGTCGGCGAGCAGAGAAGCGGACGCGCCCGACGCTGGTAGGGTCAGTGACTACGACGCGCCCTTCTCCAGCACCTGGTGAATCGCGTCCGGGATGAGCCCGTACGCCTCCGCCGTCGCCACGAGCTCGGCGTTGTGCGGCGTCTCGGTCAAAAATAGCCGCGCATACGGTGTGCCGACCAGGCCTCGCACTCGCCGCAGGAGCCGCGGGATGGAGCGCTCGACGGCCTGACGCGCTTCGGTCTCGAGGCCCTTGTCCTTGCACGCCGCGTGGAGCGCAAGATAGACGGCGGCCTCGTTGAGCAGGCTCGGTGCGCCGCTCTCGAGCAGATCGGCCGCTTCGCTCGCGAGCTGCTGCGCGCGATCGGAGTTGCCGAGCCTTCGCTCGGAGAGCGCCCACATCCCGAGAGCCACCGGCAGCACGTCGCGATTGCCCGTCGAGCGATAGCTCTCGGCTGCCATGCGAAGAAGGGAGCGCGCCCGGTCGGCGGCGCCGTGAGATTCGGCACGCAGGAGCTCTGCACCTCGATAAAAGAGCGTGCCGAGGTTCCCGCGATCGGGTGCGGTCCACATCCCCGCGGCGGCCGCGTCGGCGTCGGAACGCACCTCGCCGAGCGCCACCTCGAGCTTGCGGTCGTTCCCGAACACGGATGCCCAGCCGAGCAGGTTCATCTGCGCATGACGTACGGCGCCAGAGCTGCCGATGGCGTCCGCCAGCTCCAGGCCTCGATCGAGCGACGCTCGCGCTTCCTGGCGGGCGCCGATGGTCGTGAGCGCGAAGCCCAGGTTGCACGTGAGTGTGGCCTCGCGCTCTCGCAGGCCCGCGATGCGCGCGGCCTGGACGGCCGAGCGGCGCGCTTCCAGCGCCGCCGAGAGCTCTCCGCGCGTCTGGCGGATGATGGCGAGCGTCTGCCACGCATCCACCGCGGCGGACAGCACCTTCTCCCGCTCCGCCAGCAGGAGGAGGCCGTTGGCTTCGGTCTCCGCCTCCTCGAACTGACCGGCGAAGGCCAGTCGCGTCGCGAGCGTCGCCGAGCAGCGCGCCACCTCGTCGTGCATGCCGAGGACCGCCGCCTCGTCGCGCGTGCTCGCGAGCCGCTCGGAGACGTGCTGACCGGTGCCGCGGGCGTCCTCGTAGCGCGCGCGTGCGCCTCGCGCGCGCACTGCCGTCGCCTCGTCGTAGACGTTCTCCTCGAGCGCCCCGATTGCCGTCTGTCGATCGCTTGCGCGCGGGTCGAGCCGGCTCCAGGCCTCGTCCAGGTAGCTTGCGCGCTGGAAGCCCGTCTGCTTGTCCTCGGCGAAGGAGAGGGCCCGCTCCGCCATGGTGAGCGCGTCGGCGAGCGCGTTCGTCGCCAGGGCACGCTGCGCGGCGCGTGCCCAGTGGAACGCTGCCTTCGGCTGCTGACCGCCGAGATCGTAGTGGCCGGCGACGACGGAGGCGTCCTCGCCCATCGATGCGAGCCAGTCGGCCGCCAGTGCGTGGAGCTTCTTGCGCTCGAGCTCGCCGAGAGACGCATAGATGACGTCGCGGAAGAGCGAATGCTTGAAGAGCCACTCGCGCGAACCGGAGAAGCGCGAGCTCGACTGTTCGACGAGGATCTCCGCGCCCGCCAGATCGCGGAGGCGCGTCTCGGCGTCCGACATGCCGAGCGCTTCCAGGCCAGCGTCCCACGCGGTGAACCCGAAGACGCTGAGCCGACCGATCGCATCGCGCGATTCCACGTCGAGCGAATCGAGGCTCGCCTGGATCGCCGCCTCGATGGTCGCGGCGTGCTCGGTGTCGCCGCCCGCCGCGGCGAGGCGGCTCAGCTCCTCGGCGAACAGCGGCAGTCCCGCGGCTTGCTCGGCGATCCGATCGAGGATCGCGTCCGTGGTCTCTTCACCCAGATACGATTTCGCGATGGTGCGCGACGCGCGCTTCGAGATGGGGCGCAGCTCGAGCCGCACATGGTCGCGACCCGTGAAGCGTCCTGCGTGATCCACCCAGAACGACGGCCGCATCATCGCCAGCACCAGGATGGGGCGCCCGGCGGCGCGGCCAATCAAGTGGTCGAGCCACCCGACGCTCTCAGGGTCGGCCCACTGCAGGTCTTCCACCACCACCGCCGTCGGCGCCGAGCCGACGACCTGGAGGACGAGATCCGTCATGGCCAGCCAGAGGAGATCCCGCATGCCCACCAGATCCGCGCCGGAGAGCGCCTCGTCGGCGAGGAGCCGCGCGACGATCTTGCGATTCTGCGACGTGACCTCGCTTCGAGTCTCCGGGCCGAGCTGCTCGACGATGGCGGCCTCCGCCTCCGGGACGGTGTTGCCCTTCGGCAGGTTCAGTAGCGCGCGCACGACATCGGTCGCGGCACCGAGGGCCTGGCTCTTGCCGTAGGCTTCGCTCCTCTGGAGGATGACGCGCGGGGCGTCCGCTCGGGCGGAGATGCGCGCGAGCACCTCGCGACGCAGGCGCGTCTTGCCGATCCCCGGGGGCCCGGTGATGCTGACGAGGATGGGCGTGTGGTCGCCCGCTGCGCGCTCGAACGCGCTCGTCACCTGCGCGAGCTCGGCGTCGCGGCCGACGAACGGCGCGCCGCCCATGCGATCACCGCGCTGGCCGCGGAGCGGTTCGCCCACGATGGCGGAGCCGTCGTCGCGCGTCCGAAACTCGTAGCGTCCTCGTCCGAGCTCGCTCGTGGTCGCATCCGCGAGCACGGTGCCGCGCCCTGCGTCGCGCGCGAGTGACGACGCGCGGTCGACGACCTCCCCGATTGGCTGCACCTCCCCGGTCGGCGTGCTCTGGTTCACGCGGGCGCGGCCGCTGGCGACGCCGACGCTCGCGCCGCCCTTGGCGAGGCGCCGCCCGAGCTCCACGGCGACGGACGCCTCCGTACCGACGGCGAAGCGGGCGCCGAGGTGAGCGACGATCGAGTCATGACCGAGCGGGACGGCGTCAGCGTCGCGCTGGCGCAGCATCTCGAGGGCCCGGTCGCGCGCGGAGGTGCTGGAGAACCCGATGGCGACGATCGACGTCACGAGCCTCGACGCGCTCGAGCCGAGCCGGCTCGACATCACCGGTTCGCTGAGCTCGAGACTCGACGGCGAGGTCGACTGCCGCAGGAGCATCTGCAGCGTTTCGGCGACTTCCTGCGCCGAGCCGGGTCGGTCCATCACGTCGCCGGAGAGCATGCGATGAATCAGGTTGTCGAGCAGAGGCGGGACGTTGCGGCGTAGCTCGCGCAGCCGCGGGGGCGTGGTCGTGACGAGACGCGCGAGCGTCGCGATAGGCGTCGGGCCGACGTGCGGCGGACGGCCGGCGATGAGCTCGAAGATGGTGGCGCCCAGCGAGTAGATGTCGCAGCGCGCGTCGATGGGCGCGTCCCCGCGCGCCTGCTCGGGCGCCATGTACGCAGGCGTCCCCACGAGATCGCCGCTGCGCGTGACGCGGATGTCGTCCGACGTCGCGACGCCGAAGTCGACGAGCTTCGGCTCGACGTCGAGGTACTCCGCTCGCTCGTGCCGCTCGGCGCAGAGGAAGATGTTGCTCGGCTTCACGTCGCGGTGCACGACGCCGCGGTCGTGCGCGGCCTCGAGCGCCTGGGCGACGAACACGCCGAGCTCGATGCACTGCGGGAAGGTGAGGGGGGCCCGGTGCTGGCGAGCGGCGAGGTCCTCGCCCTCCAGCCATTCCATGGCGAGAAACGGCTGTCCGGTGTCGTCGAGCACTCCCGAGGCAACCACACGGACGATACCCGGATGGCTCAGGCTGCGGAGCACGTTGCCTTCCCGCGCGAGCCGCGCTTCTTCCTGGATGGAAACGCCGGCCTCGCCGCTCACGACCTTGAGCGCGACGGGCTCGCCCGTCTCCTCGTCGATGGCGCGATAGACGACCCCCGCGCCGCCACGCCCCACCTCGCGTTCGATGCGGAAGCGTCCTCCGAGCGTTCGCCCTGGCGTTTCCGAAGTCACGGGAGAGCACTAGGGTAGCCCTCGCTCGGAGCCGCGTCGACCCTGTTGCGCTCTGCCATGGCGCCGCCCAAGACGCCCGGGGCTTTCGCTCGCGCTTCCGCGCTCAGGTCGGAGGCGTCACGCCGGGATCGAGATATGGCTCGGGCAGCCGAAGAGAAGATCCACGTGCGGCGCCTCGGTGCCCACCGGAACGCCTGCGTCCGGCACGTCCAGCGAGCTACATGTGGATGGGCAAAACTTCACCGTCTTCGGGGCCTTCGGGTCGTCGTAGTACCAGCCTGCATTTCCGAAACTCGCGCAGCTTGCCATGTCGGGCACCTGCCCGACCTTGTTCGCGACGCCGCCCTTCGTGATCTGGACGTTGACCTTGTTGGGGTCGAGGTTTTGACCATTCGAGGGCGTCGGGATCGTGTACTCGCAGGCGAGCTTGGTGCTCTGGACGACCATCTGGGTCTGCGTGACGGTCGTGCGAATGGCGTTGAGCGCCTGGCTCAGGCTCATGGTGCCGCTGGCCACGTTGCAAGAAGGGGTCGAGCCACAGGTGCTGCCGCCGGCCGTCGCGATCTGGTCGAGCAGACCGAAATCCGCGCCGTCCATGCCGACGGCGAAGGTGAGGACGTTTGCCTGCATCTTCGCCGAGCCCGCGATGCCGGCGAGGGTGGCGAAGTCCTGGTTGCAGCCGTTGGGTGCGCCATCCGTGATGAGCACCACGACGCACTTTTCCGCCGGGTTCTGCGCCTGATACACCATGCAGTAGTTCTCGCCGCCGCGCAGGGCGCCTTCGATGGGGGTGCCGCCCTGACCGCCGCCGCCGTTGCCCGGCGCGTTTGCGGTGATGGCCGCGCTCACTGCCGTGACCTGCGCCGCGCTCGGGAGCCGCGCCATCGGGACCTTTGGCACGTTGTAGTTCGTGCCGTCACAGACCCCGCTCGGGATTGGGAAGAAGGCGAGGGCGACGTCGAGCCCTGCTGATGCGGGGTCGGCCACGAAGGCGTTCATCGCATCCGTCGCCTGCGTCCACTTGTCCTGGGTCGCATTGCGCGGGGTGTCCTTCATGCTGCCGGAGCGGTCCTGAACCAGGTAGAGCGCGACTGGGCTCTGTGTGGTGACGGTCTTCGTCACGACGCGCTGCTCGGCCGTCGCGCTGGCCGCTGCGCAGGAAGCGTCCGGGCTGTCGGACGGGTCCACGCGCATCGGACCGGACCCGATCGTGATTGCGCCCCCCGCGCTCGGATCCGACGTGGTCGCACCTCCGTTGCCGCTCGCATTGGAGGACCCGGTCCCGCTCGTCTGGGCTCCAGCGCCGCTCGAGCCGCCGGCCTGATTGTTCGAGATGTTTTGACCGGTGCCATTTCCAGCGCCTGGTGAGCAGGCGCCAATCGCAACAGTCGACCCGAGGGCCAGGACAAAGGATCGCCTTCGAAAGGAAACGCTCGCCGCCATCCCCGAATTGTACCCGAACCCGCCTGGGGGAGGCGTGACGGGGCCGTCTACTTTTCGCCCCAGGACATGGCAGTGAAGTCGCCGTGTAAGATTATGTCTTCACTGCTTCGCATTTTGCTCGATGAGGTCGTGAACGAAGCGAACCTTCTCTATCGCCGGCGTCGACAACACGAACGGATACGGATCGTTGAGCCCCATGCTCCGGTTCAGGCTGTTGATGGCGAGGGTGAGCGTCACCCATGCGCCGGCGAGATCGTCGAAATCCGTGAAGTCGAGCCGCGTCGTCTGTAGGGTCAGGTCGGTGTCTGCCGGTTTCACCGTGGGGCGCGCTGTGAGGCGGTACGCGCGCGCCGTCTCGAGCGTGTCCACCATGTGAAGGTAGTGGGCCCAGGTCTCGGCGAAGTCTTCCCACGGGTGCATGGTCGCATACGCGCTGACGAAGCTGTTCTGCCATTCCGGCGGTGGCCCCTGCTCGTAGTGGCGCTTCACCGATTCCTCGTAGCTCGCAGACTCGTCGCCAAACTTCTCGCGGAACGACGCGAGCTGGTCCGTGTCCTTGACGAGCCGGTCCCAGTAGTAGTGCCCGATCTCGTGTCGGAAATGCCCGAGCAGCGTGCGATAGCCCTCCGCGAGCTTCTTTCGCATCTTCTCGCGGAAGGGGTCGTCGGCCTCTGCGACGTTGATCGTGATGAGCCCGTCGGCGTGTCCTGTCAGCACCTTCTCGTCCTTCTCGTCGTTCTTGAAGGCGAAGGCGAGACCGCGTTCAGGGGATTCGGCTTTCGACTCCACCGGCAGGCCAAGCCCGTAGAGCGTGTAGAGGAGCCGGCGCTTCGCAGCCTCCAGCCGCGCCCAGCCATCGGCGTGGTCCGCGTCACCAAGGTTCGGGATCACCGTGGTGAGACGACAGGACCTGCAGAACTCGCCCTTCTCTTCTGCGCGAAGGGCCCAGTTGCACACGCCCGCCGCGTAGTTCTTGCACACGCGCACCTTCGCCTTCTTCAGATCGGGCGACAGCGCGAGGTATTCGCCGGTCGACTCGCTCGCCTCCGTCGGCTCGAGCGGCGTCAGCCTCGCGCCCTCCGGCAGGTAGGCGAGAGCGTGCCCGCAGCGGGTACAGAGGGCGTTCTCGAAGAAAAGGATCTGATCGCACGCGGCGCATTGAAAGAGCTTCATCGGCGTCGCTTCTCCGTAGGACCGGATGCAGGCGAATAGAAGGCCTCTTTGCGCCGGCGCGCGAGTGTGGCAGCACGCCTCGCGACCGACGAAAATGTGATGAACGAAACGTGAGTCCTTTCGACTCGCGGAAGGGTCGACCGAGGCAACAATGCTCAAGACGCGATTCACGGAACTCTTTGGTGTTCGACATCCCATCGTGCAGGGCGGCATGCAGCACGTCGGCAAGGCCGAGCTGGTGAGTGCGGTCGCGAACGCCGGCGCGCTCGGCTTTCTCACGGCGCTCACTCAGCCGACCCCCGACGCTCTCTTTCGCGAGATCGCACGGACGCGGACCATGACGGACCAGCCCTTCGGCGTGAACCTCACGATCCTGCCGACGATCAAGCCCGTGCCCTACGACGAGTACATGCGGGCAATCATCGAGAGCGGCGTCCGTGTAGTCGAGACGGCGGGACGAAACCCGGAGCCATTCATGCCCGCGCTGAAGGCGGCGGGGATCCGCGTCATCCACAAGTGCACGAGCGTGCGTCACAGCGTGAAGGCGGAGGCCATCGGATGCGACGCGGTGAGCGTGGACGGCTTCGAGTGCGCGGGGCACCCGGGCGAGGACGACGTCCCTGGTCTCATCCTCTTGCCTTGCACGCGGGACCAGGTGAAGATCCCCATCATCGCCTCCGGAGGCTTCGGCGACGGGCGCGGCCTCGTCGCTGCGCTCGCACTAGGCGCCGACGGGATCAACATGGGCACGCGCTTCCTCGCGACGGTGGAAGCGCCCATCCACGATAACGTCAAGCGCGCTCTGGTCGAGGGCGACGAGCGACAGACGGCGCTCCTCTTCCGGACCCTGCGAAATACGGCGCGTGTCTTCAAGAACACCATCGCCCAGCAGGTCGTCGCGATCGAGGCGCGCCCGGGCCCGACGGAGTTCGCCGACCTCGCCCCGCTGGTCGCGGGCGAGCGCGGCAAGCAGGTCATCCGGGACGGCGACATGGAGTACGGCATCTGGTCGGCAGGCCTGGTCATGGGCCTCATCCACGACGTTCCCACGGTGAAGGAGCTCGTCGAGCGCATCGTGCGCGACGCCGAGGCGCTGATCAGCGGTCGCCTCGCCGCGCTGGTCGCGTCGCCCGGCTGAGGCTCAGCCGGGCCTGCCCAGGGCATCGGTCGCGGAGAGCTGCCCGAGCAGCGTCGCTCCTTCGGGGATGACCTGCACGACGATGCCCTCCGCGCGCGAGAGCGTCTGCACCTCCAGGACGTCGAAGAGCGCGCGGCTCACGTCGGCGCGCTCCGCGATCTTCGCGATCGCAGCGCCGACGATGCGCGGGCGCATGGCGGCGGCCTTGGCGAACTCGACGGCCGCTTCCCGGTCCGCGGCAGAGCGGATGATGTTCACGCGGTTCGAGCCGTCCTGCTGGATTGCGGCCGTCACCTGCCGGAGCCGGTTCACGACCTTCTGCTCGATCTGGCGGATCATCCCGACGTCGCGGAAGTGCACCTTCCGGACGTAGACGCTGCCGACCTGGTACCCCCACTCGCGCGACTGCTGCGTCACTTCCTCGCGCACCACCTTGCTCATGGCGTGGCGGTCCTCGAGCAAGCGCTCGAGCGGCATGTTGCTCAGGGACCGCACCGTGGAGTTCGACACGCTCGCGACCAGGGAGCCGCGCGGGTCGGCGTTCTTGTACAGGTAGGATACGGGATCGCTGACGAACATCTCGTACCAGACGCCGATGCCCATCGGCGCGCCCTCCTCCGAGTTCACCGGCTGGCTGCGCAGGTACACCTGGTCGAGCCGCCGATCGACGAAGTAGCGCTTGCCGAAGAAGGGGACGAGGGCCGCGAGCGGTCCGAGCTTCAGCCACGGAAAATGCAGCCCGGGGTCGTCGATGACGAGGCGCACCTGGCCGAAGAGCTCGTACACGACGCTCCTTCGTTCCTCGACGATGACGTAGAAGGCGAAGAGCTGTCCGACCACGAGCGCGGCGGGCACCAGCACGAACAGGAGCGCCGCGGTGACGGCGGCGGTGGCGAAGAAGATCACGGGACCTCCGCGACGTTGCGTGACACGACGAGCTTCCTGGCCTTCGCGAAGAGGGCGAGGCGCGCGTTCCGGACGTACGCGGCGAGCGCGCCCCTGCCGGCGGAGGAGAGCTCGCCGAGCTGAGCCGCGAGCGTGAGGAGTGGCTCGACCTCCGCCTGCGCGTTGAGCGTCTCGATCTCGACGGCGCGTCGCGACATCACGATCTTCTGATCCGCGGCGGCCTGCGCGAGGCTGATCTCGCTCGAGACGTGGTTGTGGGCAGTGTTGATGGCAGCTAGCGCCGACTCCACGTCCTGGGGCGAGTCGATGCCGGTGATGAGCGCCGCGTCGAGAGCGATGCCGTAGCGCGCCGCCGCGGAAGCGCACTCCCGGCTCATCGTCTCGTTCAGCCCGCGCAGGTGCTTGCGCAGGTCGTTGATCGAGATATTCGGAACGACGACGGCCGTGTCCGGCGCCTGGTTCGGGTCCTTCGGTGCGGCGAAGTTGGCGATGCGATCGCGCAGGATGGAGATGAAGTACCCCATCACGTGCGCGACGGGCTGCTTCACGCCGAAGACGTAGGCGTAGAGGTTCCGTTCCGAGATGGCGAACCTGAGCTGACCCGTGAGGCCGATGTTGAGCTGGTCCTGGGTCACGGCCTCGAGGATCTGACCGCCGCTGTTCGCCTGCGGCGCCTCCGGGTCGAAGGCGATGGAAACGGTGCCGGTCGCGATGGAAACGCGGTGCACGCGCTGCCAGGGCAGCTTCCAGTAGAAGCCGGGCCCGATGACGCGGACCAGCGGGTAGACGTAGCGCTCGCGCTCGTCCGGCTTCAGTGTCGCGGAGATGGGGTCGCTCAGCGTGGTCTGTCCCCCGAGCCGGGCGGCCTGCCCGAAGGTGGTCAGGACGGCCCGCTCGTTGGGGCCGACGGTGTAGAACCCGCCGGCGCCGTAACGGAGGGCGAACCAACCCCAGAAACCGACAATCAATCCGAATAGCGCTTCGAGCACCGCAACCTCCGATCGACCGGGGAGGGTAACACGAGCGACTTTTTTTCTCCGGGCGTGTCGATCTCTACCGTCCTCGCTCGTCGGCGGGGTGTAGGTCGGAACCCGGGGCACATCGAGCGCTCGGCTTGCGACCCGGAGAACATAAGGAGAACCCCATGCGATTCATGCTGCTGATGATCCCCAAGGGCTACGAAACCGCCTCTCCCGGCACCATGCCCGACGCGCAGAGGGTCGCGGCGATGATGAAGTTCAACGAGACCCTGCAGAAGGCGGGCGTGCTCCTTGCTCTCGACGGGCTGCATCCACCGTCCACCGGTGCGCGCGTCACCTTCCCGGGCGGCAAGGCCAAGGTCGTCGACGGGCCCTTCGCCGAGGCAAAGGAGGTGCTCGGCGGGTACTGGATGCTCCAGGTGCGCTCTCGCGAGGAAGCCATCGAATGGGCGTGCCGGTGCCCTGGATCGGAGAACGAGACGATCGAGATCCGCCAGGTCCAGGAGTTCGCCGACTTCACCCCGGAGGTCCAGGCGGAAATTCCTGCCGAGCTCCGGGCCGCTGTCTCGAAGAACTAGCCGCGGCAGAGCAGCAGCAGAGAGACCTTTTCCAGTGGCCCGGCAGTGCTCTCGCCCCGCCTCCGGCAACCTGAAAGGTCAGCGTGCTGACCGGCTACCGGAGACTACGTGCCGGGCGTGACCGCCGCTTTCGGGGCTCGGGAGCGGCGGCGGGCGGGGGGGCGGTGGCCTCCGGTTCGTGACGGAAGCCGATCGTCGCGAGGTTCGCGGTGGTGACGACCGGCCCGGCGGCAACCTCCGCGGCGCGCACCAGCACGTCCTCGAGCTCCACGTCGTTGCCGGGCCAGCGATGCTCGAGGAACAGAGCGAGCGCGGCCGCGTCGATGCCGAGCGGTTCGCCTCGTCCGCGCATGCCGACGCCGGCCAGGCGATCGAGCACCAGGGCGCGGAGATCTTCCGGCCGCGCGACGAGGGCCGGCAGCGGGACGGTCGCGTCGCCGAACCGAGCGGCGAAGCGCGGTGAGAGCCGCCCCTCGAGCGTCAGGGCTGCGAGCGACTCGCGCGTGCTCACGACCAGGCGCGGGGGCAGTACCGTCGACGCGGGCTCGCTGGCGCGTCGATCGAGCGCGGTCGCGACGTAGTCTTGCACGCTGCGCGGCAGGGCCGGCGCGTCCAGGATGACGAGCGTCCCGCCGTCGGCGAGCGAGAGCGGCGAGACGCCGGGATCGCGCCAGTGTTCCTCGTCGTGGAGTGTCGCCGTCGCAGCGTCCACGACCACGAGCGGGCCGCCGCCATTCGGGCTGGAGAGGTGCGCGACAGCCGCCCAGCCCGCCGCGTCCACGCCGGGGGGTGACAGCAGGGCCAGCGACGTGGACGACTTCGCGCGCCGCTCGATCTCGTCCACCGCGAAGCGCGCTGCAGGGCTGTACGTCGCGATCCGGACCGGGCGCGCCACCAGCTCAGCGAACGCGCGGTGCCGGCCCGAGCCGAGCTCGATGATGCGCTCGAGCCGATCGCGCTCCGCGCCGGCTACGGTTGCGCGATGCGTCGCGACGAGCTCGCGCTCGCGTGACCGCGCCAGCGCGGAAGACACCGCGAGGAGCGCGCTGATGCGGTCGCCGAGAATGCGGACGGCCCGCGCCTCCTCCAGCGTCATCGGGCTCGTCCGATGCCCGCGCGGCAAGAGCAGAAACCCGAGCGCACCCTCCTCGTCGACGACGAGGGTCGCGGAGAACGCCTTCCGCGCGTCGAACCAGGCGAGCACCGGGCGCACGTCGGGGCGTCGCACCTCGAGGGCGCGGAGCACGTCGGCGCGCAGCGTCCGCTCGGGCTCCGACATGGCGAGCTCGTAGAGCGCGTCGGGCGCCTTCGAGCGCGTCACGTGCAGGTAGCCCGCCACGTCGACGCTGAGGATCTCGTCGGGCGAGCATCGCCACAGCTCGGGCTTCGCGTTCGGGTCGCCGAAAGCGCCCCGGAGCTCGGCGAGCGCGGCGCGAATCGCCGCGTCGGGGTCGGGCTGGAGAGCCCCCTGGCTCGCGCGCAGGATGGCTTCGAGCCAGCGCGACTGCTCCGGACCGAGCGGGCGCGCCACGTCGCGCGCCAGGACCCCCACCACGACCGCGATCGCAGATCCGGCCAGGGTGATGGTCGCTGCGTGTACGGGGAAGGCCCGCGCTGCGACCGCGATGAAGAGCGCGCTCGGTACGCCAAGGATGGCGACGGCTAGCACGCCACGGAGGGCCGCCGACACCGTGGTCGGCTCGCGTGTCGTCGCGGTCCACGCACAGGCCAGGGCCGAGGCGAGCACCGCAGCCGGCAGCACGCGGTCGGGGGCGGCGATGTCCGCGAGCGCGACCGGCAGCGCCACCGTGACGGCGGTGATGGATAGCGCGAGCGCGCCCGCGACGCGATCGGCCACGCCGATCTCGAGCCGCCGCTGGACCCGCAGGCGGAACGCCGCCGAGACGAGCACGAGAAGGCTCCCGATGGCGGCCGTCGTCGTCGCATAGTCGATCGTGAGCGGATCGAGCGCGACGTCGCTCGCGAAGAGCGCGCGCGTGGCCGGAAGCGAGACCGCGATGCCCCACAGGAGCCCGGCGAAGGCCGCGGCGTCGAGCGAGCGAGTGGAGGGAGCGGGGCGCAAGATGCCGCCCTCCACCGGAAG
>CAYUAW010000024.1:23354-35748 GCA_964442485.1 uncultured Polyangiaceae bacterium
GCTCCTTCGGTGCTCGCGAGCGCCCCGAAGCACACGTACGCGACGGCTGCCGCAGCCAGCCAGAACGAGCGCTCTCGGAAGGGCAAAGCACCGGGAGTCTAGGCTCGACTCGAGCGGGCGTGGAAGAACAGATCACGATCCGGCCGCGAAGGAATCGTTCAAACGCGAGTCTAGACGAGGATCCATGGGCGGAAGCGACGACATGGAATGCTTGTTGAAGTCTTTCTTCCGTGTGACGCTCGGGGAAAGGCCATGTCGGACGGAGTCGCGCTCGCACGCATGGAACGCCTCCTCGGCGAGGCGGAGCGCGCCATCGCGCTCATCGATAGGTGCCGACCGCTGAACACCCGAGCGGAGTTCGAGCGAATCGCCCAGCTCTGGAAAACCGGGGAGCCCACTTCGCCGGCCTGGACCTACCGCCCCGCCCCGGATCTCTCGGAGACGCACGCGGCCCTCGAGCAGGTCGTCCGCACCGGTGCGCGTCTCGGGAGCGTAGGTCGGCTCTACGCCGCCCGTGCCGAGGAGCTCGAGCGAGAGGCGAGCATCGTGGAGGCGCTCGGCACGGACTCCTTCGCGGCGTGCGCAGCGGTTCGCTACCCGATCGATGTCACCGGCGCAGGCATCGCGGCCGACGGCTGCGCCCGCCGCTGGGCCCTCATCGAGCCCGTCGAGGACGCACCGCGCGTGCTCGCGGAGGACGCGGGTGATCCCCGGAGCCTCGTGAGGGTGCTCGGCGCGCTCATCGGTTCGCTCCGGGTGCCCGCGCGGATCGCTCTGGTGCCCGATCTCGCGTCGGCCGCCGCGGCGGGAGATGGCGTGATCCTCGTACGCCCCGGGATCCTCCATACGGCGAGCGCGGCCCGGCGGATCGCGCTCCACGAGGTGGTGGGACACGTGCTGCCGCGCATCGCCGCGCGTGCGGAGCTCCTCGGGCTCTTCCGCGTGGGCTCGGCGCTCGGCACGGATGACGAGGAGGGCCGAGCGCTGCTTCTCGAGGAACGGGAGGGGCTGCTCGGCGAGGCGCGTCGAAAGGAGCTCGCCGTACGGCACCTCTCGGCGCTCGCGGTTCGAAGGGGCGCCGACTGGGCCGAGGTCGTGCGGCTCGTGACCTCGTACGGCTTCGCGCTCCGCGATGCGCTGCGTCTCGCGGCGCGCGTCGCGCGTGGCGGCGGGCTCGCGCGGGAGATCGTCTACCTTCCCGCGTTCCTGCGGGTTCGCGCGGCCCTGTCGTCGGAGCCCGCGCTGGAGGCGTATCTCGAGCGCGGACGGATCAGCGTGGCGGTGGCGCGCGAGCTACGCACCGGACGTGTCGAGGTCGAAGAGCGCGACCACCGGTACGTGATCGGACGGCTTGTCGCCGTGCCGCGGTAGGATGTCGATCGCCGCGCTCGAGCACCGGTCGGCGAGTGGCTTCGTTGCGAGGATCAGATCGATGCGCAGCCCCTGATCGCGCTGGAAGCCGCCTGCTCGGTAGTCCCACCAGGAGAATTGCCCCGCTTCGTGGTGGTGCTGCCGGAACACGTCGACGAGGCCGAACTCCACGAGGTCGGCGAGGGCACGGTGCTCGTCGGGATGGAAATGAAGCTGTCCGCGCATGAGCTCCGGGTCGTAGACGTCGCGATCGTCGGGGGCGATGTTGAAGTCGCCGCACACCGCGACGGGAAGAGCGGGTGTCGCCTCGCTCGCGAGGGTGCGCTTGAGGCGGCCGAGCCACGCGAGCTTGTCGGCGAACGACCGCGACGTGGGCGACTTCCCGTTGGGGACGTACGCCGAATAGATCCGCACTCCGCCGACCGTGGCGCGGATCAGCCGCTTCTCGACCGGGTCGGGTTCGTCGGACAGGCCGATGGCGACGTCCGCGATGGGAAGACGCGCGGCGATGGCGACGCCGTTGTAGCTCTTCTGGCCCGCCATTGCGACGGCGTATCCGAGCCGGAGCAGCTCGTCGGTGGGAAAATCGTCGTCCTCGACCTTCGTCTCCTGCATGCAGAGGACGTCCGGTTCCACGCGGGCGATCCAGCTGAGCACCGCGTCATGACGCGCCCTGATCGAGTTCACGTTCCAGGTGGCAAGCTTCACGGTGACTGCTCGATTGGACCTTCGACGGAGACGGCGTGGCGGGCGGTGGCGGTTGCGCGCTCGGTTGGCCGCTCGCGGCAAGTGACGAGCTACCTTCGATTGACCGTCGCCTCAAGCGAGAAGCCACGCTCCTCGGGGGTTGTCTCCCCGCGCTACTCGCGTTAACTCGTAGCCTCCGAATGGGCTGCCGACGGGACACGTCTTCACGCTGGACCGTGCGGTACCTCCGAAGCGCCGCGCTCACCATTGCAATGGCGGTGGCGGGGCGCGCCGCCGCGCAGAGCGGGGAGGGCGCCGTCCCGCGCGGTCCTGGCTCCGCCGTCGTCCGGCCGCCGCCGCAGCAGGAAGAGGCGCCGAAGGCTCCGCAGATCGTGATGCCGGTGTTGAAGAAGAACGCCGAGCCCACCTATCCGCCGGATGCGCTCGCGGCGGGGTTGCAGGCGGTCGTCTATCTGAAGATCGACGTCGACAGGGAGGGCAAGGTCACCCGCGCCGAGGTCCCCGAGCCGCAGGGCCACGGGTTCGACGAGGCCGCGAAGGAAGCCGCGCTGAAGCTCGAGTTCGAGCCCGCCACCCGCGACGGCAAGCCGATCCCCGTGCGCATCCCCTTCCGCTTCACCTTCGCGTTCAAGCTGGAAGAGAAGCCGGTCACGTCGCCGGAGCCGCCAAAGACCGGCAATCTGAGTGGTCAGATCCTCCTCGCGTCGAACCAGCAGCCTCTCGCCGGAGCCGGCGTGACCGCGACGGGACCTGCCGGGGACGAGCACCAGGCGACGACCGACGCCCAGGGCAACTGGAGCGTCGAGGGCCTCGCGCCGGCGTTCTATCGAATCCGCGCGACGCTCGACGGCTTCGTGCCTGCGGAGGGCACGGAAGAGGTCGCGGCCGGCCAGGTGACGTCGGTCGTCTTTCGGATGGACGAAGAGGTCAAGGGGAGCATCGAGGTCACCGTGCAGGGGACGCGCCCTCCGCGGGAGGTCACGCGCCGCACCATCGAGCGGCGAGAGATGCAGCGCATCCCGGGCACCTCGGGCGACGCGCTCAGGTCCATCCAGAGCTTGCCCGGCGTGGCGCGCCCGCCGGGGCTCGCGGGCCTGCTCATCGTCCGCGGCAGCGCACCGCAGGACACGGCCATCTTCATAGACGGCGCCGCGGTGCCCATCGTCTATCACTTCGGCGGCCTGTCGAGCGTCGTCCCGACGGAGATCCTCGACCGCATCGACTTCTACCCCGGCAACTTCTCCGCTCAGTACGGCGGGGTGATGGGAGGCGTCGTCGACGTCGCGCTCCGCAAGCCCGACACGACCTGCACCGGGCCCTACGGCAAGCCGTCCGACCGCACCGGCTGCTACCACGCGATGGCGGAGGTCGACCTCATCGACGCGCGCGCGCTGGTGCAGGGCCCCATCGGCAAGAACTGGAGCTTCGTCGCGGGCGGCCGCCGCAGCTGGATCGACACCTGGGCGAAGCCGGTGCTGGAGGGGCTCGGCGCGGGCGTCACCTCGGCCCCGGTCTACTACGACTACCAGCTCATCGCCGACGCGAAGGTCTCCGACACTTCGCGCTTCAGCGCGCGCTTCTTCGGCTCCGACGACCGCGTGCGCATCCTCATAAACGATCCGTTCTCCCAGGACCCGGGCCTGGGCGGCAACCTGACGTTCGGCACGAGCTTCTACCGCGCCCAGGCCCTGTACCAGTCCGCGCTCTCGAAGGCCGTGGATCTGTCCACCATGGTGGCCGCTGGCAAGAACACGGTGGATTTCTCGCTCGGTACGCTGCGTCTCGCCATCGACACGACGATCATCTCCACGCGCAGCGAGCTCAGCTTCCGCGTCGCCCGTGGCGTGAAGCTCAACGCCGGGACGGATTTCATCATCGCCCCTTACGACGTGTTCGTCCGCGGCCCCGCGCCGCCGCGGCCGGGAGAGGCCGACCCGGGGCCCATCACCACGAGACCGATCCTCGAGTCGCATCCGACGGGAACGGCGTTCCGACCCGCCTGGTACGCCGACGCCGAGATCCAGCCCACGCGCCGCGCGCTCATCGTCCCCGGGGTGCGTCTGGACTTCGCGCGGGACACCGGCCACGCGGATTTCGCGCCCCGTATCAACGCCCGCTACGATCTCGTCGGCGGCCACGCCGAATCCGAGCTGCCGCCCGAGCAGCAGCACCTGCGCACCACCCTGAAGGGCGGAGCGGGCTTCTACTACCAGCCGCCCCAGTTCCAGGAGACGGACACCGTCTTCGGGACGCCAGGGCTCCTCTCCAACAAGTCCATTCACTACTCGATCGGCGTCGAGCAGGAGCTCTCCCGGCAGATCGAGCTGAGCCTCGAGGGATACTACAAGGACCTCACGCACCAGGTGTCCCGCTCGGCGAACGCCGGCACCACGTACCTCTACGGCAACCAGGGCGTCGGCACGATCCTCGGCATGGAGCTGCTCATCAAGTACAAGCCCGACGCGCGCTTCTTCGGGTGGCTCGCATACACGCTGTCGCGCAGCACGCGCATCGACACGCCCGGCGGCGTAGAGCACCTCGCGCAGTACGATCAGACGCACAACTTGACGGTCCTCGGCAGCTACCGCCTCGGGCGCGGGTGGGAGTTCGGCGCGCGGTACCGGCTGATTTCCGGGCCGCTCGTCACGCCGGTGCTCTCCGCGCTCTACGTCGCGGACGCCGCTGCTTACACGCAGATCGAGGGCACGCCGTTCAGCCAGCGGCTCCCGCTCTTCCACCAGCTCGATGTCCGCATCGACAAGGGCTGGCAGTTCCGCGACTGGCGCCTCTCCGTGTACCTGGACGTGCTGAACGTCTACAGCAACGCTGCGAAGGAGGCGATCGGGTACAACTACAACTATACGCAGACGAACTACCAGAATGGGCTGCCGCTCATCCCGAACATCGGCGTGCGGGGTGACATATGAGACGGCGAGCGTCCCCCGCTGGCGCGCTCCTCGCGCTGTTCGTGGCTAGCTGCGCGTCGAGCTTCGATTCCGGCAGCACACTGAAGGGGCTGCGCATCCTCGGCATTCAGAAGGACAAGCCGTACGCCCACCCCGGCGAGACGGTGCACCTGAAGATGCTGTTCGACGATCCACGCTCTCAGTTCAATCACGTGGACGGCGCCGACGCGGGGCACAAGTCGATCAGTGTGCAGTGGCTCGCGGGATGCGTGAACCCCCAGGCGGACTCGTTCATCGGCTGCGCCGAAAGGTTCAGCCAGCTCAAGGAGCTGCCTCCCTCCGAGACCAACACCGTCGATTTCGCACTCACGCTTCCGGGCGACGACGGCAAGCACGGCATCATCTCGGATCATCAGTCGCCGCCCAACTACCGGGCCGACCCGTTCGGTACCGAGTTCGTCTTCTTCGCGATCTGCGCTGGCGATCTGCACCTTACGCTGGACCAAGTTCCACCCTTCAGATGCACGTCGCCCTCCGGCCAGGTGCTGGGCGCAGCTGATTTCGTGTTCGGCTACACGGAAGTCTTCGCGTACAGGGAGCTCCGGAACCAGAACCCAAAGATCGCCCAGACGGACGAGGACGCGCAGATGCCCACGGCGCCGGGGTTCCAGACCGGGATGCTCGTCGACGGCCAGTACGTGCCGGTCGACTGCATCGGCGACGCCTGCATCGAGCTCGAGCAGGAAGAGTTCCGGATCGCGTCAGGTCAGCCAACGTTACCGGGTCCCGGAGGCGTTTCCGTGGACGCCGGAGACGCTGGCCCACTTCTCGAGGATGCTGGGCGTCCACGGCTCGACGGGGGCAAATCGTTGCTCGATGCCGGCAGAGCGTCGTTCGACGCGGGCCGACCCTCGTCGAGCGGGGGCTCGCGCGCCGACGCGGGAGGCGGGCTGCTCGCTTTGCCCGCGCCGCCCAACTGCGACCCGAACCTCGCGACCCCCGATACCCGCTGCTTCAAGCAGTGCACCGACAGCGATCAGAACAAGTGCGACAAGCACTCCATCAAGCTCCTCGTCACGAAGGACAGCGCGGAGCCGGACGCCGTCGCCAACCAGCTGGAGAACCGGACGGATCCGAACAACCAGCTCGAGGAGCAGATGTGGATCAACTACTACACCGACGCGGGCAAGCTGGAGCACGAGGTGAAGCTCCTGAACGACGCGACGACGAAGTGGAATCCGAACCATTCCGCCGACCTGCGAGCCCCGCAGAAGCTCGGGGCGTTCCACGTCTGGGCCGTCGCTCACGACAACCGAGGCGGCTCGCAGTGGGTCCGCGCCACGCTTTCGACGATGAACCCGTACTGACGCCGCACCGCGTGTGGTGAAGCCGGCGACCGGCGGCGTGGCATTTTACGACGTTGTGCCGGAGCTGTAGCGACGCCCGAAACGGCCGAGACGACCCCTCACGCTTCTCGCGTGCAACGGTCCGGTCACGGCTTCGTCAGCTGGCGTCAGCCTTCGTCAGTTCGAGGCGCTCGTCTCGTCTGCCCGCGCCATCACTATCTTGTTCCCGTACGCGGGGGGTGGTGCAATCAGCACCGGAGGCGCCTTCAGCTTTCGTTCTCGCCCTTGCCAGCTCAACGGAGCCGGTGGCCTGACCGTCTTCGACGCCGGTTCGCCTGCGCAGGACGCGAGGCCCGCCAAACAAACCGCCGAAAAAACCGGGATCCACCGCATCATGATCATAAGTGTGAGACCACGACCACACTTACGCAAACCGCGCTCGGTCGTTACAACCTGAGCACGTGGGCGAGCAATGTGGTGCAACCAGTTCGGTCCCGTGCCGTAGTCATCGGTGCGCGCCAACGCGCGGCGTTACGCGCGCGTCGGAAGGTGCCGGATGACGACTCGAGGCGGACGCGGCGCAGCAACATGGCCGACAAGTTCGCCCGGCTCTGACACGTCCGTCGTTCGAACGAAGCGCGCTCTGCGGGAAACTAAATTTCGTACGGCGCATAAGGCGCGCCGCTGCTGGCCGTATCAAGCTTAGGGAAGGGAGTACCGTGCCCGACCACAACCTTCTGGTTCTCTCCGACGTTCACCTGGGAAGCGACCTGGTTCACTGCGCGCGTCCCGACGCGCCGAGGCGCGACGGGGCGGATGACAAGCGCGATTATCAGCTCGCGAGCCTCTTCGACTGGTACCGGGAGCACCCGCACGGGGGCCGCAAGTGGCGCCTGGTGATCGCGGGGGACTTCGTCGACTTCGTGGGGATGAGCATCCCTGCTCCAAGCGGCAGGATGTCGACGCCGCTCGATGCGGAAGAGATTGCGCTCGGGCTTGGTGGCGCTGAAGATCACACGATCCACAAGCTCCGCTGCGTGGCGCGTCGGCACCGAGCCGTGTTCGAGGCCCTCGCGCGCTTCATCGAGGCCGGCAACACCGTGGTCGTCGTGCGAGGGAACCACGACGTGGATTTCCACTGGCCCTCGGTGCAAGACGAGTTCGTTCGCCAGCTCGCGATGCACGCGCGCATCGAGCGCGGCCGCGTCGAATTCTCGCCCTGGTTCTACTACGAGAAGGACCGCGTGTTCGTCGAGCACGGGCACCAGTACGATAGCTATTGCTCCTACGACCACGTGCTGAACCCGGTATCGCCGAAGGATCCGCGGCGTTCGTCTCGTTCGCTTTCGGACATCCTGCTCCGTCACGTGGTGCGGCCGACCCGCGGCTTGCTCGAGACGGGTCACGAGAGCGCCGGGCTTCGTGACTACCTCGCCTTCGGCCTACGGCTCGGGCTGCGCGGAGCGGGCAACCTCTTCGCGCGCTTCGTGGGGGCCGTTGCGAGGCTCTTCGGTATGTGGCGCGAGCACGCGAGCGACGGCGCGCGCCGCCTCCGGCAGCATCACGAGCGCCGCATGGCCGAGCTCGCCGGCATGCTGGACCTGCAGCTCGAGTCGCTGCGCGCGCTCGCGTCGCTCCAGCGTCCGCCCGTCACGCAGAGCTTCGGCCACCTCACCCTGGCCGTCATGCTCGACCGCATCGTGCTGTCTCTCCTCGCCGTCGGGGCGGTGTCGCTGGCGGTGCTCTTGTTCCCGTGGCTGCACGGGATCATTGCTGCAGTGCTCATCTGTCTCTTCCTCGCCGGGACGTCGGCTGCGCTCTCGCACTGGCGGCAGCACATCGATCCCAGCAGCGAGCTCCGCGAGCGCGCCACACGCGTCGCACGTCTCTTTCCCGCCGCCTTCGTCGTAATGGGCCACACGCACCTTCCCGAGGTGCGCGCCGGGGGCAGGAACGAATCGACCTACGTGAACCTCGGCGCCTGGGCGGACGGCGACGAGGGCCGCGCGGACGGCGGGTCGCGCACTCACTTCGTCGTTCACGCCGGGGATGACGGCCGCTCCACGGCCGAGCTTCGCATCTGGGACGCGGAGACGGGGCCGCGCCAGTTCATTTCTGCAGGCGGGTGAGCGGTCGTCGACCAGGTGAAGCCCGGGCTTTCCGCCCCGCTGTGCCCCCGGCGAGAGGCGGCCACCCATGCCGGCCGTCTCGAGCGGGTCTCCCCGGCTTGCGGATCCGGTGAAAATCGACGAATCTAGAGGCCAAACGGCCGACAAGCCGTTTGGCCCCGAGATGGCGCAAACGTCGAAAAGCAAGCCACCGCTTGCCCCCGGCACGCTGGTCAACGACCGGTACGAGATCCGGGAGAGCCTCGGGAAGGGCGGCATGGGCGAGGTGTTCCTCGCGTACGACCGCAGCACTCAGCAATCCGTCGCGCTGAAGGTGGTGCGCGAAGAGTCGCGCATGCCCGGCGACGACGAGGCACTCCGGCAAGAGCTCTTGCTCGCACGGTCGGTGAGCCACCCGAACGTCTGTCGGGTCCATGATCTCGCGCCGAGCCCCTGGGGGCCGGTCCTCGTCATGGAGCGGATCGCAGGTCAGACGCTCCACACGCACATCCGAAGGAAGAAGGCGCAGGGCGGGTACACGAGCGACGAGTTCCGGAAGATCGCGAGCGAGTCGGCGGCAGGTCTCGCAGCAATCCACGCGCAAGGCCTCGTCCACGGCGATCTGAAGCCCGGCAACATCATGGTGACGAACGAGCGCGCCGTGATCCTGGACTTCGGCTTCGCGCAGGAGCGCGCACGGCTGTCGGCGCGTCGTCCTGGAGCACCTCCGGACGGAGGGACGCCGAACTACATGTCCCCCGAGCGGTTGCGCTCCGGGGGAGCGAGTGCGGAGGACGACATCTACGCGCTCGGTCTCACGCTCTGGGAGATGTGGACGTGCCGGGTTCCCGAGCCAGGGTACCGCCCGCGCGGCAAGCCCATGCGTTCGCAGATCATGTTCGACGTCCCGTCGGGCCTCTCGATCGACGAGGTGAAGCAGATCTACCGCTGCCTGAGCGACGATCCGGCGCTCCGTCCGGGCGCGCGGCACATGCGCTTCTTCAACCCCACGTCGCTCACGACGAGCCAGGTCCAGATCCCGCGCGAGCGTCTCTCCCCGGGCGCGCCGCTCGGGCGCTCCGCGTCGCAGAACTTCGATCCGCAGGCGCAGGAGCTGCTGGTGACGTTCGCCACGAACTCGACGGAGCTCGCGGGCCAGCTCTTCTCCCTCGACAAACCGGCGATGAAGATCGGCCGTCGCGCCGATCAGGATCTCCACGTCCCGGAACCCACGGTGTCCGGCAACCACGCGCTGCTGCGGTGGCAGGCGGGCTCCTGGCTCGTCGAGGACGCCGGCAGCACGAACGGCACGTACGCCGACCATAGCTACGACCGGAAGAAGTCCGTCACCTTGCTCCACGGGGGCGAGGTGCAGCTCGGTGAGTGCCGCTTCAAGCTGGTGAGCTTCCGGAGGAACTCTCCGCAGCACGAGAAGGCGCGCGAGTACCTGTCGCGCAGGGACGGCCTCACCGGCTTGCTCGTGCGCGAGCAGATCGTTCGCTACCTGGAGGACGAGGTGAAGTTCGCGGAGTGGGACGGCGTCCCGCTCACGGTGGCGAAGTACGAGGTGAAGAGCCCGAACCGCCTCGTCAGCGACCGCCCCACCATCCTGGAGATGCTCGCGCTCCGGCGCGCCGCTCAGCGCATCATCGAGCTCACCGAGGTGCTTCTGCTCAGCATCGTGCCCGTCACCGCCGGGCGCATCGCGCCGCTCCAGTTCGCCGTGGCGATGACGGGCCCAGGACCGGAAGAGGCGCAGAACGTCGTCGAGCAGGTCGTCTCGCAGGTACAGGGGCTGATGCCGGAGACGTTGAAGCTCGCGGCGACCGTCCTGCAACACGAATCAGGGAAGCCGGCGCAGTCGCTCCTCGACGACTGAACCGAGCCGAGGCTCTGATGCCAGCGTCTCGGCCGAGCTTTCCGAGCGAACCACGTCCGCGCCGTCTGGGTACGGGCGGCAGCCCCGGCGGCGGGGAGCGTCTCCTGCGCACGCAGCTCGTGATCGCGTTCGTGCTGGGCACCACGATCCTCGCGGTCCTGCTCTATCTCTGGCGGCGGCCGAGCGCCGCCGAGCACGAGGCGCGCGATAGCGTGCCCGAGCCGTCGGCGAGCGCCGCCGCCGAGCCGCCGGCCATCGTGCGCACGCCGGTGACGCCGAAGGAGAAGGCCCCCGTGCCCCGCGTGAAGATCGGCGCCGTGCAGCACCTGAAGTGCGGCTCCTCCCCCCGGAACCTCACCGGCGAATCCAGCCTCTGCGACGCACTGCCGTTCTTCGAGCAGGCGCTAGCGAAGGCCGTGGACGAGAAGGTGGACTGCGCTCCGAAGGGCAAGGACGAGGGCTCTATCAACTACGTCATGACCGTCGATTTTCGGACTCACGACGTGCGCGTCTATCCTGGTCGGAGCGGAACCTGGCGCGGCAAGCAGGCCAAGGGCACCGCGGAGTGCGTCAAGAAGGCGCTGCCCGCACCGACCTGGGACACGATGATTCATCAGTACCGCTACTACGTCCTCGCCCTCCTCGCGACGTATCCGAAGCAGGCGGCCGAGGACGGTCTGCCGAACTTCCAATGACGAAGCTCGGGCAGCGCGTGCGGGGGCCGCTGCGCGAGGTCACGGACAGGGTCGTGCTCTCGGCGGTCAACGCCTTCGTCCATTTCGCGGAGGGCTCGGCGCCCGCGGGGCGCAATGCAGCCCGCAGGGACGTCGTGTTCTCGCGCGACAAGCTGACCCTGTACCGGCTGAAGCCGCTGAGCGACGAGCAGTTCGACATCGGGACCGAGACGCTCACGGTGTCGTTCGAGCGGCTCCCCGTGCCGCTGGTCCTCATCCCGCCGCTGATGGTGCGGCCCTACGTGTACGATCTGCGGCCGGATCACTCGTTCGCGCGCGCGCTCCGGAACGCGCGCTTCGACGTGTTCGTCATCGACTTCGGTATTCCGGACGAGACGGATCTGCACGTCAGCCTCGAGACCTACGTCCTCGACTACATCCCGACCTGCATCGACGAAGCTCTCCGGGCGTCCGGCAGAGAGCAGGTGTCTCTCCTCGGGTACTCCTTCGGAGGGATCTTCGCCTTGCTGCACTCTGGCACCCACCGCGACCAGCGGGTGAAGAACATCGTGACCATCGGCGCGCCGGTGGATTTCGGCAAGATGGCAGCGGCGCACTGGATGGCGCGACTCGGCGCGTTCACCGTTGCGCCGATCACCTCCCTGGTCGGCAACATCCCGGGTTGGTGGAGCAGCCTCGGCTTCAAGCTGATGGCCGGGACGCGGTCCGTCACGCGCTGGCTTACCTTCGTGAGCCGCCTCGACGACCCGGAGTACCTGCGCACGTTCGACAGCATCAACACCTGGATCAACGAGCTCATCCCGTATCCACGCGACGTCTTCCGTCAGGTGGTGAAGGACGTGGTCGCCGGCAACAAGCTCATGACGGACGAGCTCTACTTCGGGGGCCAGCGCTGCGAGCTCGGCGCGATCCGCCAATCCTTGCTCGCCTTCGCCGGGCGCGACGACAACGTCGCTCTCCCGAAGGCGACGCACGCCATCATGGACCGCGTCGGCAGCGCCGACAAGGAGCTCGTCGAGGTGACGGGTGGGCACGTGGCGATCATCGGCGGCAGCCTCGCCCCGCACGAGGTGTGGGACAGGACGATCGGGTGGCTCGAGCCGCGGTCTCGTGGTTGACCGGAACCGACGGGCAGAGGCTCCCCGCTTGCTCCCTTCGTTCGCCATGAACCCCGCTCAGCTCCCGGCTGCCTCGCGCCGTTCATCTCGAACGACACGAAGCTCCCGACCGTGCCCGGCTCGTTCGTCTCGAACGACACGAAGCTCCCGACCGTGCCCGGCTCGTTCAACTCGAACGACCAGAACGCTCCCCGCTTGCTCCGCTCGTTCAACTCGAACGATCAGAACGCTCCCCGCTTGCCCCGCTCGTTCAACTCGAACGA
>CAYUAW010000024.1:35848-40480 GCA_964442485.1 uncultured Polyangiaceae bacterium
GCTCCCCGCTTGCCCCGCTCGTTCAACTCGAACGATCAGAACGCTCCCCGCTTGCTCCGCTCGTTCATCTCGAACGGCCAGAACGCTCCCCGCTTGCCCGGCTCGTTCAACTCGAACGACCAGAAGCTCCCGGATTGATTTTCTCGTTCAACTCGAACGACCAGAGGCACCCGGCTGCCTCCCACCGTTCAAGTCGAACGATCCGAAGCTCCCGGGAGCCTCCAACCGTTCACTTTGAACCTACGCTGCACGAGGGATTCGAAATTGCGTCGCTCGCGGTGCACTTCTTCACACCGACGGGTGCCCTCGGCCGGCAACCGTCGAGGACTACCGGACGGCCGTCCTGGCGCTCCTCCCTGCGGTCGAGAGGCGCAGCGCGCCAAAAGGGCGCCTGCAGCATGGGCTCCGGTTCAGAAGCCGACCTGGAAAGCGAGCTCGGGGCCCATGGCGAACAGGGGGCTCGCGGAGCCGAAGGCGAGCTCGAGCTTCCACGCGAGCGTGAAGGCCGAGCGCGACGAGAAGCCGTAGCGAGCGCCCCCGCCCAGCACGAAGAGGCCGGGGCCTCCCACCTGCCAGGCGTTCATGGGCGTCGTACCTCGGACTCCCGCGAACGCCACGCTGGTCTGAGCGTGAGCGTCCGTGGGGGCGAAGCCGAGTCCGGCGAACGCCACCGGCGCGAAGGCGACGCGGGCCAGCGGGTCCTTTCCGAACACGTAGGTCCCGCGGGCCTCCAGGTGCACGTTCCTGAGGAAGCTCGCGCGGCCGTTCAGCGCGAAATCGCCGGGATACGAGTTCATGACGTAGCCGAGCCGAATGCCGGCGAGGATCGAGCCCGTGATCGCGTAGTCAGCGGCCACGAGCAGGCGTACGTCGCCGATCTTCACGCCGCCGTCGAGCGCGCCGGACCGCCCGGGGACTAGCGCCGTGTTCTGTATCGGCACCCTCCGATCCGGAAAATCCGAGCCGGCGGGGTTCGTGCAGTAGATGGCGTGCGAAGCCACGGGCTGCCCGCCGGCATCGAGCACGCAGACGTCCTTGCCCGACGTGGCGAACGCGAGATCCAGCGACCCCGCGACGCCGACCCAGAAGCGTGCGAAAGGACGTGCCGCCGGCAGCTCCGTGTCGCTTCCCGCGGACACGGCCTTCTGTGCGGGCGCTTCCGTGGGCTCCGTCGCTGCGTCGTCGGTCTCCTTGTCGGCATCTTTCGAGCCGCTCTCGTCCGCGGCGTCGGAGTCGGCCGGCTCCGCGGAGCCCGAGGACTTCGCGTCGCCGGCGGTGTCGTCATCGGTGTCGCCCGCGGAGGCGCTCGCCGCGAGGAACACGGTGCCGGCAAGGGCCAGCGCCCCTCGGACGGTTCGACGGGTGAGGGCCTTCATCATTGTCCGGGGAGCGGCGGGAACGTCGGGTACGAGAAGGCGCCGTTGCACGCGTCCAGGTTCGTCTGCCCAGAAAGCCACGACGTGACGCAGACGTCTTGCTCGTCGCCCGGGACGAAGAGCGCGCCGCCCTTGTGCGCCTCCGTGCCGCGCGCCTTGCGGATGAAGGTGAGCAGCTCCGGGTCGCGACCGTGGTTCGCGACCACCTCGCTCATGACGGCCGGCTCGAGCCCGACCAGTGAACGATACGTGGCCGTGTGCTCGTCCGGCGACGTGGGGCGCCCTCCCTGGGCTCGGCTGCAGATGGGAGCGTCAGTGTTGAGCAGGCGCATCCCCTCGCAGCCGAAGATGCGCAGGTTCCGGCCCGGCTGACCGTGGCAATCGAGCGAGCCACAGCGATGATCCAGAAAGTCCGCCACGGGCCCGAACGCCGCCTCGGACGCGTTCGGCGCGATGATGCCGATGCGCTCGTCACTCGGCGGTGTGGAGCACGCGGCGGGCGCGCTCGAAAGAGCGGCGAGGACGACCAACGAAAGGAGGTTTCTCGCCGTCATGGCTTCGCGTTCTTCAGCTGCATCTGACTGAGGGCGACGTAGACCCTTCCCGGCGAAAGCATGCCGGGGGGGTCCGTGTGGCAGTCCGCGCAGGAGCCCGCGCGCCCGATGACCGTCTGCATCTGTTTGTCGAGGGTGCCGTAGATGACCGTGACCTGGACCGGGTATTTCGGCCGCCAGACGTTCGCGTCGACGTAGAACGTGCCGACGTCGTTCGTGGGGATCGTGCCGGCGACTCCGGTGCTGTCCTCGAGCTGGACGATCACGTTCGGCGCCGGGGTGGCCTGGCCGGAGACGAGATACACGGTGCCCGCCAGGCTGAACTCCGAATTGCCCGGGCCTTCTCCGCCGTGGCACGTCACGCACGGCTGCCCTGGTCGGTGGAGCGGGCCCGGTCGCACACCGGGCGCCTCGCCGCCGAGCGCGTCGACGGCCTTGTCGTGCGTCGCGTCGATGCAGCCCGCGGGCCCCGCGAGCACGAGCAACAGCGGAAGGTATTTCGTCATCAGAACGATCCCTCCATCCCGAGCGCTCCTAGCCCAGCGATTCGACTCGTCACGTACAGATCGTCGAGGAACGACGTGTACATCGCGTCTGCGGTGAACTGCACGGCAAACCGTTCGGGGTCGGTGGCCGCACCGATGTACCATTTGACGCCGAACCCGCCGCCCGCAGTCCAGAGCGGCCCGAGCTCACGGTCGCCGGTGCGGTAGAGGGGGAGATCCCAGCCGGTGCCCCCCTTCGAGAGATAGGCGAGCTTCCAGAAGGTCACGCCATTTTGCACGTTGAAGCGCGCGTGGGGCCAGACGGCGAAGCGCTTCCCAAGGTCGAAGATGACGCGAGCGTCCGTCGACGAGGACAGGAGGCCCCAGGTGTCGGCGTAGGCACGCTCCATCACGCGGAGCGTCGAGTTCCCCATTCGCCGCGCGTAGCGGCCCGTGAGCGCGAACCTCCGTCGCGACAGCGGAAGCTGCTCGAGTGGGCGCTCCGGTGCGCGGTTCTTGTTCACGACCTCGGCGCTCGCACCTTTCTTGATGAGGACGGCTTTGTCGGGCGTGAACATCGGGATGTAGCGGTACGGCTTCGACTGATCGCCGTTCTCCACGACGACGTCCCCGGTCACCGAGAGCAGCGACACGCGATCGACGACCAGATCCAGCCCGCCGTTGAACGAGGTGCGCAGCAGGTTGCGCGAGAAGACGCTGAAGGGCGTGCACACGCCTTCTGCTCCGCAGCGGCCCGCCGTATCGTGGCTCGCGCCGTATCCGAAGAAGAGCGACCAGTTCTTCTCGGAGAAATCCTTTCGCACCGTCGCGAATGCGCCGTAGGAGAGGTAGTCCGGTTCCCGCGAAAGGGAAGCACCGACACCGATGCCGAAGTCGTGCGGCTTGTACTCTCCGTAGAGCGACCCCGCGTGGCGGACCTCCTGCCAGCGGGGTGACGCCGTCGACACGATGTCCGCGGACGCCGCCGACACGATGTCGATCAGGTAATTCGCGCGCAACGTCGCGCCGCTCGCGTTCTCGACGCCGAGCGCGAACGACGGGGTGATCACCGTCACCGCGTCGTCGTCCTGGTAACCGGCGATCTCGTAGGAGCCGCGGGCCACCACCGTGCTCTGCGCAGGAGCGTCGACGGCCGAGTCCTTCGGAGCCGTGTCCGCGTGCTCGTTCGCCGCTCGATCGGGCGAGCTCGCTCCTTCGCTCGCGCTCGAGGCAGCGGCGAACAGCACGCCGAGCACCACGATGCGGAGATGAAGGAGCGAGCGTGCGAGGCGCGCCCTGCGCCGAGTTCTCTTCAGTTGCACCCGCAGCCGCTCTCGGCGAGCGAGCCGCCTCCGGTGGCACCCTCCTGTACCGCCAGGACGTGGGCCGCGGCCGGGCCCTCGAGCGACTCCGACGTCATCATGGGGTGCGCGAGCTTCGCGCGGTCGTACGCCGCGACGTGGACGCACCCGGAGGTGGTGCTCGCTCCGACCACGAGCGCCGCGAAACGAAGCAGCGTCCGACTCTTCCAGAGCACTCGGGGCTTCTCCTCAGTCGTTCCGGGCACCATTGTGCGCCCACATGTCCATCTCTGCCTTGGCGTCGGGCGCGGATGGCTTATTCGGCGGCATGTCGCCACCGTACCAGCTGAGGGTTGAAGCACTCATTTCCGTCAGGAGAGGCGGGCTATCGAGGTATCCGTCGTCCTGGAGATACTTGTAAGCTTTCGTGGGGTTGCTCATCTGCGGATGGCAGTGCGTGCAGTTGCCGACGGTGCCTGCGGCCAGGTACGCGTTGAAAATGTGACTCCAGTGTCCCGGCGTCCCTGCCGCCATCCCGGGCGCCGCTGGAGGGGTGGGCGCAGAATACGTGGCGTCCACGTTGAGGAACCCTCCGTCAGTCGGAGCGAGCCGGAAGGCACTTCCGCCACCATGAGGCCCGCCCAGCGGGGAGCTGCTCGTGCTGCAGGCCACGATCGCGGCCCCTCCGATGCAGAGCAACGCGACGACGCGCAGCGCAGCGTGCGTCGTCATCCAGCGTCTCCCGCGTCTTCCGGGCTCATTGCGCGCCCCCGTCGGTCGGCATCTTCATCATCGCGCTGATCCACGCAATGACGTCCTTCGTGTCGTCGGGGTCCACCACGCGAGAGGCGATGGGCGGCATCTGCGATGACATTGCGTCCGTCAACACAAGCGAGCGCGTCGTGATGAGATGCAC
>CAYUAW010000024.1:40580-41807 GCA_964442485.1 uncultured Polyangiaceae bacterium
CCGTCGTCGCCGATCGTGAGCGACGTCGACCTCGGGAGCGGCGAGATGAGCTTCTCCTTCACGAGATCGGCGAGGGTGATGCCTGCCGCGCCGTCGAGGCCGAGCGACACTTGCTCGAAGCCGAGGAGGCGATCGGTGCGGCCAAAGTGGCACTGGTCGCACTCGCCGCCTTCGGGAATATGCCAGGTGCCTCCGTCCGGTGTGGGGACGTCACCGCCGGCGAAGGCCGGCGCCGCCGACTCGTCGTTGTTCCAGGCGTACGTCGCGCGTGACCAGTGGGTCGGCGTCGTCTTCACGTAGAAGCGCGTTTCCATGCGCTTCCCCCCGACGCTGAACTGCTTCCAGACTTTCGTGCCGAGCGGGAACTTCCATTCGTTCGGGTCGCTCGCGTCGATCCGCTCGCCCTTCGGCAATAGAATGAAGCGTTGCTTGTCTGCACCGTCGGACCAGAGCGGGACGGCGGGCTGGTACTCGCGCACCCCGTCTGCCACCACGTACTTCTTCATGTCCGCGTACAGACCCGTGCACTCGAGGCGGCTGGGCGGTACCGACTCGTCGCTCGCGCATTCTTCCGCGTAACGCGAAATGGCCGTGGCCTGCGGCTTCGCCGTTGCCAAGTCGGGCTCGACTCTGCCGCCGCATCCGGCAAGGACCAGGGCGATTGTCAGGGAACCGCGTGTCATCGACTCACGCTTCCACCAAAGTGTTGATGATTTAGCCTCGGCGAGCGCCCGTGTAAACGCCTGCCGGGGCCAATCGTTAGCTGACCAGTACCAGACCTGCTGACCACGGCTCGCCCCGGCGCGCCTTCATCGGACGCAGCAACGCGCGCCAGCCCCTCGGCCCCCACGATTGTGGAGGCGAAGAGCTGGCTACGCGATAATCCGGTCGAGATTCTAGTTGCCACCCGCGCCGGCAGTTCCTCCGCCGCCATTTGCCGTACCGCCGGACGCCGCACCGGCCGCTCCGCCGCCGCCCGCCGCGCCCGCCGCGCCGGCTGCACCGCCGGTCGCAGGCTTCGCTCCGCCGGTGCCGCTGGCGCCGCCGGTCGCCGTTGCACCGCCAGCCCCGGTGGTCGTCTTGCCGCCCGCGCCGGTGGCCGTCGCTCCGCCGGCGCCCGTCGCCGTGGCTCCGCCGGTCCCGCGGTTCATGGGCGGCGGGATCATGAAGTTGCCGAAGTCGACCTTGCCGCCCTGAGCCTTCGGCGCGAGCGAGCGAAGGTAGACG
>CAYUAW010000025.1:0-8471 GCA_964442485.1 uncultured Polyangiaceae bacterium
GGCGCGGGCGTCTGCGGCGGCGCAGGTGATACGGCGGCTGCTTGTGGCTTTCCGCCGTGCCGGGGGATGGCGTGCCCGGGCGGACGGACCCCGGCGGGAACCGACGTCGTCGCGAGCTCTGAAGCGCTCGCCGCGGACGCCGATGGCTGCGGGGCAGAAGGAACGGCAGCGCTCGTCTCGACCCTCTTCGCCGGCTCGGGCTCCTGAACCTTCACCGGCCCGACGGCGGTCGGCGCGGGAGCCGCTGTCACCGTGCTCGACGCGGTTGCCAGCGCCTCGGACGCCTGCGAGGCACGCTTCACGAAGACCGCGCCGCCCGCTGCGACCACCACGACCGCAAGCGCGGTCACCATGCCGATCTTCGCTTTCCTCGTTCCGGGCTTCGACGCGGTGCGCTCCCAGGAGGCGGCGGTACCAGCTCCCCTGGAGGCAGGTGGCGCTTCGCTCGCGCCGGCCGATGGCGGCGCGATGGAGATGGAGCCCTGCGAGATGCCGGCCGAGCGCATGACGCCCGCGATGCGTTCGATGGACGCCTTCGCGCGCTTCGGCGCAAAGGGCATGAGGGCGACCGAGAACTCACCGACGTTCTGGTAGCGGCGCTGACGGTCGCGTTCGAGGCACTTCAGGATGACGGCTTCGAGCGCCACCGGCGCATCGGGGCGACGGTTGCGCAGCGGCTCGGGCGGCGACGAGAGGATGCGCGCCACGAGCTCCGGCATCGTGTTCGCGGTGAAGGGCGAGTCGCCGCTGAGGAGCTCGTAGAGGATGACGCCGAGCGCCCAGATGTCGCTACGCGGATCCACGTCCTTCGACGATTGCATCTGCTCGGGTGACATATAGAGCGGCGAGCCCATGACCGAGGACGTCTTCGTCATGTCCATGCCGGTCGTGCTCGCCACCTTGGAGATCCCGAAGTCGAGCACCTTCACCGACAGCACGCCGTCTGCTCGCCGCACGACGAACAGGTTGGCCGGCTTGAGGTCGCGGTGGACTATGCCGAGCGCGTGCGCTTCCGCGATCGCCTCGCAGGCTTGAAGCACGAACTCCGCGGCCTGGTCGAACGGGAGCGCGCCCTTCTGATGGAGCCAGTCCGAGAGATCGCTGCCCTCCAGGTACTCCATGACCATGTAGGGAGCGCCGTTCTCCAGCGTTCCGACGTCGGACACGCGCGCGACGTGCTCGCTCTTGATCTTCACCGCGGCGCGCGCCTCGCGGCCGAAACGCGCGACGGCGTCCGCGTTCGAGAGTGTTTCGGGCAGGAGGAACTTGATGGCGACGCGGTCGTCCAGGTGGATGTGCCGGGCCGCCACGACGACGCCCATCCCGCCGGCGCCGAGGATCCTCTCGATGCGGTACTTCCCCGCGAGAAGATCTCCCTCGTGCACTCCGGCGACGGATTTGACGTGGTCGTTCATGCGCTGCTCCCTCCGAGCCGCCCTACGCACGAAGTCTGCAATGAGTCACCGAAGCCCAGAAAACCGCGATCCGAGAAGGGCGTCAAGCTTCGGAGAACGGCACCGCCCCCTCACCACCTAAGCTCTTCTCTCCTCCGCGTCCGCTCTTCGCGCTCCTTTTCGACGTTCCGCCCGTCGGCCGAGCGAAAACACGATGTGCGTCGAGGTCACACTCTCCTGGATCAAGGCCGGTCGGGCGATGACGCCGGATCGTCCGGGGTATTGAGCAGCACGAGCGGAATCGAAACCTTGAACTTCTTACCATCGCGCACGGTCGTCACCTCCACCGTGTCGCCCGCCTTGTGCTTGTCCAGCGCGTTGTAGAGCGCGTCGTAGTTCTCGATGCGCTCGCCGTCGATCGCGACGATGACGTCACCGAGCGTGATGCCGCTCATGTCCTGCTGGATGCCGCGCAGCCCGGCCTTCGCCGCCGGGGTGCCGGGATAGACGCGGAGCACGATCACGCCGACGAGGTTGGCCCGCTGCTCGAGCCGTTGCGCGAAGTCGATGCCGATCCCGAGGCCGATCTGCTCGGCGTGACCGGTGCGGATGATCTGCGGGACGACCCGCGCGATCGACTGGACCGGCACTGCGAAGCCGATCCCCGCCGAGGAGCCGCTACGGCTGTAGATCATGGTGTTCATGCCGATGAGGCGCCCCGAGGAGTCGAGCAACGGCCCGCCGGAATTGCCCGGATTGATGGCGGCGTCGGTCTGCACCATGTCGCGGATCGAGACTCCGCCGATGCCCATCACCTCCCGGCCGATTGCACTGACCACTCCAGTGGTCAACGTCTGATCGAGCCCGAAGGGGTTGCCGATGGCGACCGCCTTCTGCCCCACCTCCAGACGCCGCGCCTTCTCGGGCGGCAGCTGGATGGGGAAGAGCGCGTCGGCGGGCGCCTTGATGGAGAGGACCGCGATGTCCTTGCGCGGCTCGACGCCGACCACCTGCGCGGGGAAGGTCCTGTGGTCTTGCAGGGTCACGCTCAGCATGCTGGCGTCCTGCACGACGTGGAAGTTCGTCACCACGTGACCGTCGCGATCCCAGACGAACCCGGACCCAGAGCCCTTGGCGACCTCCTGATTGCCGTAATAGTCGACCATCGTTCGCTGTTGCGTGACGAACACCGTCGAGCGGGCCGCCGCGCGGAAGACGGCGATCGTGTTCTTCTCGTCCTCGGTCCGTGCCTCGGGCGACAGCGGCGGAAGGTCGGTCGGGAGCAGGGGAGCGGCCGAGGACGAGGCGAGCGGCGCGGCCGTGAGCGGGGCGGGGCCGAGGGAGTCGGATTTCCGGCGCAGATCGCAGCTCATCGCCACGAGCAGGAATCCGAGCGTGGACAATGCGGTCTTGGTCACGGCGGAGAACGTCCTCGGCATGGCCGCGGACATTACTCGATTTGAGGGCCACACCGAATCGGCTACGAAGGGGCGGCATGGTTCCGCGCCGCCTTGCCGCCTGGCTCGTCGCCGGGGCGCTCGGTGTGGCGCGCACCGCGGCCGCCGCGCATCCCTTGTCGGACTACGAGAAGGAGAGCCTGCGCATCGGGCTCGAGGATACGGACGGCGAGATCGACCCGAGCCCGGCCGGCAAGGTCGTCGAGGCGGTCGACGTGGTGACGCTCGACGTCATAGAGCCGAGGGATCCGGCGCCCGCGTTGCTCAACTGGTTTCACGCGACCTCGCGACCGAAGATCATCCAGCAGGACCTGCTGCTCAGGGTCGGCGATCGCTACGACGCGGTCCTCGTCGAGGAGACCGAGCGCAACCTCCGGGCGCTCCGCCAGCTGTCCGTCGTGCTCATCGTCCCGACGAGGGGAAGCGCCCAGGACCGTGTGCGGCTGCTCGTGATCACGAAGGACGTCTGGAGCCTGCGGGTCAACTGGGATCCGGTGTTCGTGAACACTTCGCTGCAGTCCCTCTATCTACAGCCCTCCGAGGAGAACTTCCTCGGTCGCCACAAGACTCTGAACGGCAACATACTGCTCGGACGCGCGACCTATTCGCTCGGGCTCGGCTTCATCGATCCACGTATCGCCGGCACGCGTCTGCAGGCAGCGGCGACGGCCAACGTCATCGTCAACTGCCGCTCGGGCAACGTTGAAGGCTCGGACGGTTCCTTCTCTTACGGCAAGCCACTCTACTCGACGCGCACGAAGTGGAGCTGGGTGACCGCGGCGGCGTGGGCGGAGGGCATCGTGCGACCCGCGGGGACGCTCGGGCGCTCCATCTGCAGCGACGACCGCGCGGTGCCGCTGGATTTCGCCGCGACTCGCGTGAAAGACGATGTCCCGTACCAGTACCGGGAGGACGTCCTCGCCGGTCAGCTCTCGGCGGTGCGCTCGTTCGGCGCGATCTTCAAGAACGACATCTCCTTCGGCCTCGAGACCGATCGACGCGCGTACACGCCGCCCGATCTCGCGAACCGGCCGCAGGTCGTGCGGGACCAGTTCCAGGCGCTGATGCCGGTGAGCGACACCAGGATCAGCCCCTTCGTTCAGCTTCACGCCTACCACAACAAGTTCCTGCGCGTGCTCGACCTCGAGACGCTCGGCCTGCAGGAGGACTACCAGCTCGGCCACGACGTCTGGCTGCGCGCTTATCCGGCGCTCCGCGCCGTTGGTTCGACACGCAATCTCGTCGGGATCTACGGCGGCCTCGGCTACACGTTGCCCCTCGCCGACGGCATGGCGCGCGCGTACGCAACCAGCTCCATCCAGCTGTCGCGAACGGCGCAGACGGACGCGGAGTTCCAGACCGGTGCGCGACTGGTCACGCCGAAGCTGCCGTTCGGCAGGGTCGTGCTCGACGGGTTCGTGCTCGACCGCTTCGAGAACTACCTGAACCCGACGCAAGCCCTCGGCGGCACGACTCGCCTGCGCGGCTATCGCACCCAGGCGTTCGTCGGTCCGAACGTCATGGTGGGAAACGCCGAGCTCAGGTCTCGCCCCATCGAGATCCTGCACGTCTACGTCGGAGCCGTCGCCTTCTACGACGTCGGCGACGCCTTCCGGACTTTCTCGACGATGAAGCTCCGGCAGGGGGTAGGCGGCGGCCTTCGCTTCGCGTTTCCTCAGATCCAGCGCTCGGTGTTCCGTGTCGACCTCGGGTTCCCGCTGGACCCGAATGATCCGGATGCCGAGACGAGCGTCGTCGCTCAGTTCGAGCAAGCCTTCGATGTTCCCCAGCTCCTTTCGCCCGGCCTCGTGCGCTGAGGCGTGGAGCTGGCGATGCGCGGGGTGGCCGAAAGGCCCCGGGCTTGCGGGATTTCCTTGCCCGGGATGGTCGACCCTCTAGATTCAGGGTTCCGATGAGTGAGGCCAAGGGCGCGCGGCCGCCGGACGAAGAGCAGCGGCCCGCGGAGGCGCCTTCCGCGCCGCACACCGCCGAGCCGGCGTCCAGCGCCTCCCGAGACCGCTACCGCGCGCTCATCGAGGCCGCCGACGAGGCGATCCTGGTCGTCGATTTCGAGAGCGGCGTCTGCCTCGAGGCGAACCCCGCTGCCAGCGAACTGTTCGGGTACACGATGGAGGAGCTCTGCTCCCGGACGGCCTTTTCGCTCGCGTCCGCCTCCGATCCCGAGGTCTCGCGCATCTCCACGGAGATCCGCGAGCGCCAGCGCGCCCATCACCCGAATCTCACCTTCGCGCGAAAAGGCGGCTCCACCTTCCTCGCGGAGCTCAGGGCGAAGGTGTTCGAGTCCGACGGCGTCAAGCTCGTCCTCTTCACGCTGCGGGACGTGAGCCTCCGGGTGGAGCGGGAAGAGGAGCTCGCCCGCGCCTACCAGTCGCTGAAGGAGGCGCAGGCGAAGCTCTTGCACTCCGGAAAGCTCGCCGCCATCGGCCAGATCGCGGGAGGCGTCGCGCACGAGGTGAACAACCCCGCGACCTTCATTCTCACGAACCTGCGCGTCCTTCGCGAGCACATCGGCGTGCTGCGTGCGACCTTCTCGCGGCTGCGCCGCCTGGTGGAGCGGCCCGAGCCCGTGCCCGAGGAGACCCAAGCCGCGGTGCAGGCGGTCGTCGCGGATGGTTCGGTCGACGCACTCTTGCGCGAAGCGAACGAGATGGTCGACGATAACCTCGCCGGCATCGAGCGAATCGCATCGATCATCGCCGATCTCCGGACGTTCTCGCGGATCGAGCAGGACGACGTACGCCCGGTGGCGGTGAACGACCTCGTCGATGTGGCGTGCAACCTGGGTTACGCCGAGATCCGTCACCGCGCGCGCCTCATCAAGGAGCTGAAGCGGCTTCCGCCGGTGTCGGCCGAGCCCGGCAAGCTCGCGCAGGTGTTCACCACGCTGCTCGTCAACGCCGCGCACTCCATCGAAGAAGGTGCAGCCAACGAGAACGAGATCCGCGTCTCGACGGACGTCGAAGGCGGCTTCGTGGTCGTGGCGGTGCAGGACTCGGGCACGACCATCCCCGAGGCCACTCGCAAGCGGCTGTTCCAGCCCTTCTACGAGAGCAGCGGAAGGGACTACGGCTCCGGGATCGGGCTCTCTCTCTGCGCCGAGATCGTTCGGCTGCACGGGGGCACCATCGAGCTTGCATCGGTGGAGGGCCGCGGCAATCGCTTCGAGGTGCGGCTACCGGCCGTCGCGGCGCGTCCTTCGTCGAGAGCCCCCTCGCCCGAGCGTGTGCCATGGGTCAGGGGGGTCCCCGGCAAGCGCGCGCGCATCCTGGTCATCGACGACGACGTCGCCGTGCTACGCGCCTACCGCCGGATGCTGTCCACCCGGCACGACGTCGTCCTCGCGACGGGTGGAGCGAGCGGGCTCGAGACCCTCGCGAACGACACGGACTTCGATCTCATCCTCTGCGACGTGATGATGCCCGAGGTGGACGGCCCCATGGTGTACGAGGCGCTCCTCGCCAGGCAGCCGGCCCTCATCGAGCGGGTCGTCTTCTGCAGCGGCGGAGCCTTCACCCCGCGTGCCAAGGCGTTCCTCGGGTCCGTCGGCAACGCCTTCCTTCCCAAGCCGATCGACGTCGACGCCCTCGAACGGATCATTCAGCAGGCGCGCGAGCGGCGCGCCCCGAGTGCATGAGCATGGACATCTACAACGTATGGTTCGATCTGAAGCCAGGCACATCCGACGTGAAATTCGTCGAGAACGCACAGGCGTACCTGGGGCACCTGGTGTCGGCGGGGAAGATCCGCGGGTTCCGGATCATGCGGCGCAAGCTCGGGCTCGGCCCGCCGGGCCTCGGCGAATTTCACGTAGCCATCGAGGTGACGGGCCTCGCGGAGCTCGACGCCGCGTTCCAGCACGTCGCGACCCGCGCCGAGCCGGTCGAGGGGCTCCACGCCTCGGTGAACCAGCTCGTGCAGAACGCCTCGTTCGCGCTCTACCGCGACTTCCCCGACCCCTTTCGCGTACGCGGTCAGGAGCAGTTCTGACGTGCTGGAAAAGCGGAGCCTGACGCCCGGTTCCCTGCGTGCGCACTGGACGCTCGACGAGGACGTCACGTTCCTCAACCACGGCGCCTTCGGTGCCACACCGCGGCCCGTCCTGGAAGTTGCGGCGCGCATTCGCGCGGAGCTCGAGCGCGAGCCCGTGCGCTTCTTCGAGCAGACGTACGAGGGCCTGCTCGAGCGAGCCCGCGCCGAGGTGGCTCTGTTCGTCGGAGCCCGCCCCGAGGACCTCGCGTTCGTCCCGAACACGACGACCGCCGTGAACGCCGTCCTCGGCTCGCTCGAGCTCGGCCCGGGCGACGTCATCCTGTCGACCGACCACGCCTACAACGCTTGCAAGAACGCCGTCGAGTTCGCCACTCGTCGCGCGGGCGCGACGGTTCACGTCGTTCGCATCCCGCTTCCCCTGGAAGATCCGGGCGAGGTCGTCGAGCGCATCGTCGCCGCCGCGACGAGCAAGGTGAAGCTCGCGCTCGTCGATCACGTGACGAGCCAGACGGGCCTGGTCTTCCCCATCGAGAGCATCGTCCGTTCGCTGAAGGAACGCGGGATCGAGACGCTCGTCGACGGCGCCCACGCGCCCGGCATGCTCCCGCTCCGGATCGCGGAGCTCGGCGCGGCGTACTACGCGGGCAACTTCCACAAGTGGGTTTGCGCCCCGAAGGGTTCGGCCATGCTGTGGGTGCGTCCGGACAAGCAAGCGGGGCTCCACCCGACGACCATCAGTCACGGCTACACTTCCGCGCGCGCGCGCCCCCGTTTCCTCGAGGAGTTCGACTGGACTGGCAGCTTCGACCCGAGTGCGTACCTGGCCGTGCCGGAGGCGATCCGTTTCGTCGGCGGTCTTCTGCCGGGGGGCTGGCCGGCGGTCTACGAGCGGAACCGGGCGATGGCGCTCGAAGCGCGACGACGATTGTCGGAGGCGCTCTCGGTCGCGCCCGTCGCCCCGGAGTCGATGATCGGTTCACTCGCGTCGGTCCCACTGCCGGACGCGCCGCCCGGCGCCTCGTCGATCCCGCCCACCGAGCCCTTGCACCGCGCGCTCGCCGACGAGCACAGGGTCCAGGTACCGGTCTTCGTCTGGCCGGCGCCGCCGAAGCGGCTGATCCGCGTCTCGGCTCACCTCTACAACACCGAGCTGGACTACGAGGCCCTCGTGCAGGCGCTTCATGCCGCGCTTCGCCGGGCGCAGCCATGACGTGATGGAGGCTGCCGCGCGAACGGACCGGACGACGTACTCGCTCGTCCATGTCGCCTGGTTGCTCGCGTTCCTCGTCGGGGCCGCGTCTTTCGGTCCGGTTCGCCGCATAACTTCCGCCACGACACTCCTCGTGGAGCTCGGGACGAAGGACGCTCCACGTCCGGACGTCACCATCACGGATCTCTCGATGGGCAACGGCTCGCTCCACTTTCGTGCGCGCCTCTACGCGCCGCGCACGCCGATCCGTCGCTGTGCGGTCGTCGGACACGGAGTGCACTGGAAAGGCATCGACGAGCCGCGGCTTGCGAACTTCGCGTCACGGCTCGCTGCGCGCGGCGTGCTGGCGCTGACGCCGGAGCTCGCGGACCTCGCGGACTACCGGATCACACGTCAGGG
>CAYUAW010000025.1:8571-33507 GCA_964442485.1 uncultured Polyangiaceae bacterium
CTCTACGAGCACCTCGACGCCTTCGTGCCGGAGGAGGACCTGCCCACGATGCAGAGGGCGGTCCGGGCCTGGCTCATGGAAGACCGCGCCAACGCGTGGGCGTTCGCATCGCTCGCGACCAGCGAACGGTCGGAGCGCCTCTTCGTCGACCTCGCCACCGGCCACCGCGAGCGGTTCCGAGGGGCTCTGTCGCCGGTGCTCAGCGGGGAAGCCGTCGCGGAGCGCGAGCTGTCCCCGGCCGGGCGTCTCGGTCGCATCCCGGTGCCCGTCTATCTTCTCCATGGCCAAGGAGACAGCGTCATACCGCCAGAAGAGACAGTGTGGGCAGGCCGCGAGGTCGAAGGGAGGCCCCACCTCGCGCTCGTGAGCCCGCTCATCGAGCACGTCGAGATCGGCGGCGCGCCGACCTTCGGCGATCAGTGGAGCCTCGTGCACTTCATGTCGCGCCTGCTCTGACGCTTCGCCAGGTCAGATGCGCCCGGAGAACATCAAGAGCAGCAGCAACAGAACGAGCACGCCGACGCCGGCGCTCGGGTAATAACCCCAGCCCTGGCTGTACGGCCACGCCGGGACGGCTCCGATCGCAACGAGAATGAGCAGCAGCAGGATGACGGTCCACATGGGGAGTTCCCTTTCTTCGAGGAGCCTCCCGAGCAACAACCGGGCCGTCCGCGAAAGCCGGCGAAAATCGCGGGTTCCGGGGCGCTCATCCTCCGGACGGCCGGGTCCATCGTGCGGTCCACCGGGCCACCCTGGGACGTCTCGCCCCATTCCGGGGACCGGCCTCTGGCCATCCGGATGGTCGAATGTGCTCCCTCAGCGCTTCTGCATTCGCTCGATCGCGTCCGCCATGCCGACAAGGCGCTTGGCGTTCTCGACGTGCAGGTTCTCCACCAGCTTGCCGTCGACCAGGACCACGCCCTTGCCTTCCTTCTCGGCCTGCTCGTGCGCGACGATGATCTTGCGCGCGTGCTCGAGCTCCGTCGGCGACGGAGAGAACACCTCGTTGCAAGGCTCCACCTGCGAGGGGTGGATGAGGGTCTTTCCGTCGAAGCCGAGCTCGAGGCCCTGCACGCAGGAAGCCTTGAAGCCCTCTGCGTCGTTCAGATCGAGGTACACGCCGTCGAGGATCGAAAGGCCGTAGGCGCGGGCCGCCAGAAGGCAGATGCCGAGGGACGTGAGCATCGGGAGCCGCTCGCGCGTGTGGCGCGCATGGAGGTCCTTCGTGAGATCGCTCGTGCCGAGGACGAGGCACGCGATGCGCCGGCTGGCACCGGCGATCTCCTTTGCGTTCAGGATGCCGAGCGGCGTCTCCATCATGCACTCGATCGACGTCTTCGCGGGAGCGCCGTGCTGGAGCATCAGCGCCTCGAGCTCCTTCACCTGCTCGGCGTGTTCGACCTTCGGCAGCAGGATCGCGTCGGGGCCCGCCTTCGCCGCCGCGGCGACGTCGTCACGGCCCCAGGGTGTGTCGAGCCCGTTGACGCGGATGATGAGCTCGCGCCCGCCGTAGCCGCCGTTCTGCACGGAACCGCAAACAGTCTCGCGCGCCGCCGCCTTCGCGTCGGGAGCCGTCGCGTCCTCCAGATCGAAGATGATGCCGTCGCACGGCAGGCTCTTCGCCTTTTCCTGGGCGCGGGCGTTGGAGCCCGGCATGTACAACACGCTGCGGCGCGGCCTTACCTGGGTCATGGAGCGTCTTCTCCCGAGCTATCTGTGGAAATGGCCGCGTCGTCGCCGTCGCGGCGAGCGCCCCGATAGCACGCACCCGGGGGCGCGGGAAGGGGCCGTCCCCCTCAGCCGAAGATGCAGCTGATGAGCATCGGGCCGCTTTTGCCGAGCGATTCGCGGAGGGCCTTCACGAAGGACTCGACGTCACGCACCGTGCGCGCGGGCACGCCGAACCCCTTCGCGATGCTCTCGAAGTCGAGCGACGGCCGGTCGAGCTCCGTGAGCTCGCTGCCTGCGCCCTCGAGCGCGCCGCCGGAACGCATCAGCTCCATCTGCAGCACCGCGTACTTGTCGTTCGCCAGGATGATGTTCGTCACGTCGAGCTGCTCGCGCGCCTGCGTCCACAGTGCCTGGATGGTGTAGGCGGCAGAGCCGTCTCCCGCGTAGGCGATGACACGACGGCCCTTCGCGGCAATCGCGGCGCCAGTCGCGACGGGGATGCCGAAGCCGATGGAGCCGCCCTTGCACGCGATGTAGTCGTGGGGGAGTGCTCCCGTCAGCGATGGGTACAGCGCGAGCGATGACGTGATGCCCTCGTCGACGACGATGGCGTCTGCCGGCAAATGGCGTGCGATGGCCTGGCAGATCGTCTGCGGCTGGAGCGCACCGCTCGGCTCGTCTTGCTCGATACGGCCGGCCCTGGCTACCGGTTCCTTCGCCGCGCCGGCCGCGTCGCAGAGCGCGGCGAGGGCCGCGTGCACGTCCCTGCCGCCTGCGGCGGGATCGAAGACGCTTGCGCCGTTCGCGACCAGCCGCGGGGACTCACCGGGGTAACCGAAGAACGGCACGGGCGTGCCCGCGCCGAGGACGATGACCACGTCGTGATCGGCGAGCTGGGCGCGCGCCTGGAACGGCAGATACCCGAGCTTGTCCGCCGACGGCAGACCGGGCTCACGACGGGTGCAGCGCGGAAACTGCTCGAACAGCACTTTCCCGCCGACCTTTTCCGCGAGCCGCGTCGCGTCCTTCAACGCGCGCGCATCCGTCGCCTCGCCGCCGAGGAAGAACAGCGGGCCCTTCGCGGCCTGGATGAGCCCGAGCGCGCTCTCGATCGTCGCGGCCGACGGCGGCGGTGCGAGGCGCACGGCCGGGGCGGCCGCTGGCATGACGAAGCCCGCGGGGAGCTCCGCCTCGAGAAGGTCCGCCGGGAGGACGAGCGTCGCGACGCCGGCGATCGGCGATATCGCGGCCTCCACGGCGGCGACCGCGTCGAAGGGCAACGACTCCAAGCTCGACGCCGTGCGGACCCACTTCGACGTGCCCCGTGCAATGGCGGCGATGTCGGAGGCGAGTGGCGGATCGTACGGCAGGAGCCAGGTCGCGTGATCCCCGACCCAGGTGACCACCGGCGACTGGCCCCTGCGAGCGTTGTGCAGGTTCGCCGTCGCGTTGCCGAGGCCGGGGCCGAGATGGAGCATCACGCTCGCCGGCTTTCCAGCGATGCGCGCATAGCCGTCCGCGGCGCCCGACGCGACGCCCTCGAACAGCGCGAGGACGGGCCGCATGGCTTTCGACCGCGTGAGCGCGTCGACCATGGCCATCTCGGTCGTGCCGGGGTTGGCGAAACACACCTCGATGCCGGCCGCGCGGCTGGCCTTCACTAGAGCGTCGGCACCGTTCATGGATGAGCGTGTCCTTGGGGAAGGCCCCGACCAAAGACTTTCAGTATCATGGTGCCTCCCGGATTTCGACATGATCGGCACCGAGCTCGATGGCCGCTACCGAATCGAAGCCGAGCTCGGCTCCGGCGGCGCAGGAACCGTCTATCGAGCGCTCGAGCTCGAACGGCAGGCCGCGGTCGCGGTGAAGGTCCTTCGCCCAGAGCTCGCGTCGAGCGCCGAGCTCAGGCAGCGCTTCGCGCGCGAGGCGCGCGCGCTCACCTCGCTGTCGCATCCGAACATCGTCGCGGTCGTCGATTCCGGCGTCGCGTCGGACACCGCGTACCTCGTCATGGAGCTGCTCGAGGGCGAGACGCTGTCCGCGCGCCTCAGGCGCGGGGCCCTGCCCCTCCGCGAGGCGCTCGGGATCATGGGGCAGCTCCTCTCGGCGCTCGCCTTCGTGCACCAGCAGGGTCTCGTGCACCGCGACGTGAAGCCGGCCAACATCTTCCTTCAAGCCGAGGCGCAGGGCGCCGTCCGTGTCCGGCTGCTCGACTTCGGGCTCGCGAAGTTCCTCGCGCCCGAGGCGAGCGGCGGCCCGTCGCTGACGCGCGCGGGCCAGATCTTCGGGACGCCCTCCTACATGGCGCCCGAACAGATCGCCGGGCAGCAGGCGGACCCCCGCACCGACGTGTACGCGGCCGGTATCGTCTTCTTCGAGATGCTGGCGGGGCGCGTGCCATTCCAGGGCGACGCCGCCGAGGTGATGCGCCGGCACATCATGGACGATCTGCCGTTCGAGACGGCGTTGCCACGCGGCGTCCCGTCCGGTGTGGTCGACCTCATCCGGACCGCGGCGGCCAAGACACGCCAGGGGCGCTTCGCCGACGCGCGCGAGATGCGCGAGGAGCTCGAGCGCGTCTCCGCCGACGGCGTGGAATCGACCGCTCCGGTGGTCGCTTCACGTACCGATGCGTTCGCGCCCACCGTGTCGGTCGAGAAGCCCGCGGTGGAGAAGGCGGTCGAGGAGTGGCGTGCGGCGAAGGCCGCCGGAGCGAAGGCGACCGCCGGCGAGCAATCCCCCGCGTCGGCGCAGGCGACCGCAGAGTACGTGCAGCCCAGCCAGCGAATGACGCTGCCGGAGCCGCAGGCCGAGCCGCCGCAGGCGGCCGTGGAGAAGCCGCCCGTCGACGCCGCGCTCCGGGCCTCGGCGGCGGCGACCGCTCCGCGTCCGGCGGAGACGCGCTCGCTCTTCCAGCGGCTGATGCGCTTCGGCACGACGGTCGCCATCGTCGTCTCGCTCGGGGGCGCGGCCATCGCGGCCCTTGCCATCTACGTCCTCGTCACGCCCGGTCGTGAGCAGGAGCGCAAGGTCGTGGAGGACGCGCTCGGCCTCCCGACGGCCGGCGCCTCCGCGGCCCCGTTTCATCCGAAGACGCTGCACTCGCCGAAGGCGTGGCCGTCGCCGAGCGAGCAGGCCGTCGTGCCCGTCGAACCACGCGCCGCCGCTGCCGCGACGGAGGCGGTCGGGGCGCCGTCCAGTGGCGGGGCGAATGAATCGCCGGAACCGGCGGTCACGCCGAGCGCGTCGCCGAGCGCGGACGAGCCCGACACCAACCAGGAGCCCGCGCCGCCGCTTCCGGAGGATCCGGCGACGACGGCCAAGGCCATGGAGGCGCATCCGAAGGGGCCGCCGCCGCAGAACCCGTGGGCATCGACTCCGGGCGAGCTCTTGCGCGTCATGGGGCGCGCGCGCAAGACTCGCGGCTTCGATAAGCGCGACATGCGCGACCTTCATCAATACAACGGCCGGCATCCCACCGATCCTCGCGGTCACATCCTGCTTGCGCGCGGCTACCTCTCGCGGCGCTGGGTGAAGGATGCCGCCAACGAGTACGCCATCGCGCTGAAGGTCAGCGACTCGACGCGCGGCGATCCGCATCTCTTGTCGGATCTGATTCGCATCGTCGAGTTCGGCTCCGACGAAGGGGTCCGGCTCGTAGTCGACGTGTTCGGCGCGGAGGCGTCTCCGGCGGTGGACCGTGCCCTGCAAACGCAGGCGCGGCCGGAGGTGAAGACGCGGCTCGAGCGGCTCCGGGACGCGATCGGGGGCGGGGCGGGGTAGGGGTTGGGGCAGCGGGCCGCGGGTGCTAAGGGTGGCGCGATGGCGACGGAACGGCGCTACGCGGTGCTGACGGCGGTCGGGGCGGACCGGCCCGGGCTCGTCCAGGAGATATCCCAGTCGATCCACGACGCTTCGGGCAACCTGGAGGACAGCCGGATGGCGGTCCTCGGCGGGGAATTCGCGCTCATCGTTCTACTGTCCGGCCCTCCAGAGGCAATGATGCGGCTGCGGGACGGCTTCTCCGCGCTCGAAGGGCGCACGGGGCTCCGCGTCTCGATGCACGACACGCGCGCCGCCGAGCCGAGCGCCGGCGTGCTGCCGTACCGGTTGCGCGTGACGGGCGTGGACCGCCCCGGCATCGTGCTCGCCGTCAGCAGGGTGCTCGCGAGCCGCGGGATCAACGTCGCGTCTCTCGAATCGCGTCTGACGAACGCGCCGGAGAGCGGCACGCCCCTCTTCGTGCTGACCACGGACATCCAGGTGCCGCCGGAAGTGGCGTCGTCCCTCGAGCAGAACCTCTCGGAGGTGTGCGAAGCCGAGCACCTGGATTTCTCCCTGGAAGCCGGCTGACGGCGCCGATGGACCTCGGGCTCTCCGGGAAACGTGCGCTCGTCACGGGTTCGAGCCGCGGGACGGGCGCGGCGATCGCGCGCGCGCTCGCGCGGGAAGGGGCGACGGTCATCGTTCACGGGAACACGGAGGGCGATCAGCAGAAGATCGCCGCGGAGATCGCGAGCGGCGCGGGCCTTTCGTACTCGGTGACCGGCGACATCACGACCGACGCGGGCGCCGCCGAGGTCGTTCGCTCGACCACCGCGGTGGTCGGTGGCGTGGACGTGCTGGTCAACAACTTCGGACAGGCCACGATGGGCACGTGGGACGACCCTTCGTCCGAGGGATTCATCCGCTCGTACGAGGTGAACACCCTCTCGGCCGTGCGCATGATTCACGGGTTCCTGGCCGGCATGCGCGAACGCGGTCACGGCCGCGTCATCCAGATTACGACCATCGGCACCACCCGGCCGGGCTCGCGCATGCCCGAGTACTACGCGGCGAAGGGCGCTCTCGCGACCCTGACGGTGAGCCTCTCGAAGGAGCTAGCGGGGACGGGAATCACGGTGAACACGGTGAGCCCGGGGCTCATCCGCACGGGCGAGATGGAAGCGTATCTGCGCCATCTCGCGTCGAAGCATGGCTGGGGCGACGACTGGGCGGAGATAGAGGCCAGGGGCGTGCACAAGCTCACCGGAGTGCGCCTCGGGCGCATGGCCCGGCCGGACGAGGTTGCCGACCTCGTCGCTTTTCTCTCTAGCGAGCGTGCCGCGTATCTGACCGGCGGGAATTATCGCGTCGACGGCGGTGCCACGGATTCGGTGCACTGACCACACGACAATCAGGCCCGTGGCGGCTGCCTCGCCGCAGCGCAGGGCCCTAGGTGTCCGAGATGTTCGACGCGACCGTGCCACCGAAAGCGGGGACGCCGCGCGCGACGATGGTGTTCGATCCGAAGTGGTCGCTGCTCGTTGCCATCCTCGGGTCCACGATGGCGTTCGTCGACGGCACGGTCGTGAACATCGCCCTTCCCGTGATGGAGCGGCAGATGGGCGCGAGCGTCGACGCCATGCAATGGGTGGTGGAGGCGTACACGCTGCTCCTTGCGGCGCTGGTGCTGGTGGGGGGCGCGCTGGGTGATCGTCTCGGACGAAGGCGCATGTTCGTGTGCGGTGTCGTCGGGTTCGGTATCGCTTCCACGGCGTGTGGGCTCGCGCCGGGTATCGGCTTCTTGATCGGCGCGCGCGCGGTTCAGGGGATCGCCGCCGCGCTGCTGGTTCCAGGGAGCCTCTCGCTGATCGGCTCGGCGTACCCCGACGCGACCCGCGGCGCGGCGATCGGTACCTGGTCCGCCGCGACCTCCGTCGCCTCGGCGCTGGGCCCGCTCATCGGGGGCTGGGCGGTCGCGCAGGCGTCCTGGCGCGTGATCTTCTTCTTCAATCTGCCACTCGCCGTGGTGGTCGCGGTGCTCGCGCTCCGCAAGGTGGAGGAGACACGCGACACGTCGGCCGAGCAGCGCACCGACGTGCTCGGGGCTCTGCTCGCGACGGCCGGGCTCGGGGCGGTGACCTGGGCGCTCCTCGAGGCGCCCGCCGAAGGCGGCCTGACCTCGCCTTTCGCGCTCGTTGCGTTCGTCGCCGGCTTAGCGCTCCTCGTCGCATTCGTGTTCGCGGAGTCTCGCGTGAGGGGGCCGATGGTCCCGCTCGCGCTCTTCCGGTCACGGGCATTTTCGGCCACGAATCTGGTCACTTTTTTCCTGTATGCCGCGCTCGGCGCCTGCTTCTTCTTCGTCCCCTTCGACCTCATCCAGGTGCAACACTACTCGCCCGCGGGGGCAGGCGCTGCGCTGATACCCTGCGTGATTCTCGTCTCGGCGCTCAGCCGCTGGGCAGGCGGCTTCTCGCAGCGTCACGGCCCGCGGTTGCCACTCGTTCTCGGCCCGCTCGTCATCGCCGCTGGGTTCGCTCTTCTGGCCGTCCCGTCCGTTGGAGGGCCGTACTGGTCGACGTTTCTTCCTGGAATCGTGCTTCTCGGTCTCGGCATGGGGGTGACGGTCGCGCCTCTCACAGCAACGGTGATGCGCTCCGTCGACCCGCGTCACTCCGGCGTGGCGTCGGGGATCAACAACGCCGTGTCACGCGCGGCCGGGCTTCTCGCCGTTGCCGGACTCGGCGCCGTGCTCGTCGCGCGCTTCGACGCCGCGCTCGACCGCGCAGTCGCGTCTCTCGCGCTGCCCGTTGCCACGATGTCCCTGGTGGCCCGCGAGCGTCCGAAGCTCGCGGCGGCGGAGCTGCCCGCGACGCTCGGCGCCGACGTCCAGCGCTCGCTGCGCGCAGCGTTCGACGCTGCGTTCGTGTCAGGGTTCCGGGCGCTAATGCTCACCTGCGCCGGTCTTGCGATGCTGTCGGCGATCACCGCGCTCGTGCTGCTCACGCCCCGGAAGGCCGAGCGCTGAGCGTCAGGCTATTCTCCGACGACCTTCGCGATGCGAGGATCGGGAATTATCCAGACGAGCGCGACCACGGCGAAAGTCGCCTCCGCGATCCACGGGTTCACGAACGCAAGGCCGATCCCTGCTGCGTACAGGACGAGCGACGCCTTGCCCTTCTTGTCGGCCCCGATGGCCTGCTTCAGAATGCCGCCGCCCGCGATGATCGCGCTCTGGAGCACGAGCCATGAGAGCCCGGCGGCGAAGAGGACGACTCCGTAGAGGGCGGCCGGCCAGGAGGCTTCCGGGTTCTCGCCGCACCAGCCCGTCACGAAGGGAAGCAGCGACAGCCAGAAGAGCAGCAGCATGTTCGCCCACATCACGCCCGGCGTGACCGTCTTCACCGTGTGGAGCAGGTGGTGGTGGTTGTTCCAGTAGATCGCGACGTACAGGAAGCTCACGATGTAGGCGATGAAGACCGGGCACAGGGGCCCGAGCGCGGCGAGATCGGCGCCGTGCGGGACCTTCAGCTCGAGCACCATGATGGTGATGATGATCGCGAGCACGCCGTCGCTGAACGCCTCGAGTCGTCCTTTGCCCATGCTTCACCTCGCCCTCGGGCGATGCCGAGGCTCAGGAAAATCCGTGACGCGGCGCGCCTCTTCCGGCCGCCGCGCCCGAGTACCATGGTTTCCTTGACGGAGTGGCTGCGGAACGAACGGTTGCAGGGGCCTTCCGTCCACCTGGGCAGCCACCACCCGAGGCGTAGCGCCACGCAGAAGCCCTACCCGGCGTCTGGATTGCATTCTTTTCGCCGTTTGCCGGCGTGGAGGGCGATGCGTTGGCACGCGACCTGCTTTGTTTCTCTCGCATGCTGCACCGGTCGCCCTCGAACAGCGGAGCTGGCCCGAGCCGACCTCCTGCGGAACCCTCCGTCACGAACGCAAACATCGGCGTCTTCGACGGCGACAGAGACAGCAGCGTCTGGGACGCCGACGACCGGCGCGAGACGGAGCCCGACGATCTCTGGAACGCTCCCGACTCATCCCGTCCTTTCCCGCCTGAAGCCCTGTTCGGGCTCCGGGAGACGGATCACGTCGCTCTACGTCCTCGGCGAGGCAACGCTCAGATCGCCGTGATGGCGTTCATCCTGATGATGGTGCTCTCGTTGCTTGCCCTGTTCCTGCGGGCACGGCTTCACCGGGAGCTCGAACCAGTGCCAGCGCAGGGGTCCGTGGTCGGCGCGCGAACGTCGTGACGGGGAGTCACTGAACCACGTATGGTTTCGTGGGGCAGTGAAACAGGATGTCGATGCGCGCGCTGTCGACATTTTTCACACTGTCGCAGGTCGCGGGGCAGAGGATGACCTGGGTCGGATTCGTCTCGTTGTCGTAGTACCAGCCGTTGCCGGTAGCAGGGCACGCGCCGAGCGATGTGAGATGACCGAACTGAGTGGGCGTGCCGCTGGGTAGCGTGAACTGAACGTTCACCTGCGTCGGGTCCAGCGGGGGCTCGCCCGGATCCGGTGCCGGGATCTTCCACTGACACCTCAGGGGGGTCTTGATCGTCATGACGCTCTGGACCTTTCCCCGGATCGCATTCAGCGCCGCGACGAACGCCTGGGAGCCGCCTGAGACGTCGATGGCGGCATTGCTACCGCCGGCCTTGGCATACTGATTCAGCACGTTCAGGTCCGAACCGGGCAAGCCCAGGGTGAACGTCTCGACGCCCCTGGCGAAGCCGTCGGCGATGATCTGCGTCAGGAACGTCTCGTCGCCGTTGCACTGCGTGGGCGTCCCATCCGTCACCAGCACCGCGACACATTTCTCGCTGCTCGCCGACTGCGACATGTAGAGCAGGCACGTATTGATCATGCCTCTGAGGGCGCATTCAGTCGGCGTGAAGGCGATGCTGCCCTGACGCTGTGGCTTCAGCATGCCGTACGCGCTGATTATGGGCGGCGCGTTGCCGGTGCTCGCGCTGCCGGTGAGCGCCGCAATGGGGACGACGGGGGTGCCGCAATCGCTTCCGGTGTTGCAGTCGAAGGTGTTGCTCGCGCCCACCGGGAACGTCCCGAGGCCGACGTCGATCCCCTGCGAAGCAGGGTCCGACACGAAGGCGGTGACCGCGGCCGCCGAGTTGTCCCAGCTCATGGCGCTCGCCCCGTTGCCGCCTAGCACCATGCTGGAGGAGCGATCCTGCATGATGAACATCGCGACGGGGGCCGTCGACGAATCGGTGACGACGATGGTCTCCGGGGTCGTGCTCACGGGGTGACACGAGCTGTCCGTGTCGCGCATCGTGGGGCCGCCCCCCGAGTTCAGCGAGATGAAGCCGCCTGCCCCCTGATTCGCAGTGGCGGAAGGGGAAGGAGGAGTCGACCCAACGCCGGTTGCGCCGCCAGTACCGACGGCTCCGCCCGAAGAGAACGGGCCAACCCCTGTACCGACCGGGTTTCCGGTGCTGGCGGAGCAGGCCACGATCTTCCAGGCTGAAAACGCGACCAGAACGAACGCGCTGTAGTTCTTGAGCGACGCCATGACACTCCTCGCCTTGGAGTGTCTGTGGCAGGTGGGTAGTATTTCGGCTCAAGCTCCGTGGCGGCGAGAGAGCTCCAGCACGCGTGACGCCAGAACGAAGTCGAGCTCGGTGATGCCGCCGGCGTCGTGCGTCTGGAGTGCGATGTGCACACTGGCGTACACGTTCGACCATTCCGGGTGATGGTCGAGCTTTTCGGCGACCAGGGCGATGCTCGTCATGAAGCCAAAGGCCGCCACGAAGTCCTTGAACTTCAAATCGACGACGAGCTTGTCGCCTTCCCGCCGGAAACCGGGCAGTTCGGTCAGTCGTTGCGTTATCTCGTCGTCCGCGAGCCGTGCTCTCTTCACCGCCATGAAGCCCTCCGAAAGCTCAGTGAGGGCAGTCGATCGCGACGCCCCAGAGCTCGTTGTTGCTCTTGTCGTTCTTTACGTAGAAGAGAATGGTCGCAAGATCCCCGCTCGTCCAGACGACTCCCTGGCCGGCGTTCGCGCCGTCCGGTGACAGGTTGGTCGCTTCGGTCAGGGGCGCGAGGGCTCCGTCGAGAACCTCGGCGCGAGCCATGCGGTTTCCCGCCGAGCCCTCGATCCACTGCACGAGCCATCTCCCGCCGCCGAGAGCCCCGACGGCGGGGGCTATTCGATCGCCGCCGGGCCCTCCCTCGCGGAGCGCAAGCTTCACGGATCTCCTCGGCGATCCGCCGAGCGGCGCGGTGGCGGCGGCGATGCTCCACGGCCCCTGGCCGGCCCGCAGCGCGAAGGCGACGAGCAGCGTTGACTCATCGGCAGCGACTGCTGGCGTGCCCGCGGAACCCGGATCCGCACGGACGTCCGCGAGCTCGCCTCGCTTGTTGCCCGTTGCATCCAGGTAGCCGACGGAGACGGGGCCGCCCTTGCCGCCTCGACGAAACGCGACCGCGTAGCCGCCCTGTCCGATAGCAACGACACGGGGCAGCGTGCTCTGCTCGGCCTCGGCAAACGACCAGATCGGGACGGGCTCGCCGTTTCTGTCGATGCGCGCCATCGAGAACGACGTCGCGCCGAGCGTGAACGGCGTCGGCGTGTCGACGACCCGCGCGTTCGTGAGCGGATGGCCCTGTCGCACGATGTCGAAGCGGAGCTTCCCGCTGCCCGACGTCGGAACGACACTCACGAGCTTCTCGTGCCGGTACTCGCGAAACACCTGATCGCGATCCAGCGTTCTCGGATCGATGGTCATTCCGATCGCGTAAGTGTCCGACTGCGCATATCCGACCGCGAGCCGACCCGAACCCGGGATCGGCGCGAACACCGGCGGCACCAGCGGCTCGGCCCAGTCGGCGACGCGCACAGCGGGCGTGACGACGTTGCACGGCGCTCCACGCGGGCGCTCCCCCTGCTTCGGCGCGGCCAGCGCGGCCGGCACCGACGTCCGCGCGGCCAGGCTCGCAGCGGGGCGCTCGCTGCTCGCAGCTTCCCCCGTCGTCGCGCCGCCCGTGACACCTGCGTTGTGAAGCAGGAGGAAAGCGGCGCCGACGCCGACCACGGCAGCGACGCCTGCGAGCAGGACGTTCCGTGTGGATAGTCCCGGTGATGGCGGCGGCTCGAGCTCGAGCTCGACGTCCGAAGTCGGAGAAAGCCGTGCGTACGCCGACAGGTCGCTCGGAGACGCAGGAGGCCGAGGGATATGCGGGATCTCGTTCTCGTCGTAGGTCGGGCCGGGCGCCTCGGACGGCGGAGGGGCATGCGGTCCGACGTAGACCGGACCGAGCGGGGGCGGCCGCGACGGCAGCACGTGTGTCGCGCCGTCGTCCTCTTCGGAGTAGACACGCGCGCGAAACGCCGGACTCCCTGGGCCCGGATCCAGCGATCCGCCGCTTTCGCCGACGACATCGCTGTCGGCGACGAGCGTCACTTCGTCGTCCTGGCCAGCGGCGTGGGGGCTCGAACGGGTGATTGTGTCGAGCTCCACCTCGTCCGGCAGAGTCGAAGGCGTCTCTCCTTTGGCGCCGTTCCGCGCACCTTCTTCAAGGGACAATCCGGCTACGGCAGCGCGGCCCGGGCGTGGAGCATCCGCCGGTTGCCTTGCGCCAGGGCTCGCTCCTCTGCGCTGGAGGACGGGATAGAGATACAGCGGCGGCGGCGGCGGTTGCATCGCCGTGGAGCTCTCGCGCGCCTTCACCGCGCGCTCTGCCTTCCCGGGCGGAAGCGCCCAGCCGAGCTCGGCGACCTGCATCGCGGGCAGCCATTCGAGCCAGCGCTTCTTCCAGACGAGCGTGTAGTGCGGCAGCGCCTCCGACGAGAGCTCGGCGATCAGCTCGTGTTCGGAAACGGATTTCTCCACTCCGTCCTCTCCGACCCACCGCCATTCTTGCGCGTCGTCACTCACCGGAGGTTCCTTGAGGCACCGCGCAAACCGCCTTTCATCATACGCGCGTGGCGACCCGTTATCGGCACCTTCGGACGCCTTGGTTGGCAGCTGGGACACCAGCTGCCGGGCTCCGCTCTGGTGGGGCGCCGCCGTTCATCGGCCCACGATGTCAGCGAAATCATGTGTGTTTCTCTGCGCGCTTGACCGTTTCCAACATCAGAATCAGTATTCTGATTCTGGTGCGCCTCCCCCTCCGGAGGTGCGGAACGGTGGTTCCGCAGCACAGGGAGTGAGTCATGGCAAAAGTCAGGTTCATCGAGCGAGCGCCACGAGAGCTGAAATACAAGCTGAGCGCCGACGACCCGCAGCTCACACCGGGCGACGTGGAGACGATCGCGCAGATCTTCCGCACGCCGCTCACCGGCTCCTACACGTGGTCGTACGAGGAAGCCGACCGCCGCATCCGCAAGCTTTACCGGCTGGGCAAGGAGCGCAACTGGAACGCCGAGACGGACATCGACTGGTCGAAGCCCATCGATCGAACGAAGAGTCCGATCAACGAGGGGATCGACAATCCCTTCGCGGGCTGGGCTCCGTACGATCGGATGAACGAGGCCGAGGAAATCGAATTCGCCTGGCACCAGCAGTCCTGGATGCTCTCGCAGTTCCTTCATGGGGAGCAGGGGGCGCTGCTCGTGGCGTCGCAGCTCGTGAGCTGCGCACCGACCTACGACGCCAAGCTCTACGCTTCCTCGCAGACCTTCGACGAGGCGCGGCACGTGGAAGTGTTCAACAAGTACATCATGGACCGCATCGGGTTCATGTATCCCATCAACGCGAGCTTGAAGCTCTTGCTCGACAAGGTGCTGACCGACGAGCGATGGGACCTCAAGTTCATCGGCATGCAGCTCGTCATCGAGTCGCTCGCGCTGGCGGCGTTCAACACGCAGCGCATGATCGCTTCCGACCCCGTGATGTCGGAGGTGCTCGAGCTCGTCACCCGCGACGAATCACGTCACGTCGCCTTCGGCGTCACGTACATGGAGGAATTCGTCAAATCGCTGAGCCCAGAGGAGCTGGAGGACCGGGCCCAGTTCGCGTACGAGGCGTGCTGCATCATGCGCGAGCGAATCGTCGGAACGGACGTCTTCGCGCACTACGGCTGGGACATCGAGGAGGGGCGCCGCCGGCTCCTCGGTGGCGGGATGATGGAGGAGTTCAGGAACCTTCTTTTCACTCGCATCATTCCGAACCTGAAGAAGGTCGGGCTCATCACCCATCGAGTGCGTCCGCTTTATGAGGAGCTCGGCGTCCTCAAGTACGAGAACCTCATCGATGACGGGCAGATCGACTGGGCCAAGCTCGAGGAGGCGCTTCCGGAGTACGGCGCGACGGAGGGCGAGAAGCCGAAGCCGTCGGGTATCCGGGAGCTCTCGCCGCGTGCCCGCTCCGTCGCCGGCTGAGCGGTATTTCGCTTCGCGTCGCGACCAGCTGTCCGCGGGTTGTACGAAAATTGCGCAGCCCATTCGGCCATGCGGATTTGTCGGGGTTCGCTAGCGTTGCGCGCGCTCTCGGAGTACGAGACCCGAGGAGCGCGGTGAGCGCTCACGGAACGGGAGCGAAGGCGTGTAGCCGGAGCGTCCCGACCCCGCACGAAAGAACCCGTTTGACGACGGCACCCGAGTTGTCAAGATCCGGGGGCTTCGGCGGGGAGCCGGGGGGACTGCGAGACGCGCCATGAAATGCCTACAGTGCGATAAAAAGATCGGCTGGTTGAAGCGTCCCGTGGACGGGACCTACTGCAGCGAAGAGTGCCGCGATCGATCGGTGGCGGCCTCTACGGAGCGAAGACGTGAAGCCGCGCTCGCGCTCGAAGCCGAGCTCGTGCAACGCGAAGCGGAGACCCGCGCCAAGGAACGCGAGCGACTCGAGATCGAAGCCGCCATGCTGCGCGGCAAGAGCGAGATCGTTCTGAAGCCCGTGCCGTCGGAGTCGCCGTGCCCGAAGTGCGGAGCCGTCTGGTCGCAGGCGTCCGGCGCGGGCTCGATGGGGCGGCATCTCGGTGAGTGCGGATCGTGCGGCTTTCGTGCGGAGTTCATCGCCATCGAGTCGTGCCCGAACTGCCGCTGTCACTCGCTCATCATCGAGTCACAGGACGACGCTCGCTGTCCGCGGTGCAAGAGCCGGCCAAGACGCCGGCGTCAGATCGCCTAGTTGTCAGCGCCCGGGCGGCTTGACGTGCCGGGCGGCGAGCCCGACATTAGCGTACCCGTTCCACGGGTACGAGAAAGGGAGAGCCATGAATACCCGAACCCTGATGTCACTCGTGATCGCCGCGTCTCTTGCAGGCGCCACGCTTGCCCAGGCCGCGCCTCGGCAGTCTTCCGGTCCGCGTGTCGATGCGGCGCAGCCACTCTGTGGTGGCAACGGTACGAAGACGCCTCCTGAGGGGCCCACTCCGCCGAAGGAACCGCCTAAGACCTGATCCGGGCTCGTAGACGCGCCGCGTTGTAAGCGCGGAAGGATCTTTCGACCGCGTCGCCCGTACGATGGGCCTACGCTTGGTTGCGAGGTCGATCGGTCGATCCGTACCCGAGCCGGACGGAGCGGCGCATGGAAGGTTCGGACGGGCTCGGGACAAGGCACGCGAACGACGGGGTGGGCGCACTCGACGAGGCCCTCGCCCGCGATGGAACGCCTGTTGCGCGGTTCGTGACAGCGTCACTAGGCGCTGTTGCGACGGAGAGCGAGGTTGTCGAGCAGCTCTTCCTGCAAGCAGATGGTGCTTTCGCGGATGGCGACGCCACGGCGTTCGCTCGGGCGCGGCTCTTTGCCGGGGCGCGTCGGAAAGTCGCGCAGCTGGTCGAGCAGCGGCGGCGAACTCCGGAGGCTTCGTCCCCGGAGGCGACCGCGCTGTCGCCGCTGCGGCTCGACGACGTCCGTCCCACGGAGCGTGAAGCGCTCCTCTTGCGCTACGTCGGCGGGCTTTCGATGGCCGATCTCGCCGCCGCCGCGAGTGTCGACGAAGCAACGGCCCGGGCGCGCGTATCGCGGGGGCTCGCCTTCGTGTGTCGTCTCGCATCCGAGCCGCCGGAGCCCGGGGCACCGGAGCTCGCCGGCCGGCGGCGCGCCGTGGAGGAGGCGCTCGCCGACGTCGTGGACGGGCTCGCCGCGGACGACGTCGCCGACTTCGTTGCGGACGACGATGCGTCGCGGGATCTCGTGCACGACGCGGAGCGCGTCGTCGGGAAGCTTCGTGCTTACGAGGGTGGGCTCCACTTCGACGAGTTGAAACGCCGGATCCGCGCGGCATGCGACGCGAAGCGCGCCGAGCGCGCGGCCGCGGCTCCCCGTGACGTCCAGGATACGGTGCAGGCGGCAGCGGACGAACCAGCGGCGCGGCGAAACGACGAGCAGAGCGCGGAGCGGCCGGACGAAACGACGCGAGCCCACGAGACCCCGACTGCGCCGGAGCGCACGCAGGGTGACGTGCCCGCCGACGTTGCGAAGGGCGCCGACGCGCCCGCGCTCCGACAGAAGAAGGACGAGGCCGCGCCGGCCCCATCGGACGGCGCACGGCGCGCACGATGGAAGCGTGTCGGCGTCGTCGCGGCGGTGGCTGCCGCAGCCATTGCCGCATTCGTCGCTGGGCGCTCTCACGACACCACGCGATATGCGGACTCGGCGTGGAGCGGAAAGCTCTCGAGCGTGTCCCGCGCCTTCGGCGGAGGCGTCGGCGTCGAGCGCTGCAGCCCCGATCGCGCCGTGTGTAGCCGCCTGGAAGAGGGCGACGATGTCCCCGCGGGCTCGACACTGCGCACCGACGGACAGACACGCGCTATCGTCGAGCTACGTGACGGGACGCGCGTCGTGCTCGATCGCGACAGTGAGCTGCTCCTCGACGCCGCGTACCCGCGTCGGGCGCGGCTCGAGCACGGCAGCGCGGTCGCCGACGTACCGGAGCTCGGCGCGAGTCGCGCCCGGTTCGACACGCCGCTCGGATTCGTTGAGACCGAGTCGGTGAAGGTGTCCCTGCTCGCTGACGCCGCGCGCACCGATGCGGAGGTCGCTCGCGGCTCGATCCGGCTCGTCGACGCGGCCGAGCGCGGCGTTGCGGTGCACGCCGGCGAGGTGGGCCGTCTCGAGCCGGGCGCGACGCCGGCAGTGTTCCCGAGCGCGTCCCTCGGAGATCGCTTCGGGTGGACGGAGCGTGCCTTCGCGCCCGAGGCCGCGCCGGAGGAAGCGATCCGCGGGCTCGGTGAGCTCGGGGCGAAGCGCCCGGGCGATGATCACGAGAAGAAGGGGCTGGTATCGCTGACGTCGCACGCCACCCGCGTCCGCATCGTCGGCAACGTCGCGCGCACCGAGGTGGAGGAGGAGTTCACGAGCTCGAGCGACGACGTACTCGAAGGCGTTTTTCGCTTCCCCTTGCCGCCGGATGCTCAGATTGAACGCCTCGCGCTCGAGGTCGACGGCAAGCTCGAGGAGGGTGCGTTCGTCGATCGCGAGCGTGCATCGTCCATCTGGCGGGGCGCCATCGTGAACGCCGGCGGCAAGAAACCAGTGGGCGAAGAGATCGTCTGGGTGCGCGGGCCCTGGCGTGACCCCGCGCTCCTTGAGTGGCAGCGCGGCGGGCGCTTCGAGCTGCGAATCTATCCGATTCCGAAGCGCGCCTCGCGCAAGGTGCTGCTCGCGTACACGCAGGTCATCGCGCCGTCGGGCGGGGTTCGCCGATACGTCTATCCATTGCCCTATGACCCCGCGGGCTCGACGCGCATCGGCCGCTTCGACGTCGACGTCGAGGTGCGTGGCAACGACCCTCGCGCCGGTGTGGTCGCCCGAGGTTACGAGCTCCGGCAACAGACATTGCCGGACGGAGTGCGCCAGCTGTCGTACGGCGCGGCCGGGTTCACGCCGTCCGGTGATCTCTCCGTCGAGTACACCCTGCTCGACCCCGGGCAGGAAGTGACGGCGTGGGCCTATCGGCCCGGCCCGGACGAGAGCCTCGGCACAGCGTCGGACGCGCCGCACGACGATGCGGCCTACGTCGCTATCGCGCTGCATCCGAAGCTGCCGCGTAGCCAGGACGGGCTGCAGCGCGACTTCGCGCTGGTCGTCGATTCGAGCCGTTCCATGTTCGGCGAGCGCTATCGCCGCGCGACGTCCATCGCCGAGAGCATCGCGCGGGAAATGGACCGCGGGGACCGCGTGACGGTGCTCGCCTGCGATTCGACGTGTCGCGAAGCACCGTCCGGCCTCGTCCTCGCTGGGCCCGAGGCGGCTCGGGCGGTCGGCGAGTTTCTCCGGGGCGTGACGCCCGAGGGCGGCTCGGATGTCGCGGCAGCGGTGCAGAGGGGCAGGGAAGCGTTGCACGACGCGCCACACGGCGGCGCTCGCGTCGTCTACATCGGCGACGGCACGCCGACGATCGGCGCGGTCGGGCCGGCCTTCATCCGGCGTGAGATCGAGGCAGCCGTCCCGCGCGACGCCGGCACCGTGACTGCTGTCGCCGTCGGCGCCGACGCCGACGTGAGCACCCTGACGACGCTCGCGAACGCCGGGGGCGGCGTCGTCGTCCCGTACACGCCCGGGCAGACCCTTCTCGACGCGGCGTTCGCGCTCCTCGGCGCGACATACGGCACCACCTTGACGGACGCTCGCGTCGAGCTGCCCGACGGTCTCGTCGACGTGGCGCCGGGGGCGCTGGGCACGCTGCGCGCCGGCGGCGAGACGATGCTCGTCGCGCGCATGAACGCTTCCCAGGTCACCGGGACGTTGACGCTTCGCGGAGAGCTCGGCGGCACTCCGTTCGAGCAGCGCTACCCGCTCCGCATCGAGGCGACCACGGCGAAGGGCAATTCCTTCGTCCCGCGCTTGTGGGCAGCCGGGAAGATCGCGGAGCTCGAGCAGCGGCCCGACGCCGAGAGCCGCAGGAGCGCCATCGAGCTCTCCGGGCGCTTTCACGTGGCGAGCCGCTACACGTCGCTGCTCGTCCTGGAGAGCGCGGCGATGATGCACGCCTTCGGCCTCGAGCGCGCCGAGCGCTCCCTCTCGTGGGCCGGCGACAGTGTTGCGGAGAGCACGACGGCGGAGGGCGAGGACCGAGTGCTCGATGCCGACGACGGACGAGGCGCTCTCGCCGAGAAGGCGCCCATGACGGAAGAATCGACGGGGGCCGCGGGGCTAGGTGTGGCGCCCTCCCCGGCGCGGCGCTCGCGTGCCGCAGCCGAGCCGATGCAAGAACAGGAATTCGCGCGGCCGTCTCCCGCGCCGGCCGCGCCGACAACGGAGAACAAATCCAAGGCGGCGTCTGCTCACGCCTACCGCGACGAGGAGCTCGATGCTCCCGGGAAGAAAGAGGGATACGCACCCCCGCCGCCCACCGCGACGGCCCCAGCGGGCAACCTCGGCACGGCGAGCGGCGGAGGGGACGCTCTCCAACCGAAGGACGACATGGCGGGGCCGCCCCTGATGCAATCGCCTTTCGCCCCGCGGCCACAGCATTTCGGTCCGCGCTACATCCCGATGCGCAAGATCTGGGAGCGAGTCGGACGGATCGTCACGCCTCCTCTGCTGCCCGACCGCGTCACGCCGGAAGCCCTCGCGATGGCGGAGCGAGACGCGTCGGGCGACGACCCGAGCCGCGAGAGCATGAAGCGCCTCTACACGCTCTCCTTGCTCGGCGGTCACCTCGACCGGGCCGCAGACGTGGCCGAGCGCTGGTCGGCGAAGGATCCTCTGGACCCTGACGCGCTCACCGCGCGCGCGGACGTCGCGGCGGCGCGTGGTGAACGCGAGCTGTCGATTCGTATCCTCGGCTCGGTGGTGGACGTGCGGCCTGGCGATCAGAAGTCCGTGTTCCGTCTGGCGCGCCTCTTTCGCTGGGCAGGGAACCCGGAGCTCTCCTGCCGGTACTCCCTCGCAGCCGCCGAGACGCGTTCCAGCGACCCGAGGCTGCTCAGCGAGGCCGTGCGCTGCGCCCGCGATCTCGGGCAAGCGCCCGTGGCGTCGGATCTCATGTCGCTTGCCGACGACGCCACTCGACGTGCTGCGGAGGTGTTCCTGTCGGCGAAACCCATCGATCCGTCGACGCTGAGCGGCGACCTACGTCTCGAGGCGACCTGGGACGGTGGCGACGACATCGATCTTTCGCTCTTGCCCCCCGACGGCGCGCGCGTGTCGTGGCTCGGCGCGCCGACGCGAGCCGTCATCACGGCGCGTGACGTGCGGAGCACGAGCCGTGAAGGTCTGGCGCTGCGCGGCGGCGCGCCCGGTGACTATCTCGTCGAGGTGACGCGCCCCTCGGGACACCGGGGCACCGTGCGCGGCAGCGTGGTGGTCTACGCCGCGGGCGACCGGCGCGTGGTCCCCTTCGAGCTCGACGGGACCAGCGCGCGCGTCGCACTCCTCAAGATCACGACGCGCCCGCGGCTGGTTCCACTCTGAACGACCCGGCTGAAGCGCTCAGCGCTGCTGATCGCCGATGAGGCCGAGCTTCAGGTCGTAGACCATCTTCCCCTGCTTCGGGTCCGTCAGGACGATCTGGCCCTCGCTCGGCACCTCGATGACAACTTCCTTCCCGCTCTTCGGGGTGACCGTGATGCTCTTGTCGGTCTCCTTGCCGAACTCGATGTCCACCTTGTGCTTCGTCGTGAGCTTGTCGCCCTTGCGGAGCATGGTGATCCACACGCCCTTGTTTTCGCCCGCCTCCTGGAACTGAAAGGCCTCGCCCTCGAGCTTCGAGCTCTCCTTGGTCATGCAATCGGCCTTCTTCTTCGGGTCGTCCTTGGCGCTCTTCGTGCACTTCTCGTCCGCGGCCTGGTGCACGTCAGAGGCGGTGAACGAGAACACGAACAGCGCTCCCGGAGTCGTCAGCACGTCCTTCAGTGACTTGCTGGGCTTCGCCTCCTCGGCAGGAGCCTCGTCCTTCTTCGCCGTCTCCTTCTTGTCGTCGCTGCTCGCTCCTGCGGGCTTGTCGGTGTCCTCGCTCTTTGCCGGCTTCTCATCGCTGGCGGCGGGAGCTTCCGCCGTCGGCTCCTTGGGTTCGGGCTCGGACCCACCGCAGGCGGCGAGAACGCTGGAGACGCAGATGAACGCGAGCGCACGGGGTATCGATTGCACGGGCGACCTTCCTTCGAACGACTAGCGGCGTGTGCCGCCGTTTCGGGCGGCAGACTACAGCACAGACGGCGCGCTCGGGTTCAATCTCGCGCCTCGTCGGCCGATGATTCGCTCCGCCGTGAAAAGATCCAGCTCCCTTGCGAGCTTAGTGAGTGAAGCCGTGGCCGTCCCAGTGCCGCGTGGCCCCGCCGGTACCGACAATCCAGACATCCGAGGCCGTGCTTCCCCAGGCCGCCCAGAACGCCTCGCTCGTGCCGGTTTTCTGCTTCGACCAGGTCTGTCCGTCGAAGTGGAATGCGGCTCCGTTGAGGCCCACCACCCAGACGTCCTTCGAGCCCGAACCCCAGAGCCCGAGCAGCTTGTCCGTGGGCGAGCTGGGGGACTGTGTCCACTTCTTCGTCTTGCCCTCGTACGCGTAGATGGGGCCGTCGTAGGCGGCGACGAAGACTTCGTTCGGTCCCGTTCCCCAGATGGCGCGAAGCGAGCCACCTTCGAACGGGAGGCGCTCGAAGTGCTTTCCGTTCCCCTGGAGGATGAACCCCTGGCCCTTGTGATCGGTGCCGACCATCCAAACATCGGTGCCGCTCGAACCCCACGTCTCCCAGAGGCTGGTCGCGCCGCTGACGTCGGCGTCGTCCCACTTCTTCCCATCGTAGTGGCGGATCACGGAGACGTCGTCGTCGATGCCCGACACCCAGATGTCGGTCTTGTTGTCCACCCAGATCCCGAGGAGCGTCTCGTCCTTGTTCTCGGCAACCTGCTTCCACGAAGAGCCGTCGTAGTGGAGAGTGACGCCCTCGTCGCCGACGGCCCAGACGTCCGTGCGGCCCGAGCCGCCGATCGCGGAAAGGTTCTTCGTCGTGGGGCTGTCGGTACGCGTCCAGGCGTGACCGTCGAAGTGGCTGATCGCGCCCTTCGAGCCGACGGCCCAGATGTCCGCGGCGCCGCTTCCCCAGACCGCGGAGAGCGAAGACTTCGGCGCGACGGGCTCGCTTGACGCGGAGCTTGCGGCGGTGACGCTGCCCGTCTTGCTCGCGGAGTCAGGCTCCGCGACGTTCTTGCACGCGAGCGCGCCGAGCGCGCAACAAACTGCGCACGCCACGCTGAAGGTCGTTCGTCGGACGACGGAGCGAACGGCGCGTGACCGAATCGTCGAAATCTTGGAGACCATGTGGTGCGGCGGAATGTACGCGACGGACGTGCGTCAAATCCAGCGCGGACGAGCGCGGCGCAAGTCGTGCGCAGACACGACAGTCGTGCTGATTTTCGCCTGGCCACAAATGCCCGGTCAGGCTCAAATTCCGTTGGAATTTGAGCGCCGGCAACGCGCCAGCCGTGATACGCCGCGGCGATGAGAATCCACCTGCAGGCGGCCACCCTTGCCGCGGTTCTGTCCAGCAGCGCAGTCGCTTTCGCGGACCCCCCGGCGATGGGCGCGCCTCCGCCGGACGCCGCCACGCTGGTCAGCGCGCCGAAGTTCGACGCGGATGCGCCGAAGACGGAGGCGCCGACAAAGGAGACGACCGCGAGCCTCTCCGCGGGCGGGCAGTTCTCGAGTGGCAACTCGCGGCTCATCGCGGCGACCGCGAACGGCAAGTTCGACATGCGGCGTGGCTCCGACGGCTTCGGTGCGGCCCTCGTCGCCAACTATGGAGACAGTGCACCTCCAGGGCAGCCCCTACAGACCACCGCGCAGAACGTGCAAGGAAGGCTCCGCTACGATCGGTTCCTCATCGAGAGCACGAGCCTCTTCTTGATCGGCACCGGTCGCCACGACCGGTTCCAGGGTCTGGATTTTCGGCTCAACCTCGATCCCGGCGCGAAGTACCTGTTCGTGAAGTCGGATCCGACTTCGTTCTGGGTCGAGCTCGGCTACGATCTCCAGTACGACATTCGTCGCGACGACGCGCTGCAGCCCGACCCCATGGTGCCCGCGCTCCCCAAGCACGCAACGGATCACTCGGCGCGTCTCTTCGTCGGCTTCAAGCATGCCTTCAACAAGGAAGTGACCTTCGCTACGGGTGTCGAGTACCTGCAAAGCCTCGTCGATGGCACGCGCGCCCGGCTGAACTACGACGCGCTCTTCGCGGCGAACATCGGCGGCGGCCTCGCGATCGGCCTGGGCTTCTCGGCGCGATACGATCACGCGCCTCTGCCCGACAAGAAGACGCTCGACACCGCGACGACGGTGAGCCTCATCTATTCTTTCAGCGACGCACCGGAGACGCCTCCCGCCCCTCCGCCGGCAGAAGCCCCCGCCCCGCCGCCCGCGGCAGCTCCCGATGCCGCTCCTGCTCCTCCCCCCGCCACCACGCCGGCGGTTCCACCCGCTGCGCCCGCGGTGCCGGAAGCACCGCCGCCGGCGCCTCCAGCCGAGGCCTCACCCGCTGCTCCCCCACCGGGCTGACCGGGCAGCAAGTCCGCGTGGCATTCTGCCTCGCGGATTCCGAAAAGTCTCACTCGTGTCACGACTGGGCTCGTCGTGAGGCACGGCAGAGTACGCAAGGCACACGAGCAATTACGGTGCCTTCGCGCGGTAGACCGGTCTCGTCCGGGAACGCACGCACTTGGCGCAGAAGTAGCAGTCCCGGGCGACGACGTGGTCGAGAGCCGCCGCGCCCTCAGGCGTCGGCCGGCCACGCGCCAAGGCCATCGCGCGCGAAGGAAGGAACACAGCTGCCCCCATGAATACGCGCGCACGAGCGGACGACGCCGTCGCACCGCGGCGCGGACGTGTTGGTCACTCCGAGCCCGCAGACCGCGACAGCGGCGTCAAGCTCCGCGACGAGAGCCGGTCCGACGCTCGCGACGCCTCTGTCTCCGAGCGGGGCGAGACGGAACGCCTCGGCCGCGTCACCTCCGCGATCGCCGATGCCGTGACCGCCGACCAGGTCTACGAGGCGATCGTCGATCTCGCGGGCGAAGCGGTCGGCGCCTGCAGCGGCGCGCTCTGGCTCCGTGAGGACGACGCGGCGCGCGCGACTCTCGTCCGCGCATTCGGATACGAAGAGGCGTCCCTCCGGCTGTTCAGCACGCTCGACTCCGAGGACGCGTCGCGCTTTCCTGCGCTCGATGCCCTCACGCAGGCGGAGCCGATCTTCGTCGACTCACACGAGGAGCTCGACCGCCGCTACCCTCGTCTCTCGGCCTCCACGAGACTGCGCGGTCGAAGAATCGCTTGCCTGCCGGTCATCGTCGACGGCAAGACGCTGGGCGGGCTCGAGTTCACCTTCGATCACGTCGCCGGCAGCGTTGCGGAGGAGCGGCGGTTTCTCGAGCTCGCGGCGCGATACAGCGGCCAGGCGATAGAGCGGCTTCGTCTACTCGAGGCCGAGCGGCGCCGTCGTGCTCGCGCGGAGGCGACAGCGGCTCGCATGGCCGTACTCAACCGCGCGTCAAGGCTGTTCTCGGAGTCGAGCGCGAACCTGTCCTCGCTTCTCGCGACCGTGGCGGAGCAGATCGCCCTCGAAGGGGCCGACGCGTGCGCGGTCGTC
>CAYUAW010000025.1:33607-41623 GCA_964442485.1 uncultured Polyangiaceae bacterium
CTCGTCGTCGAGCTCGCGGAGCGGGCGGCTCTCGTCGTGGAGCGGGCGCTGCTGCACGAGGCGACCCGACTCGCAAGGCAGCGCGCGGAGCTGCTGTATGGGCTCGCGCGCATCGTCATCGCCGCCGAGACCCCCGAGCTCGTCATCGAGGCGGCGCTGGATGCCATCGAGCACGCGGTCAGTGCCGATCGTTCCGCTGTGCTGCTCGCCGACGCTGACGGCGTGCTCCGCTTCAGGGCGTCTCGCGGGCTCTCGGAGGCATATCGCGCTGCGGTGGAGGGGCATTCACCCTGGCCGAAGGACGTCCGCTCGCCCGAGCCGGTTCTGGTGCCCGACGTCGGTACGTCGCCACTCGTGGCGGGCTTGCGTCCCGTCATCGAAGCGGAGGGGATCCGCGCACTGGCGTTCATCCCCCTGATGGAGGGGTCGCGGCTGATAGGCAAGTTCATGGTCTACTACGAGCGGCCTCGCGCGCTGTCCTCGCAGGAGCTCGAGATTGCGAGCGCGATCGCGAACCACGTCGCCTCCGCCATCACGCGCCTGTACGCGGTGACGGAGCTGCGCCAGACGGTGCGCTTCAACGAAATGTTCACGGCCATCCTGGGTCACGATCTGCGTAACCCGCTCGGCGCCATCATGACCGCTGCGCAGCTCGCGATGAAGCGTTACGACGACGAGCGGCTGCAGAAGCCGCTCGGGCGCATCGTCAACAGCGGGCAGCGCATGGCGCGCATGATCGACCAGCTGCTCGACTTCACGCGCGTCGGCGTCGGTGGTGGGCTGCCGCTCTCGCCGCACCGGTTCGACGTGCTCCCGCTGCTCCGCCTCATCCTCGACGAGGTGGAGGCTGCCACGCCGGGCTTTCGCATCACGCTGGAGTCCGCTGGGGACACCACCGGCGAGTGGGATTCCGACCGGCTCGGTCAGGTGTTCTCGAACCTGGTGGGGAACGCCGCCCAGCACGGGACCCCGGGCGTGGGCGCGCGCGTCCGCGTCGACGGAACGGAGTCGACCGCGCTCCGCGTCGACGTGCTGAACGCCGGCGTGATCCCGCGTGATCTCGTCACGAAGCTCTTCGACCCGATGACGGGCGGACAGGGCCGCCGGGAGAAGTCGCAGGGCCTCGGGCTCGGCCTCTACATCACGAAGCAGATCGTTCGCGCTCACGGCGGCGCAATCGAGGTGGGCTCGTCGGATGCTGCCGAGACTTCGTTTCGCGTCGTGCTGCCCCGGGTCTGCACGCGGCCCACGGGAGCAGGCTGATGATGCCCGTGCTGATCGTCGACGACGACGACGACATCCGCGATACGCTGAAAGAGGTCTGCGAGGACGAAGGCTACGATGTCCTCACAGCTTCGAACGGCGCCGAGGCGATGCGGGTGCTCGGGGGGCCGAGCCTCCCGTGCGTGGTCGTCCTGGATCTCATCATGCCGGTCATGACCGGCAACGAGGTGTTCGCCTCGATGCAGCTCGACGTGCGGCTCGCGAACGTGCCCGTCATCGTCTCCACGTCGGATCCGTCGCGCGCGCCGAGCGGCGTGCTCATCATGAAGAAGCCAATCGATCTCGATCGGCTCCTCGGCGCCATCCGCGGCTTCTGCGCGCCTTCATGAGCGAGGTCGGGACGGTGCACGGTCGCGGCTCGAGTGGCGGCAATGGCAAGGAGGCCATCCTCCGCTCACTCGGCGTCGGTGCGCACGGTCCGGAGAGCCTCGTCCACGAGGCTCGCGAGCTCGTCATTCGCGGCATCGCGGGGCTTCGAGGGTGCCGGCCTCGACACGAGGAGCTCGGCCGGGACTTCGTCCTCCTCTATCCGGCGCTTCTTCTCGAAGAGCCGGAGCAACCAGGGCTTCGCGTCGCGAAGCGTGTAGTCGCCCGCCGCGACCCGCGCGGGATCCCGCTTCAGTCGGTCGCAGAGCTCGCGGTTCGACCTGGCCCACTCGAGCGCCCGACCGAGCGCGTCGGTCTGCGTGGCGCCCAGCTCCTTCGTCGCGCTTCGCGCGGCGTGTCCGCGCATCTCGATGAAGAGCGCCGTCAGCACGGCGAGCTCGTCGAGGCCAGCGCTCGTCACCTGCGCGACGCGCGGGCCACCGCACCCGGACGAGTAGATGTAAGCGCCTTCGAGCAGCAGGGGACCGAACCCGAGGGCGACCGCGGCGTGGTCGGCGACGAGCTCGACGGGAGCTTCGATGGCGCATCCCGGCGGGAGTGTCTCCACGAGGAGAACGTGCCCGAGCGCGCGAGCCACCATGGTGGTGAGCACCACCGGATGACGGAGCTCCGTCGCTGGCACGTTCAGGAGAAAGCCGTCGCCCTCGTCGACGAGCCGGCGTGCGCTTGCGCCGCTCGCGAACGGAACCGCGCAGCCGCTCGAGCAGCCTCCCTCGTGCGGTGACGTGGGCTCGCTGTCATCGACCACTCGAGTGGTCAGAGGAACGTCGTCCAGACCAGCGTGCAGCACCATTCGAGCGACCAGGCGCTGGGCGGAGGGCTCGTCGAAGGCGAACCGGTCCGGAAAGTACTCCGCCGTCGGCAGTACCAGGGGCCGGTCCCCCGCGTCCTCCCCGATCGCGCTGAGCACGCGCGCATGGCGCTCGACGATGGACGAGAGGACAGGGCGGTCTTTTTGCTCGAACATCGACGACGCTATGATGATCGTCGAGTGTCGGCCGACACGTCAATGGGCTGACGGGGACCGCCGCAACTGGCGGTGCGCGCCGGGCGCTGCACCGTGTGGACCACTGCGATTCCGGCGATTTCGCCCTTCGCCGGATCGTGCGGCGCCTCACAACGCCCGACGGCATCGCCCTTGCAACGGAGCGCGCGACCCATGCAGAAGAAGCTCCGTCCAACTGCCGCGCTCGGCGTCGTGCTCCTCTGTGGGTGCTCCCAGGAGTTCCGCACCGCCGCCGGGGACGGTTCGGACGCCGGCGTCGTGAAGCGGACGGCGCCGTTCGGCGAGATCGTACTGAGCAACCCGAAGAGCAGTGGAGCCCTCGAGGTGGACGCGTCCGACGCGCAGCCGACCGTTCTGCCGAAGTCGCCCGTCCGGGCGCCGACTCCGTCCGCGACCACGCCTGCCACCGAGGTTCCGCCGAACGCGCAGGATGCGGGCACGAACGCGGACGCGGCAACCGGCGCGAAGACAGAGGATGCAGCGCCCACGCACGCCTGCGCAGGAAGCGCGGGCCCGAAGATGGTGTCGATCTCGACCGCGACCGGCTCCTCCTACTGCATCGACGCCACGGAAGTGACGGTCTCCGACTACGCCGCCTTCCTGGCCTCGAACCCGGCCGTCGCGCTCGCCCCGAGCACCGTGTGCTCGTGGAAGCAGTCGTTCGTACCGGCCGGCACGTTCCCGCCGAGCGGGAGCGGCGAGCTCCCGGTATCTTCCGTGGACTGGTGCGACGCCGCGGCGTACTGCGCGTTTGCCGGCAAGCATCTGTGCGGCAAGACGGGCGGCGGCGCGAACCCTTACACGGACTTCGCGAAGCCCACCGGTGAGTGGTACTTCGCGTGTACGCAAGGAGGGAAGACGACGTTGCCGTACGGAAGCACGTTCGATCCGTCGGCCTGCGTAGGGGTCGACTTCGACGGCGTCTCCGGCTTCCAGCCGGGGACGGACGCGCCTCATGCAGTCGCCACGGCTACCCGCTGTCACGGCGCGGCGGCGCCCTTCGATGCTCTCCACGACATGGCCGGCAACGTCGCGGAGTGGGAGGACTCTTGCGACTCGACCGGCGGCAGCGCGGATTACTGCCACCTGCGTGGCGATAGCTACCGCGAGGGCAACGCGTCGACGATGTCGTGCGGCTACGCGCCGCGCATGACACGCTCGTATCGCGCCGGATACATCGGCTTTCGCTGCTGTCTCTAGCGGCGCCTGTCGGGCAAGGGCCCATGGGCTGAAGGACTCTCGTCAGAGCCAGTTCTTCAAATCGCCCACTGCGTTCGACTTCAGCTGGAAGTCGTGCAGGTCCTCGTGGCACGAGGTGCACTTCAGGTCGGTGCCCGCCGCCTTGGCCTTGCCGACAACGCCCTTCATCACGACCTTGGCGGCCTTGCGACCGCCGCTGTGGCACGCGCTCGACACCTGCGCGTAGTGGAACTTCTTCGTCTGGCAGGGGTCTTCGGGGGTCGCGCCGGCGGTTCCGCTGGAAGGTGCCGGAGCCGCGGGTGCCTCCGCGGTGTGCTCTTTCCCCGGGTGGCTCGCCCCGTGATGAGCGGCCGCCTCCACCGGGGTGCTGGCCGGCGCGGCGCTCGCAATCGCCGGAGCCGCGGGAGCGGCGGTCTCCTCGGGCGCCGCCGCGACGGCCGCGGACGCCTCGGCGCTCGGAGACGGCGAGGCAACCGGGGTGGTCGCTGACGCCGCGGGCGCGCTGCTGTCGACGGGAGCCGTGGCGGCCTCCGCGGGTGGTGCGGGTGCTTTCTCGCAGGCCGCAGCAGTGAGGAGGACGAGAAGCCCTGTCAGGATGGCTCGATGAGTCGACATGCGGAGCGCATCCTACTCGTTCCGGCGTCTTCGCTCGAGTTCGGACAGCCGGGTGACCACTCCGCGCGCCACGATCTCGAGCACGTGGCGGACGACTGCCTGGCGCTCGTTCGGCGCGCCCCCGAACGCGATATGGCTCCTGGCGCCACGACCCTTCGGCAAGAAACCCGATGCCGAGCACCGCACTCTCACGACGCGCGGCTCCTCCGAGACGGAGAGCTCGTCCAGCCGGAAGCGAAACTCGATGCGCGCGCCATGCCCTGCGCCCCAGTCCGCGCGCTTCGCCTCTTCCGCCAGTGCTTTTCGCAGGAAGGCCTCGTCGCCGGCCGAAAGCGGCACTTTCGTCAGGTCGAGCCGGTCGAGCGTGACCTTCGGCCGGCCGTGAGTGGCCGGATCCGGGCGGGACGACGAGGCTGCGACGCCGAGCGCCCCGGCCGGGTGGGCCGAGGCCAGGGCTGCGACCAGCGCGGCCAGCGCCGCCGTAAGCCGCCTTGCGCTCCGGTCCATCGGGGCGAACCTAGAAGCGGCCGGCGAGCTGGGCAAACAAATGAGAAAAGTCTTCCCGCGACGGCCGCCGTTGCGTGCCTTGTAAGGAGAGGGCAGGGTTCTCCTCGAGCATGCAGACGAGGGCATCCGGCGATCGCGCAGACGTCGACGTCATCGTCATCGGCGGTGGCGTGAACGGCACCGGCGTCGCGCGCGACGCGGCGCTTCGCGGGCTTCGCGTCGCTCTCTTCGAGCGCAACGACCTCGCCTTCGGCGCGAGCGGCAACTCGAGCGGGATGATCCACGGTGGCCCTCGCTACCTCACGTACGACCCCGACGTGACGTACACGTCGTGTCTGGACTCCGGGCACATCCAGAGCATCGCGCCGCACCTGCTCTTTCGCATCCCTTTCCTGATGCCCGTGCGAAAGCGGTTCGGGTCCAAGGTGGAGCTCTTCGCGCTCGATGCGTTCTTCGACCTCTACGACAAGTACCAGCCGCTCAAGCACGGCAAGGAGCACGTGCTCCTCGACGCCGACGACGTGCGCCGCCTCGAGCCGGGTATCACCGGGGAGCTCGAGGGCGGGGTGAGCTTCGACGAATGGGGCATCGACGGCGCGCGTCTCTGCGTCGCCAACGCCCTCGACGCCCACGAGCACGGCGCGGAGATCCGCACCCATTGCACGGTCACCGAGCTCGTCCGTGCCGACGGGGGCCGCGTCACAGGGGTCCGTTTCAAGGACCGCTTGACCGGCGAGTCGGGCGCGCGGTCGGCGCCCGTCGTGATGAATGCGACGGGCGCGTGGGCGCCGTTGACGCACGCGCTCGGCGGCGTGACGTCCAGGGCCGCCAAGGTCAGGCCCGGCAAGGGCATCCACGTCTTCTACGACCGCAGGCTCACGAACTACGCAATCGTCTGCAGCGCGATCGACGGCCGTCAGGTGTTCATGGAGCCCTGGCAGAACATGACGGTCCTCGGCACGACCGACGACGACTATTACGGCGATCTCGACGACTGCGTCGCGACGACGGACGAGGTGCGGTACCTGGTGCAGGCCGTGGAGCGGGTGTTCCCCGCGATACGTGCCGCGCGCAGCATCGGTACGTGGGCCGGCGTCCGCCCGACCCTCTTCGAGTGGGGGCCGAACGAGGACGCGCTGTCGCGCGACCACCGCGTCGTCGACCACGCCGCGGACGGCGCGAGCGGGCTGTACTCGATGGTCGGGGGCAAGCTCGCGAGCTACCGGTTGTTTGCCGAGGAGGCGACCGACGTCATCGCCGCGCAGCTCTCGGTGACGCAGAAGAGCACGACGCATACCGCTCCGCTCCCGGGCGGCGAGAAGGAGCTCGACCCCCTGCTCTTCGCGAAGGCACACCACCTCGAGTCCATGGCCGCGACGCGGCTCCTCTACCGGCACGGGACGCGCGCGGTGCGCGTGATGGAGCGTGTCCGGAACGCGCCCGCGGAAGGCGCGACGATCTGCTCGTGCGAGCCCGTCATCGAGGCGGAGGTGCGGTACGCGGTGGAGTGCGAGTGGGCGCGCGACGTCGACGACGTGGCGCGCCGGACGCGGCTCGGCCTCGGAGCCTGCGGGGGCATGAGGTGCGCCGCCCGGTGCGGCGCCATCGTCGCCGAGATGACGGAGCGCTCCCCGGCCGAGGGCAGGGGGCTCGCGCTCGACTTCCTCGAGCGGGCGCGCCGAAGGCGCGCTCCGGCCGTCGGTCCCGAGCAGGCCCGCGAAGAGGCGCTCGCGCTCGCGAGCCTCGGCGCGTCACTCGGGACCAAATTCGCAACGGGGCCAGAGTGAGGATCGCCGTGATCGGCGGTGGCGTCGCCGGGACGGCGGCGGCGTGGTCCGCGCGACGCGGGCTCGCCGACGTGACGGCGATCTTCGATCGCGCGGGAGCGAGCTCGCTCTATTCCGGGGCTCTCGACGAGGCCCCCTGGGAGCGCGGGGGGCTCGACACCGCCCTCGACTCGGAGCTCCTCGCGTTCTCGGTCGCGCTGGAAGCGTGGACGGTCGGGACGCGGAGCGCGCGCGTCGCGACCCCGCACGGCGTGCTGCGCACCGCTCGCGGTCGCGACTCGTCGCTCCTCGATCTCGCGCCACTCTCCGGCCAGCGCGTGGCAGTAGTGGCAACTCAAGTGGACGGATGGGACGCTGTGTGGCTCGCTAGGTCGCTCGGCGCCTCGGGCTGGGCCGGTAAGACCCGCACGCGCTTCGAGGCCGTGCCCGTCGAGGGCCTCTTCGACGCCGCCGAGCGACGCGCGAGCGCTTACGATCTCGCACAGCTCCACGACGACCCGGCGCGGCTCGCGCGCCTCGCCGAGCGCGTCCGCGGCGTTCGCGCGGACGGCCTTCTCTTCGGTCCCTGGCTCGGCGCGGCGCCCGGCGGCGCGGAGGGCCTCAGCTCGATGGTCGGAAAGCCGTGCGGCGAGGTCACGTCGCTGCCCGGCGGCCCTGCCGGTGCGCGCTTCGACGCCTCGCGCGACGCCCTGCTCGCCAGCGTGGGAGTGCAGATCCGCCACGAGCGCGTGCAGTCGATCGAGCCGCGCGGCAGGCGCTTCCTCGTCGGGGGCAGCGGTGCGCTCACCGCGAACGATGCCGGCTTCGACGCCATCGTGCTCGCGATCGGCGGCCTCGTCGGTGGCGGCATCGTGCTCACCGAGCCCTCCTTCGTGGAGGAGTCCGCGGCTGTCGCCCCGGGGAGCTTGCCGTCGGGCGCGTTTCGCCCGAGTGTCCGCGCGCGTGTCGAGATCGGATTCGCGGGACGCGCGTTCGACCGCGCGTCCTCGGAGCGCGGGTTCGATCTTGCCACTCTGGGGCTGACGGCGCTGGAGCGCGTGGGGATCCTGTCGGACGGCGCCCAGGCTCACGGCCTGCCCTCCGTATTCGTGGCAGGAGACTGTGTCGCCGATCTCCCGCGGACGGCGCTCCGCGCGGCGCAATCGGGCATCGCCGCGGCGCGCGCGGCGCTCTCTTTGGGCGCCCGCGTCGACGCTCGTCCAATCGCCGCGTCGTGAGGGCGCGCGCTAC
>CAYUAW010000026.1:0-7216 GCA_964442485.1 uncultured Polyangiaceae bacterium
CAGCGCTGAACAACGGCTGCGCGATGCCTTCGCGCAGGACGTCCTTCGTGCCCTCGGGGCCCGACACCAGCACCGTGGCGAAGCCCTGCCGCGCCGGGACCTCAACGACGAAATCCAGGAATGGGCAGCACAGCCGCTCGAGCGCAATCCACTCCGCGAGCGCCCCGAGCACCGCGGGCTTCGTCTCGAACCGGAGCGCGAACCCGTCCTCCGTCTCTCGCACGTCTCCCGCGGCGCTCCGGACCTGCTCGCGCAGGACGTCGTAGCGCTCCCGCTCGGAGGCGCTGAACGCGGAAGGGTCACAGGCGATGATCGGCGTCGACACCGCGCTCAATCCCTGCCCCCGGCCGACGTGAGCTCCATCTGTGGATGGCGAACGCCGGTCACGCGAGCCGCGAGGGAATCCAGCCGCGAGAGCTCCTGGGGCGACAGCTCGATGGCGAGCGCCGCCACGTTCTGCTCGAGGTACGCCACGCGACGCGTTCCGGGGATCGGTACCACACCGATGCCCCAGACGGCGGAGCGCGCGTGCACCCACGCGAGCGCGATCTGCGCGGCACTCGCGTCGCGAGCGACGGCGACAGCCTCCACCTCGCGCACTATGGCCCTGTTGTGCTCGAACACCGCGGGCTGCAGGCGAGGCTGAGCGCGCCGGAAATCCCCCGCTTCGAGCTCGTCGAGAGGAGGCAGCTGACCCGTGAGAAAGCCGCGCCCGAGCGGCGAGTACGGCACGAACCCGACTCCGAGCTCGCGACAGACGGGCACGACCTGGCTCTCCACGTCGCGGCTCCACAGCGACCACTCGGACTGGACGGCCGCGATGGGATGAATCGCACAGGCGCGGCGGAGCTCGTTCGCGGTCACCTCCGACAAGCCGAGGTGACGCACCTTGCCCGCGCGCACCAGGTCGGCCATCGCCCCGACCGTCTCTTCAAGGGGCACCGTCACGTCGACGCGGTGCATGTAGTAAAGGTCGATCACGTCCACGCCGAGGCGGCGAAGGCTCGCGTCGCAGGCGCTCGCCACGTAAGGGGCGTCTCCGCGAACGTTGCGCGCCGTGTTCTCGCCGCGGCTCGCGACGAGACCGAACTTGGTGGCGAGCGTGACGTCCTTCCGGCGCGCGCGTAGCACGCGAGCCAGGAGCTCCTCGTTCGCGCCCTGACCGTAGAAATCCGCGGTGTCCCAGAACGACACGTCGAGCTCCAGCGCGCGGGCGAGCACCGCGAGGGACTCCGTTTCGCTGGACGAACCGTACGCGTGGCTCATCCCCATGCAGCCGAGGCCCTGCGCCGAAACGTGCAACCCGGAAGCCCCCAGCGCCACCATGGCCATGGTCATGAGGCGGTAGTTAGTACCGGTCTGTCGCGCCGTCGAGGGCCGGGCGGCACGTCCACGGGCGCGGCGGCTGCGCGCGCGTCAGTTGCACGTCAGAATGCCGGCGCCGAACGCGAGGCACACCGCATCGCTCGCGCTGCAATCGCTCGGAGCCTTGCATACCTCGAGCTCCGCGCTCTCGCAGCTCGACTTGCACCAGGTCGTGCCGACGTTCCCGTCCATGGTGACGGTCGCGCAGCACTTCGCGCCCGGGCAATCCTCCGGGCCGTCACAGCCGAGCAGCGGGCACGAACCTTCCGCGTAACAGGAGCAATCGGTGAAGCCCATCACGCACTCACGCGCGGGCGCGTACGACTTCGCGCAGCATGCGGCGCCCGAGCCGCATGCATTCCCGGGCGTGCCGTCGCACGGCACGGACCCCGTGCCGATGCTGCCGGGAGTCACTGGCCTGCCGGCGTCGACGTAAGGATCGTGTCGACGGCCCGCGTCCGTGAGAGGCATTCCCCCGGCGCCGGATTCTCCGCCGGTGCTCGATCGCCCCGCTGCGCCCGAGCGACCGCCGCCGCCGTGCGCACCGACGCTGCCGTCGACGCCGTCACCGCCATCGAGCCCGCTGCCGTCGGCGCCGCCGCCGGTCGTTCCGCCGTGGCTCGTGCCCGCGCCCGTCCCGCTGCTTCCGCCCTTGCCGCTGCCTCCGCCATTGCCGCTCGCGCCGACGTCGGCTCCTGCGCCGCCACTCGAGAGCTCGTCGCCGACGCCTGCGGGATGATTGTCACTCCCGCACGCGGGTGAGCTTGCCGCGACGACGAGTGCGATGGCGACTGCGAGACGGGTTCCGGTGTGCTGCATCGTATGGCCCAAGCTAGGGACGCTCGGTCGCGCCATCGCGATTGTCCCACGACGCGGCGGACGTGACGACCTTTTCGCATCTCAATGCGCAAGTCGAGTCTCGAGCCCGGGAGCACTCGCCGGCTCGTGGCGCGAGGTCGACTACGGGAACACGGCCAGCTTCCGCACCGCGCCGGCGGTGTCGGGGCTTGGCTCCACCCAGTAGAGCACCCTTCCGCGGACGACGATGGAGGGCACGGAGACGCTCGTCTGGACCACGAGCGCTGCGGGACCGCCACCGGCTATCGCGACCCTGTAGATGCCGTCCGGCTCTCCGAAGTAGACGAACGCATCGTCCGTCGCGAGGCCGCCGGCGGGCGCAAGCGAATCTCGCTCGGTGAACAGGGCGACGGGTTCCTCCGAGAACGTCTTCGAGAACCGGCCGAGCGTCGAGATGTCGTCCGTCGCGAACCAGGCGTACACGTTGGCGTCGCTCGCTGCGACGGTGATACCGTTCCAGCGCCGTGCGGTCGCGGGCACGACGTAGGAGCCCCCCGAGACGGCAAAGAGACCTGCGTAAGTACTGATGCCGTAGACCGTGTCGTTCGTCGCAGCCAGCGCGTACGAGACGATCTTCGACGGCGTCACGATGGTCTGGGTGGTGTCGACGACGCTTGCACAGTGAACGGCGGCGTCCATCGCATCGCCCCACAGGACCGACGACCCCGACACCGCCAGGGACAGCGGGGCGGCCCCCGCGACGACCTTTTCGACCGAATCCCCACCCGACGCGATCCGCCAGATGGTGCCATCGGCGCTCGTCGCGTCGACGGACGGGCTCTCCGCCCAGTAGGTGTGGTCATCGTCGGACTTCACGTCGACGACTTTTCGCTCGGTGGCGAAGAGCATCTGTTGCCGCTCGCCGCTCAACGTCGTGCGACTCACTTTTTGCAGCGTCGTCCCGTGAACGCCGTCGACCCAGTAGACGTACGACCCGTCCACGGCGACGCGCATCGGTTGCGACAGTCCGGTGGCGAGCTCCACGGGCTCGCAGCGGCCGCCGTTGCAAGCGCCACCCGCGCAGTCGTGGTCGCAGGCGCCGCAATGGTGCGAATCGCTGCTGTCGTCGACCTCGCAGCCATCGACCGCGTCGCCATTGCAGTCCCGGCGCGAGCCACCGCACGGCGCAGTGGTTGCCCGATCCGCTGCTTCGCCGTTGCTGGGTGCCGCTCCGAAGTCTGCGGTGCCGGACCCGGCGAGCCCTTCGGCATTCGCATCGTCCGAAGCCGCGCCGCCTGCACCCGCGCCGCCAGCGCCGATCGCGGCAGCGCCGCCAGCACTGGCGGCACCGTCGGCACCGGCAGCGCCCGCCCGGCCGACGCTCGCTGCGGGTCGAGCGACGTTCACTGCGCCGGCGCTGAGGCCATCCGACGCAGACGCGTTTTGCGACGAGCTGTGATCGACGACGACGACGGAAGGGCCGCCGCTGATGGAAACATCGCCTTCCTGCGTGCGGTCCGCCCCGGCGCCGCCGGGCATGTCCGCGGAGGCCGCGCCGCAACTCGAGCCCTCGTGACATTGCGGCGCGCCCGAGCACGCCGTCGCCGCGAGCGCCAATCCGAGGACGGCCGCGCCAGGTCCCAGAGCTCGCCTGGGTCGACTCCGTGTTTCGCCGCCTGCCAGGTCTACATCCCCATCTCGACGCTTCTCGCGCCTGATCCGATGAATCATCGTGACTCCCCTTTGCTTTGCGCTCCCCGCGACGCGAGCGGCGCTCACGCGGACACATCGGGCAGACGCGGAACGAGTTGCGTCTTTTTTTTGGTGCTCCCGGAGCTCGTTGCAGGGGGGCGCCGGCGCGGGCGCAGGTTCGGCAGCGGCGAACGCGGGACCGAGCGGCGCGCCGCGTCTGTCGCCGCGCCCTGTCCCAGCGGGGCGCCCCCTCCTCTGCGGACTTCCCGTGACCCGGGGGACGCCGCGACAGAGTGCGCTAAGACACCTTCTTCGCGTTCAGTGCGAGCTTGATGAGGACGTCGTCCTTGATGAGGTCGTCGGGCTTGCCGGGGTACATGACGCCGAAGTCCTTGCGGTTGATGGCGAACTCGGCGTCGACCTGGGCGGCGTCGGGGGTGAGATGGATCGACGCGGGGAAGGTGATCGATTTCGTCACGCCGTGCAGGGTCAAGTTGCCGGTGATGGTGTGTGTGGCGCCCCTGTCACCGCCTGCCTTCACCGCGGTGGAGACGAAGGTCGCCTTCGGGAACTGCGCTGCGTCGAAGAAGTCGGGTGACTTCAGGTGGTTCGTGAGCTTCTCCACGTCGGCAGTGAGGGACGCGATGTCGATCTCCGCGGTGACGCTGCCGCTCTCGGGCTTGCCATCGGGCACCTGGATCCTTCCGGAGAAAATCTTGAAGAAGCCTTCGTTCTTCCCCGTGACCTTCGCGCCGACGAACTCGAGCTTCGAGCCGTCCTGGGAGAACGCGTAGACGGTGCCGGCGACGGCGGAGGGTGACGCGACGGAGACGGCCTCCGCGACGGACGCCTTCGACTTGTCCTTCCCGGGGTCGGTGTTGCAGCCGCAAAATGACAGGACGAGCGTGAGAACGAGCACCAGACGCGCCGAGGTCGACATGTGCGCGAGTATGCGACCACGCGCGTGTGAATTCCAGCGAGGGCGGGACCTGCGGTAGAGTTCGAGGGATGTCCTCATACGATCAGGACCCGTACGCTTCGCGGGGCCGCGGGTGGCTCAAGATCCTGCTGGCTACGCTGGTGATCGTGCTCGGCGGCGTGACCTGGTTCTCGTGGAAGCTGTGGAAGGTCACCGATCAGGATCTGCTCGCCGCCCGCGCGAAGCTCGCGAGCGTGGAATCCGACAACAAGGCCGGCAAGGCGAAGCTTGCCACCGCGGAAGCCGAGCGCGACAAGCTGCTCACGTCGAACACCGAGCTCGGCGACGCGAAGACGCGCCTGGTCGCCGCCGAATCGAGGCTCGGTGAGCTCGAGGCCGAGCATGCGGAGTACGGCTCGCGCATGGCGGAATTTCGCGAGATGAGCGAGAAGTTCAAGAGCCTCATCGACGCGGGGACGCTCCAGATCACTTTCCGTCGCGGGCGAGCGATCGTGACGCTGCCGGCCGGCGTGCTCTTCGATTCCGGCAGCGCCGAGCTCTCGCCGGAGGGTGCGAAGGCGGTCGCCGAGGTCGCGCGCATCCTTCGCGGCGTGCCTCGCCGGCGCTTCATCGTCGCCGGGCACACGGACAACGTGCCCGCCGTGAAGGAGTACAAGAGCAACTGGGCGCTGTCGTCCGCACGAGCCGTGACGGTGCTGGAGGCGATGGTGCGCGCGGGCCTCGCGCCTTCCAATCTTTCGGCGACCGGGTTCGCCGAGTTCGATCCGGTCGCGTCCAACGGGAGCCCCGCTGGGCGCCAGAAGAACCGGCGCATCGAGGTCGCGCTCGAGCCGTATCTGACGCCGCCCCCCAAGTAGTGGCATCGACGCCGACGTCGTCCCCAAAGCATCAAAGATCCGAAACTTCGCGAGCGAAGCGAGCACGCCGAAGGCGGCGGGGGGAGCAGTTCGCCGAAGGCGAAGCGGCGGGGGGCCAAGGCCCCCCGCTTTTAGTAAGTCGCAGGCCGCGTAATTGTGCAGAGACCGCATACGGGGATACGCGGCCAGACGCCGGTGGGAGGGGCCAACCCGCTGAAATGACGCGGCGCGGAACAGCGGCACGGCGCTCGCATCGAAGGGCTGCGACGCCGTTCGTGCGTCCGCCGTCACCGTACGCGAGCCCACGATGCATCCCCTCTGCCTGCTCCTCGTCGTCGTCTGCACCCTGTGGACGCTGCTCGGCGCGGCGTCCGTCGTCGTCGTGACAAGAAGGCGCCGCGCGCCGGGTGCCCGTGAGACGCCGCCCGTCACGGTGCTGAAGCCGCTGTGCGGCGCCGAGCCGTCGCTCGCCCGGAATCTTCTGTCGTTCCTCGAGCAGGACTATCCGGACTACGAAATATTGCTCGGCGTCGAGAGCGCGGACGACCCCGCGGTCGCAGTCGTTCGCGAGCTCCTCTCGCAGAACCCCGGGCGGCGCGCGCGGCTCGTGGTGCACGACGTCAAGCACGGCACGAACCCCAAGGTGAGAAACCTCCGCGGGATGCTCGCTCACGCCGCTCACGACCTCGTCGTCGTGAGCGACAGCAACATCCACGCACCGCCGACGTACCTGCGCGACCTGGTGGAGGAGTACCAGCGCGGGCCAGTCCAGGCTGGGCTCGTGACGAACCTGGTGCGCGGGGAAGGAATCGACGGGCTCGGCGGAGCGCTCGAGAGCGTCCAGCTCGCCGGGTTCTGCGCAGCGGGGATCGCGGGGCCGTCCCTCGTCGGTGAAGCGCTCGTCATGGGGAAGTCGATGCTCTTCTCCAGGAGCGTGCTGGACGAGCTGGGCGGCCTCGAATGTCTGTCCAACGTGCTGGCCGAAGATTACGTGATGGGGAAGATGTTCCAGCACGCCGGCTACCCGGTGCGCGTGGCAAGGACGGTGGTCGGAAACGTGGCCAGCGGCGCGACCCTCTCGTCGTTCGCGGCGCGTCAGCTACGCTGGGCGATGCTGCGGTGCCGGTTGAGGCCGCTCGCTTACCTCTTCGAGCCCGTCACGAGCCCGCTCGCCATGCTGCCCTTCGCCGCCGTCCTGCTCGGGCCGTGGGCGTTCGCGTGGGCGCTGTCGCTACTCGTCGTACGGGACGGCGGGCAGTGGCTGGTCGTCGCAGGCCGCCGTGACGTCGGCGTCGCCATCGGCGTCTCCCCGCTGCGCGAGCTCCTGTCGCTCTGGGCGTGGGCGCGCGCGCCGTTTCACCGTCACCTCGCGTGGCGCGGCCATCGCGTGCGGCTGTCCTCCGGATCGCTCGCGTATGTGCGAGCAGCCGGGCGGAATGACGGGTCCGGCTGACGGCTGGGCCCAGGGCCTGTCTCTTGGTTCAACGTGCGTCCGTAAACGTGTCCGTCGGATGATTCGTCACATTCTTCACCTTCAATCAGCGGTGGAGACTGGCCGCGCGAC
>CAYUAW010000026.1:7316-9353 GCA_964442485.1 uncultured Polyangiaceae bacterium
GCCCGAAGAATGCCGCGCGCGACGTCGTCGTCCCGTACCAGCTCGAAGTCGACGAAGATGCTGTGTGGCGCTCCTACGACGGCGAGCACGTCACGGAGCGCGGTCGAGATCGTCGCGTGCTCGGCCTCGCTCGGCTCGCTCGTGACGACGTGTACCAGGTGCACGGAGCCGCCGGGTGGCACGAGAGCGCAGGCAGTCCGGATCGCGCGGACGGACAGCGGCGAAAAATCGGTCGGCGCGAGGATTCGCCGGAGGACCGCGGGCTCGCTCTCCGCCGCTAGTGGACAGGGGACACAGGCGACGTTCGTGGCGGCGCCGTGCAGCACGCCGCGCGACACGGAACCTGTCCACAGCCGGTCCACGAGGGCGCGACGGTGCGTTCCGACGACCACGAGATCGGCGTGCGAACGAGCCGCGAGTAGCGCCAGGTGAGCGTCGGTCCGGCCGAAGCCGTGCTGGACCACGAAGCGCGTCTCTCCCGCGCCCTCGAGCTCGCCGCCCGCCCATTCGCGGAGGTCGCGGGTGAGGAGCTCGGCCAGGTCCGGTCGAAGCTCGTCGAGAGGCATCTCGCCCTTCAGCCCCAGTCGATCGTACTCGCCCGGCGGCCACGCGACCTTCACGACTTGCAGATTGCAGCGCCCGATCTCCCGCAGGTCGCGCGCCCAGCGAAGGGCGGCCTTCGACGCTGCGTTCAGCTCCACGCCGACGACGGCCTCCAGAGAACGCTCGCCATTCGCCCAGGCCTCGACGCGCTCGGGGTCCCGGAGGACGAACGTCGGGATGGGCGATTCTCTCGCGAGCCGCTCGGCGGTGCTTCCGACGAGTCGCTGCAATGCGCCGCCGTGCCCGAGAGCCGCGACGATGATGAAGCGTGCCCGTAGATCGCGCGCCACCTGGACCAGAAGGGATTCCGCCGCTCCGGACGCCAGGATCGGCTGTACCTGCACGCCGTAGCGCCCGCTCAATCGGGTCGCAGCGTCAGCGAGCTGCTCCCGGACAGGCGACGGACCAGCCTCACCGGCTTCGAGCGGCACGGCGTGAACCAGAGCAACGGGCACACCCATCTGCCGTGCAATGGAACCTGCCGCGTCAGTGGCCCGGATCGCATCGGGCGAGAAATCGGTTCCGACGATGATCGTCACGGCTTCACTCTGGGAATACGAGCAAGAATGGCGCCACGAGATTTGACTCGCGCGCTTTGCGATACTGGAGCACGCTCGTTGCGCCGTCCTCGTTTTTCTCGACGTGCGAAACGATTGCGCGAAGGTGGTCGTCCTTTGCGTCACCGGCCCGTGGACGCGCCGACGAGCAGTGCGTCACCACGTCGGTATGACGCGTCAATCCGCAGAATGTCGGCGCATTGTTTTCGCCGCGCACGGAGCCGACGAGGGCAAGGTCTGGTACGCGCGTTGCTCCCACCGTCCTACATGTCCGTCCTCGACAGCCTGGTACCTGCACCGCGACTCCTCGAAAACGACGAGATCGAGCTCGAGCTGCCGCTCACCGAAGCGTGGCGGGTCGTGCGTCACGCGGATCTTGCCCGGTCGGGGATCGTGCGCGCGCTCTTCGCGATCCGGGAGATTCCGGGTCGCCTGAAGGGACACCGGGAGGGCGCGCCGACGCTGGGCCTCGACGAGCTGGTGTCGACGCCTTCGCGGCCGGGCTTCCAGGTGTTGCTGGAAGACCCGCCGCATGCGGTCGCGGTGGGCGCGATCGGCAAGGTCTGGATGCCCGACATTCCGTTCGTGCACGTCGACGACGCCGCTGCATTCCTCGGGTTCGACGAGCCCGGCTACGTGAAGGTCGCGTGGGCGCTCAAGCTCTGGGCGAGAGACGCCCATCACACGATGCTCGCCGTCGAAGTGCGCGTCGACACGACCGACGAGGAGTCGTATCGCAAGTTCCGTCGTTACTTTCGCATCATCGGCCCGGCGTCGCGTTTCATCCGTCACTCCCTGCTGACCGGGCTCGCGCGCGACTACGGCCGACCGGAGTCGAGGGAAGACGAGCGCGCCTTGCCCGGAGACGAGCTGCTCG
>CAYUAW010000026.1:9453-11441 GCA_964442485.1 uncultured Polyangiaceae bacterium
TGCAGCGCGCCTTCCACCTCGTGGCGGAGACGCCGGACCGTGTCGTCGTCATCGGCCAGCGCGGGGTCCACGTTCGGCAAGATGGGCTCGCCGACCACGTAGCGCAGACGCACGAGGTGTGGGATCGGCAGTAGACGCGACGGCAGCGGAATGGGGATGTTGCGGCGACCGAGCCAGCGCTCGCCACGGCGGTAGGCGTCGCCGACGAAGTCGAACCAGTCGTCGGCGCCGAGCGCCGCCAGCGGAACGATCGGGGCTCGGTTGCGGATGGCCGCACGCACGAAGCCGTAGCGGTGCCCCCACAGCAACCGGTAGCGGAGCTCTCGCGGCTTGACCGCCTCGCGGAGCCCACCCGGGAGCACCACGACGAGCTCGTCGCGCTCGAGCAACTTGTCGATGTTCTCCGGAGTGCCGTCGACCGTGCCCGTCGCGGCCGCGAGCCGGCGGAGGAATGGAACCTTCCACCACGCATGTTCGCCGAGGGCCCACACGTTCCTGTGAAGCTTCTCGCCGATGGCCGCCATGGGAAAGGCGATGTCCCAGCCGAAGGCGTGGTTGGCGACGATCACCGCACGCCCCTGGGGGATCCGCTCGATGCCGACGACCTCGGTCGACAGCCTTCGCGACACCCATCCGAGCACCGAGCGCAGCTTCCGCGCGAGCCCCGGCGAGAACGCGACGAAGGCCTGGCGATCGTCTGGAGTGAAGCCGTCGAGGGTCATCGTTTCACGGGATCAGTTCTTCCCGGTATCGAGGGAGTCCGGGAGCTCGTTCGCCTCGACCCCCGGCTCGGCGGGAAAATACAGTGAAAGAATGTCTGCGACGGCGGCGATGCCGTGGAGAACACTGTCAGTCGGGTCGCGCTGCCGGAACAGGGGCGTCATCTCGTCGACCACCCGGTTCCACGTTTCATCGCCCACGCGCTCGTGGATGCCTCGGTCCCCGAGCACCACGAAGGAGCGTCGCGAAGGCACGATGAAGAGGAGCACGCCGTTGCGCTGCCGCGTGCGCTCCATGCCGAGCCGGGTGAACGCGTGCTCGGCCGCGCGCCGGACGTCCCCCCAGAAGAACGGCGACACGGAGACGCGGATCTCGCCCGAGGTTCGCTTCTCTGCGGCCGCGATGGCTCGCTCCACCCGTCCCGGATCCACGAAGCGATTCAGTCGTTGAAGGCGTCCGAGCATGTCGTGTTCATCCCTTCACCATCGTCCGCGCGCTCCTCCGCCTCCCGAGCGTCCCCCGCCGCCGCTGAATCCGCCACCCCCGCCGCCGCCCCCGCCGGAGCCGCCGAACCCGCTGCCCCCGTTGAACATCGAGAACAGGAAGTACATGGCGAGCGATGGGTGGGTCGCAAGGACAACCAGGAAGACCAGACCCAGCAGCCCGAACAGCACGAGCTCGGATTTCGGCACTCGCTCGACGGGCTGCGCGACCGGCGCGGGCTCGCTCGCGACCGGGCGTCCCTCGATGCCGGCGAGGATCGCGTCGACGCCCGCTTCGAGGGCGCCGTCCGCGTCGCCGCCGCGCAGCCGCGGCGTCATGACCTCGTCGATGATGCGGTGAGCGAGGGCGTCGGTCAGGCGATCTTCGAGGCCGTATCCGACCTCGATGTCGATGGCGCGATCGCTCGAAAGGACGAGCACGAGAACGCCGTCGTCGTGTCCCTTCCGTCCGAGCTGCCACGCCTTGAACGTCGCGACGGCGAAGGCGTCGAGCGGATCGCCGCCGATCGTCTTGCCGATCCATACCACGACCTGATGGCCGGACTTCGCCTCGTAGGCCTCGAGTCGTGCGTCGAGCTTTGCGCGCGTCGCCGAGGAGAGCATCCCGGCCGTGTCCGTGACCCACCGCTCCGGCGCCTTCGGGATCGCCGTGGTTGCCCGTGACGTCGCGGCAAGGAGCGTCGTGAAGCCGAGCGCGAAGGCGAGGAGAAGAACCCGGAGCTGTCCCGACATGTCTTCTCCGGCAGGGGCTACGCCCCTGCTAGA
>CAYUAW010000026.1:11541-32568 GCA_964442485.1 uncultured Polyangiaceae bacterium
CTAGAATTGAACCCTCGGTGCCGTTTCGCTGCCGGGCGCGGCGTGGAAGTACGCCTTCTCCTGGAAGCGAGCGCCGAAGAAGCCCGCGAAGAGCGTGGTCGGGAACGTGTCGCGCGCCGTGTTGAACGCCTGCGCCGCTTCGTTGAATCGCATCCGCTCGACGGCGATCCTGTTCTCGGTGCCCTCCAGCTGGGCCTGCAGATCACGGAAATTCTGCGTCGCGTGAAGGTCGGGGTACCTCTCCACCACGACCATCAGCTTCGACAGCGAGCTCGCGAGGCCGTCCTGCGCGGTCTGGAAGCGCTGGAGCGCCGCGGCGTCCGCCGGCGCCGTCGGCGCCGCGGTCGTTGCTTGCGCCGCGCGGGTGCGCGCCTCCGCCACGGCGGTGAAGGTGTCCTTCTCGAAGGCGGCGGCGCCCTTCACCGTCGCGACCAGGTTGGGAACGAGGTCGAGCCTCCGCTGATAGACGTTCTCGACCTGCGCCCACTGGGACTGAACGGCCTGATCGAGCGAGACGAGCTTGTTGTAGCTGCTGACACCGCAACCCACGGGGAGCACGATGGCCACGGCCACGGCGAAGAGAACGATCCAGAGCGTCTTCATCGTCTACCTTACCGAGACCTTCTCACTTCGAGCTCGAGAGCACCATCACGACGCGCGCGAAGGCGTCGGGCGTGACGGAGATGGAGTCGATCCCGAGGTTTGCCAGGAAGACGGCAAACTCCGGCCGATCGCTCGGTGCCTGCCCGCAAAGGCCGACCTTCCGCCCCTTCTCGTGCGCCGCGCGGACGGTCATCTCGATCAGCTTCTTCACGCCAGGGTCCGCCTCGTCGAATATGTGAGCGAGCAGCTCCGAATCGCGATCGACGCCCAGGGTGAGCTGAGTGAGGTCGTTCGAGCCGATGGAGAAGCCGTCGAACAGCTCGGCGAACTCCGACGCCTGGATCGCGTTGTTCGGGATCTCGCACATGACGTACACCTGGAAGCCGTTCTTGCCTCGCTCGAGCCCGTTCTTCTGCATCTCGGCGAGGACGCGCCGCGCCTCTTCCAGGGTACGGCAGAACGGGATCATCGCGATCACGTTCTCGAGCCCCATCTCTTCCCGCACGCGGCGCATGGCCGCGCACTCGAGCGCGAAGCCTTCGCGGTAGCGCTCGTCGTAGTAGCGAGAGGCGCCGCGGAAGCCGATCATCGGGTTCTCTTCCTTCGGCTCGAACGCGGCGCCGCCGATGAGGCTCGCGTACTCGTTCGTCTTGAAGTCGCTGAACCTGACGATGATGGGACGCGGGTAGAACGCCGCGGCTATCTGTGCGATCCCCGTCGAGAGCCGGTCCACGAAGAACTCGCTCGGGCTCGAGTAGCCCTCCGTGCGCGAGGCGATCGTGGCGAGCGCCGCCTTGTCCGTGACGAGCTCGCGATGAACCAGCGCCATGGGGTGGATGCCGATCCAGCTCGACACCACGAACTCGAGGCGGACCAGCCCGACGCCCGCGCTCGGCAGCATGCCGAGGTGGAAGGCATCTCCGGGGTTGCCGACGTTCAGCATCACGGGCACCCGCGGCTTCGGCAGCGTCTTCGGATCGACCTCCTCGCGGTCGTACTCGATGAGGCCCGCGTACACGCGCCCCTCCGTCCCTTCCGCGCACGAGACGGTGATCTCCTCCCCGGTGGAGAGCAGCCGGGTCGCGTCACCGGTGCCGACGATGCACGGAATGCCGTGCTCGCGCGAGACGATCGCGGCGTGACACGTCCTTCCGCCGTGGTCGGTTACGACCGCCGCGGCGCGCTTGAGCACGGGCTCCCAGTCGGGGTCCGTCGCGTTTGCGATCAGCACCTCGCCGTCCTGGAACGACGAGAGCTCCGCAACGGAGTGAACCACGCGGGCCTTCCCCTTGCCGATGCTCGCGCCGACGCTCTTGCCGCGGACGACCACCTTCCCCTTCCCGCGCAGGCGGTAGAGGCTGAGCGGCTTTGCCTCCTCGTTCGCGTGCACCGTCTCGGGACGCGCCTGCACGATGTAGAGCTTCCCGGAGACGCCGTCCTTCGCCCATTCGACGTCCATGGGCGTCGGACGGCCATTTCGCTCGCTGTAGTGCTGCTCGATGTGCACCGCCACGCGGGCGAGCACGAGGACCTCGTCGTTGGTCAGCGCAAAGCGAACCCTCTCCGCGGAGGGCACCCGCTCCTCGCGTGTGGTGTCGGCGCCGCCGCCTTCCCCGTAGACGAGGCGTACGGCCTTCTCGCCGAGCTCGCGCCGCACCACCGGCCGGAACCCTCGCGCCAGGGTCGGCTTGTGAACCCAGTATTCGTCCGGGTTCACGCGCCCCTGCACGACCGACTCGCCGAGACCGTAGGCGGCCGTGACGACGACCACGTCGCGGAAACCCGTCTCGGTGTCGAGCGTGAAGATCACCCCGGCGGACCCTACGTCGCTGCGCACCATCTTCTGGACGCCAACCGACAGCGCGACGCTGCGGTGGCTGAACCCTGACGTGGCTCGGTAGACGACCGCGCGGTGCGTGAACAGCGACGCCATGCAATCTCGCACGGCGCCGAGCAGGCCCGCGGCGCCACGGACGTTCAAGTACGACTCGTGCTGGCCGGCGAAGGACGCCTCCGGCAGATCTTCGGCAGTTGCGCTGGATCTCACCGCGACGTCCGTATCGACCTCCTTCTCGAGCGTACAGAGCTTCGCGTACGCGGCGAGCACCTGCTGCTCGACGACCTTCGGGAGCGGGGCGGAGCGGACCTTCTCGCGGATGCGCTGCGTCTCGCGCGCGGCCTCGGCGACGTTGCGGAGATCGAGACGTTCCAGCGCACCGTAGACCGCACCTTCGAGGTCGTTCGACCTCATGTGAAGGCGGAACGCGTCCGCAGTGATGGCAAAGCCGGGGGGCACGGGGATGCTCGTGCCCTTGACGCGGGCGATGAGCTCGCCGAGCGCGGCGTTCTTTCCACCGACACGCGGGATGTCGGTGAGGTTCAGCTCCTCGAAGAGCACGACGTACTTGGGGTCCATGTCGACCACACCAGCAACCTCCGTACCTGACGCGCGGAATTCGTCGGGGCCTCGACCCTCGAGCATGCGGCCGGGACTTCGATCCGGCGGTCGGACATGCAGCTTAGAAAGAGCAGCGCCCACGCCAAGACGCATTTCTTGCGGTCGGCGCGGGCGCTGAAGGCGAACAGGCTGCAGGAGCCCCGCAAACCGTGCGCGGAGCCGCGGCGGGCGTCGAGGGAGAGCTTCAGTGCACGAGGCGCGTCTGGAGCAGCTCGGTGAACGCGTGGCAGAGGTCGACGGTCGTGAAGATCCCCACGACCTTCGCGTTCTGCATGACGACCGCCGAGCCGTATTTGCGCGATCCCATGGTCGCGACGACCTCGTCCAGCGGCGTTTCCGGAGGAACCGCGTAGACGGACGACGTCATGGCCTCTTCGACCGTCGCCGTCTTCGCATCGACGCCCGCCATGGACTCGATCAAGCTCAGATCACGATCGGTGAGCATGCCGACGAGCCGCCCGCCCGACAGCACAGGCAGGTGCCTGATGTCGTGCGCGTGCAGCATCTCCCGCGCTTTCACGAGCGGCTGATCGGGGCCAATCGAGTGCGGCGCGGTCGTCATGAACTTCTGGATCGTAGGAATAGCCTTGGTCATTTCGGCCGCTGGAGGCACGATCCGTACCGGGCAACGCCACCCGAACGATGTACGAGTCCTCTTCGAGCGGGCTGACGAGCACACAGGCGGCGGAGCGCCTCGCGCTGGAGGGACCGAACCTCTTGCCTCGAGACGGCCACAAGACCGTCCTCGGAATCGTCCTCGGCGTCTTTCGCGAGCCGATGCTCGTCTTGCTGCTCTCTGCGGCCGGGCTCTACTTCGTCCTGGGTGACGTTCGCGAGGCGGTGACGCTTCTCGGCTCCGTGGTGCTGATCCTGTCACTCACGGTGGTGCAGGAAGGCCGCACCGAGCGAGCCCTCGAAGCGCTCCGCGATCTGTCGATGCCGAGGGTCCGCGTGATGCGCGACGGCGCGCTGAAGATCATCGCGGTCGGGGACCTCGTCCGCGGCGACCTCGTTTCGGTGTCGGAGGGCGATCGAGTACCCGCGGACGCCGTGCTTCGCGGAGGGGTGCTGCACGTCGACGAATCGCAGCTCAGCGGCGAATCGGTCCCCGTTGTGAAGGGGCCTTCTTCGACCGCCGGATCGACGGAGGCCGCTCCGGGTTCCGAGAAGGCGTTCTCGTCGTTGTTCTCCGGGAGCCTCATCGTCTCGGGCAAGGGCTTCGCCGAGATCGTCGCCACGGGGCCACGCTCCTATCTCGGACGTCTCGGCAAGTCGCTCGCGGAGCTCGTGCCGGGTGCGACTCCGCTCCAGAGCGAGATCCGGAGCATCGTGCAGCGGATCGCGGTCATTGCCGTCCTTCTCTCGATCGTGCTCGCCGTCACGAAGGGCCTTGCGGGCGGCGGATGGGTCGAAGGCACGCTTGCGGGCATCACGCTCGCCATGGCGCTCCTGCCGGAGGAGTTCCCGCTCGTCTTCACGGTATTCTCGGCACTCGGCGCGCGGCGCATTGCGGCGCACGGCGTGCTCACACGGCAGATGGCGGCCGTCGAGACGCTGGGCGCCGTTCACGTCCTGTGCACGGACAAGACTGGCACGCTCACACGGAACCGCATGACGATCGGACGCCTGCGGACTGCCGACGCGGACGTGGTTCTGCCCGTGGAGGGAGCCGTGGAGCTCCCCGAGGCGATCCACTCACTGGTCGAGTTCGGGATCCTCGCCTGCCCGAAGGATCCTTTCGACCCGATGGAGAAGGCTCTGCTCGAGCTCGGACACCACACGCTCGAACGAACCGAACATCTGCACCCGAAGTGGAGGGCGATTCGCGAGTACCCCCTGTCACCCGAGCTACTCGCCGTGACGCACGTGTGGAGCGGGGATGAACGCGGCACGCTCGTCGTGGCGACGAAGGGAGCCCCGGAGGCGATCTTCGATCTGTGTCACCTCGCGCCCGCGGAGCTCGAACCGTGGCGTGTGCGTTGCCGCGAGATGGCCGAGGACGGCTTGCGGGTGCTGGGCGTCGCGAGGGCCACGGGGAGAGTCGACGTGTCGCCCGAGCGGGCCCACGACGTCCCCTTCGAGATGCTGGGGCTCGTCGGGCTCCAGGATCCTTTGCGCGACGAGGTGCCGGGAGCGATCGCCGAGTGCCTGCGTGCCGGCATCCGGATCATGATGATCACCGGCGACGCACCCGACACCGCGCGGTCCATCGCGAAGGCCGCCGGCATCCCGGCGACGCACGTCCTGACCGGCACCGACGTGGAGATGCTGCCGGACGAGGAGCTCACCGCACGGCTACTCGAGACGAACGTCGTCGCGCGGGCAGTGCCGGCCCACAAGCTCAGGATCGTCGCGCTCCTCCGCGCGAAGGGGCTCGTCGTGGCGATGACGGGAGACGGAGTCAACGACGCTCCCGCGCTCAAGGCCGCCGACGTCGGCGTGGCGATGGGCGCGCGGGGAACCGACGTCGCGCGCGAGGCCGCCAAGCTCGTCCTGGAGGACGATTCCTTCGGCGGCATCGTCGACGCCATCCGGGTCGGTCGACGCATCTTCGACAATCTGCAGAAGGCGTTCACCTATCTGGTAGCGGTGCACGTTCCGATCGCCGGGCTCTCGCTCTTGCCGGCTCTCTTCGGCTGGCCGTCGGTGCTCGCCCCGGCGCACATCGTATTCCTCGAGCTCATCATCGATCCGGCGTCCTCCATCGTCTTCGAGATGGAGCCGGAAGAGCCCGACGTGATGGACCGTCCACCGCGGCCCTCGAAGCAGGCGCTGATGACGAAGGCGAGGCTCGGGTGGTCCTTCCTTTCGGGGCTCCTGGTGCTGGCCGCAGCGCTCGGCGTGCTGGCCGCCGCCCGCGCCGCCGGCAAGCCTTTCGGCGAGCAACGCGCGCTCGCGTTCGTCGCGCTCGTCGCGGGCAACCTGGCCATCCTGGTCGCCACGAGGTCCACGGTGACAAGTTTCTGGTCCAGAGGGGGCAGCCGCAACATTGCGGCGCTCGTGCTCGGCGCCGCAACGTCCCTGGTAACGCTCGGGACCATCGCACTTTCGCCGCTCCGACGGCTCTTCGGATTCGACGCTTGCGGCGGATACGATCTCTCGCGCGCGGCGCTCGTGGCGGCGATTCCGGTACTCGTGCTCGGAGCCTTGCGAGGCGCGGCGTCGGACAGAAAGGCGCGTCGCTCGACACCGCGCGCGCGCAAGTCGGTCGTCGGCACGCACACATTGCGCCGCTGAACGGGTTCCGTCGTCCGCTGCATACGCGGACGGCCGCGGCGCGACGACGCGACGGGACCGGGGTGAAAGGCGCACCCCGACGCAGCATGGCACCGGACTTGCTCCGGAGTCGGTGACGGCTCGTCGAGCCCACAGGGACAACCATGAACAAGTCGAATTCACTCCACATGACCGTCGCGGCACTGGCCCTCGCCGCCTGCGGTATTCCGCAGCAGAAGTACGACACGGCGGTGCGCGACGCGCACGACGCGAATGCCGCGCGACAGAAGTGCAGCTCCGACGTGACCCGCGCCCTCGCCGAGCTCGCCGACCAGAGCGCACAGCTCAGGGACGCGAAGGGCGTCGTCGCGCAGCAGAGCAAGGCGCTCACCGACGGGCAACGCGACAAGCAATACATGCAGGCGCGGCTAGACGGCGCGACCGCCGAGACGGCGGAGCTGAAGAAGGAGCTCACGCGCCTCGGCAAGAACGCGGACGCCCTGCTGGCAGAGAAGGGCTCGCTCTCGGGCGCGCTCGCGGACGCCAAGACCCGCCTGGAAGAGCTTCGCAGGGCCGAGTCCGCCGCGGAGGTGCGCGCGGCGCTGTTCCGTGAGCTTGCGCTGAAGTTCCACCGGATGATCGACTCGGGACAGCTGAGCGTCGTGCTGCGCAACGGCCGGATGGTCATCCAGCTCTCCAACGACGTGCTGTTCGACTCCGGCCAGACCGTCATCAAGCCCGATGGTCGCGAGGCGCTGACCCAGGTGGCCACGGTACTGAAGAGCATCCCCGACCGACATTTCCAGGTGGCGGGCGACACGGACAACGTGCCCATCCAGACCGCGCGCTTTCCCTCCAACTGGGAGCTCTCGACCGGGAGAGCGGTGGAGGTCGTCCGCTTCCTGGTCGCCCGCGGGCTCTCCCCCGAGCTCCTGTCGGCGTCGGGATACGGCGAATTCGACCCCGTCGCCTCGAACGACAACGAGAGTGGTCGCAGCAAGAACCGCCGGATCGAGATCACCTTGCAGCCGAACATCGACGAGCTCGTCGCCGTACCGGATACGCGGTAGAGCGCGCGTCACGGTCGGTGCGCAGCACCGGCCGTGACCGGGGACACGTGTCACTCGGCGGCGTCGGCTTTCGGCGTGCGTCGCGGTTCGCCGATGATGGCGATGGTCGTGACGATCTCGCTGTCGGGAATGTCCGGCGTGCGCCGGCGGCGCTCCGACGCGGCCTCCCGTGCGAGGTCGTTCAGCGACACCATGCCCACCAGACAGCCGTTGCCGTCGACGATGGGGACCCGCCGCACTCTGTGCGCGCGCATGATCGCCTCGACGTCCTGCAATCGATCGGTCGGCCTGCGCGTGAAGACGTGTCGCGCCATCGCCGTCTGCACCTCGATCTCCTTCAGGGAATGCCCTTGCGTGTATGCCGCCATGCAGGCGTCGCGATCGGTGAGGACACCGATGACACGATTCTCGTCGTCCACCACGGGCAGGCAGCCGAGGTCCTGCTCCCACATCTTGTGGGCAGCGTCCTCCAGCGAATCCGTTGGACCGCACGTGACGACGTTCCGGCACATCAACTGTGAAACGTTCATTCGAGCTGCTCCTTGCTTCTCGCGAGCTCGTCGGAGCCGCGGCGAGCGTCCTGTCCAGAGCCGTCTGCGAGCCGCGTGCCAATCGCCCAGCGGTTCGCTGTGGCGAGGGCGGAGCCTTCTTCGCGCAAAAACGACGCTCTCCACTTCTCTCACGCCGTCGCGCAGCGGCGCCGAACGTGCGTCCCTTGCATTCGTCGCGCAAAGCCTGCGCTCGCGCCACGGTCGAGCCTTAGCGGGCGCGGCTACTTCGCCCAATCGCACCTTGCGTTCGCTTCCCGGACATCCGGCACGGTCGCTGCAACGAAGGCGACCGTGCAAACCGAGGTCTCCGCCACACACGCGCTCTCGACCGCTCCGCCGGGGACCGGGCGCGCTCCTCACGGCGCTCGCGTCGTCCGGCTCAGCGTCGCTTCTGCCGCCATTCTCGCGCTGATCGTAGCGGCAGTGCTCGGTCTGCGCACGGCGATGAGCAGGAAAGAGTCACCCGTTCACTTCCAGACCGCGGCGCTCGACCGCGGCGCGATCTCCGCGAAGATCACGGCCACCGGTGTGCTCTCCGCGCTGGTGACGGTCAGCGTCGGCAGCCAGGTCTCGGGGCGAATCGAGGCACTCTTCGCCGACTACGGCTCGCGCGTGACGAGGGGCCAGGTCGTCGCGAAGATAGAACCGTCACTCTTCAAAGCCGCCGCCGCGCAGGCACGCGCAAACCGGGCAGCAGCGAAGGCCGCGGTCGCCCGCGCCTTCGCGCAGAGCATCAACGCAGATCGGCAATACGCGCGCACGAAGGCCCTCCACGCCGAGCAGCTCGTCTCGTCCGCGGAGCTGGACACCAGCGAGGCGGCGCTCGGAGTCGCCCGCGCGGACGTCGACTCCGCGCAATCGGCGGTACTGCAATCGGATGCGGCGCTCGCGCAGGCCGAGCTGAACCTTCGCTACACGACCATCGTATCGCCCATCGACGGCATCGTCATCTCGCGCAACGTCGACGTTGGGCAGACCGTCGCTGCCACCCTGCAGGCACCGACGCTCTTCACGATCGCGCAGGATCTCACCCGGATGCAGGTGGACACGAACGTGGCCGAGGCGGACGTCGGCAGGATCCACGCGGGCATGCAGGTGACCTTCAAGGTGGACGCTTACCCGTCGCGTTCGTTCCAGGGCACTGTCCGTCAGGTCCGCGACAACGCGCAGACGGTGCAGAACGTCGTCACCTACGACGCCGTCATCGACGTGGAAAACTTCGAGCGTCTCCTCAAGCCCGGCATGACGGCGAACGTCACCGTCGTCTACTCGGAGAAGGCCGAGGTCCTTCGAGTGCCGAACGCCGCGCTCCGGTTCAGGCCCGACCGCGGGACGCTCTCGGCCATCGGGGTGACGGCGCCGCCGTCGCCAGCCGATCCCGAGGAGCGAGTCGTGTGGGTCTCGCGCGACGGCAAGGGCACGCCGGAGACGATCCGGATCGGCATCAGCGACGGGACTTTCACGGAGGTCGTCAGCGGCCATCTCCGCGCCGGAGACTTGACCATCACGGAATCCGCAACCGACGCGACGAAGCGGGGGACGTGACATGGGCGAGCCGCTCATCGTCGCCGAGGCCCTGACGAAGACCTACGTGCTGGGCAACGAGGAGCTCCACGCCCTCGACGGCGTGGACCTCCGCGTCGAGGTCGGTGAGTTCGTGGCGATCATGGGGTCTTCCGGCTCCGGCAAGTCGACGCTGATGAACGTCCTCGGCTGCCTGGATCGACCGACCACGGGCCGCTACGTGCTCTCGGGGCGAGACGTGTCGCAGCTCAGCCGCGGGCAGCTCGCGGAGATCCGCAACGAGCTTCTCGGCTTCGTCTTCCAGAGCTTCAACCTCTTGCCCCGTACCAGCGCCATCGAGAACGTCGAGCTGCCGCTGGTGTACGCAGGGCTCCGGCGGCAGGAGCGACGAGAGCGCGCGACGGCCGCGCTCGTGCGCGTCGGCCTGGGCGAGAGGCTCCACCATCGGCCGTCCCAGCTCTCGGGCGGCCAGCAGCAGCGCGTGGCGATCGCGCGCGCCATCGTCAATCAACCGCGCCTCGTGCTCGCCGACGAGCCCACCGGCAATCTGGACTCGAAGACGAGCGCGGCGGTCATGGCCCTGTTCCAGCAGCTGTGGAAGGAGGGACTCACGATCCTCTACGTGACTCACGAGCCCGACGTCGCGAGCTACGCATCGCGGGTCATCGTGGTGAAGGACGGCAAGGTGCTGTCCGACGAACGCCAGACGCCGCGGCTCGCCGCGGACGACGTCGCAAAGGCCGAGGCCGCATGAACATCGGGCAGACATTCCCTCTGGCACTGCGCGCCCTCCTGCGGAACAAGACGCGGTCGCTCCTGACCACCCTCGGCGTCGTGATCGGCGTTGCCTCGGTGATCTCGATGGTCGCGGTCGGCGAGGGCGCAAAGTCCCGCGTGGAAGGCATCTTCGCCGCGATGGGGACGAACCTCCTCATCGTGCTCTCCGGCTCCACGTCGTCCGGCGGCGTGATGGGCGGCTTCGGTTCGATGCCGACCCTCACCTGGGAAGATCTGCGCGCGATAAAGACCCAGGCCCCCGCGGTGTGGCTGGCAGCTCCCGCCCTGAACGCACGCGTGACGATCCGGTCGGAGGACGCGAACTGGACCACTGGCGTCACCGGAACCAGCACGGACTTCTTCGAGATCCGCGCCTGGAAGATCGCCGCTGGATCGCTCATCGGTCAGGACGACGTCGATTCGGGCGCGAAGGTCATCGTGCTCGGGCAGACCGCGGCTGACAAGCTCTTCGGCCCCGGCGTCTCTCCCATCGGTCGCACCGTGCGCGTGCGCTCCACGCCGTTCCAGGTCGTCGGCATCCTCGAGCGAAAGGGGCAGTCTCCCATGGGCTCCGACTACGACGACGTCGCCATCGTCCCGGTGACCACCTTCCAGACGAAGATCCAGGGCGGTCTGATGAACTTCATCGCCGGCGCCATCCTGGTGAGCGCGACCACTTCGGCCGAGACGTCGCGCGCGCAGGCAGAGATCACCGCGATACTACGTGAGCGCCACCATCTCACCGCCGACAACGAGGACGACTTCTCGGTGAGGAACCTGACGGAGCTCGCCACGGCGCAGCAGCAAGGGACGAAGGCGCTGACCGGCTTGCTCGCGGCAATCGCCGTCGTCTCGCTGCTCGTCGGTGGCATCGGCATCATGAACATCATGCTGGTCAGCGTCACCGAGCGGACGCGGGAGATCGGCGTGCGCATGGCCGTCGGAGCGAAGCCCTGGCACATCCTCACGCAGTTCCTGGTCGAAGCCATCTCCCTCGCAATGGCAGGCGGCGTGGCCGGCGTCGCATCCGGAGTGCTCGCTGCTCGAGTGGTGGCGCAGCGCTTCGGATTCCCCTTCTCCATCCGGTTCGAGATGGCGCTGCTCTCGTTCGCGTTCAGTGCTTTCGTGGGCGTCGTGTTCGGTCTATTCCCAGCACGCAAGGCCTCGCGCCTCGATCCAATAGACGCCCTTCGCTACGAGTGAACATCCAACCAGAGAAGAAACGATGACCGAATTCAAGCACGTGCTCGTACCGACCGACTTCGGCGCGTCCTCGCAGGCGGCCCTGGAAATCGCACTGGATCTGGTGAAGAAATACGACTCCAGGCTGACGGTCGTCCACACCTACGAGATCCCGGCGTACACGTACGAGGGAATGGCCTATACCGCCTTCGATCTGCTGACGCCCGTGATCGAGGCGGCCCGCACGCAGTTCGACGCGACGATGAAGGCGATCGTCGAGCGCTGCCCGGGCGCAAAGGGCTGCCTCCGGCTCGGCTCGCCGTGGCAGGAGATCCTCGCGGTGCGCGAGGAGTCGAAGGCCGATCTGATCGTGATGGGCACTCACGGTCGCAAGGGCCTCGCTCACGCAGTCATCGGAAGTGTCGCCGAAAAGATCGTGCGGACGTCGTCCGTGCCGGTGCTGACGGTTCACGGCGCGGAAGCGCCCGAATCGCGACCTTCGTCGCAGCACTGAAGAGCAGGCGACGACGCCCGAGCAGCCGCGACTGCTCGACCCAGGACTTCTTCGAGGGCCGAGAGGAGCTCGTCGACCTGCACCGGCTTCGTCAGATACCGGTGGAAGCCTGCCCGCACTCCCTGTTTTCGGTCGCGCTCCGTCGCGGCGGCGGTGAGCGCGATCACGGGGATCGCCCTCGTCTCGATCGCGGAACGAAGCGCCCGCAGCGCGTCGACGCCGCTCGAGCCAGGAAGGTTGATGTCCATGATGATCGCGCTCGGCTGATGCGCGCGCGCCAGCCGGAGCCCCTCCTCCGCGGTCGGCGCCGTCAGCAGCTCGACGTCCGGGAGGGAGCTCACGAGGCCTCGCATGAAGGTGACGTTGGCGGGATTGTCCTCGACGTACAGGATGACCCCGCCGCCTGCCCCGACACGCTTGAAGTCCTGGTTGCGAACGGTCGGCGGCTCGCTTCCACTCGTGTCCCCGCTGTGGACGGGGACCGACACCCAGAACTCGGACCCTTCACCGTGCACGCTCCGAAACCCGACTTCTCCCTTCATCAGCTCCGCCAGCTTTCGGGTGATGACGAGCCCGATGCCGGTCCCCTGGATCGAGCCGAGCTCCTGTCCTGCTCTCTGGAATGGCTGAAAGAGCTTCTTCTGCTTGTCTGCGGGAATGCCGTAGCCCGTGTCGCACACGGTGACGGAGACCCGGTCTTCACCCGAGGATACGGTGAACACCACCTTCCCGGAGGGCCGGTTGTACTTGATGGCGTTCGAACCGAGATTCATGAGGATCTGCGCGAAACGCGTCCGATCGGCCATGACCATCGGCAGGTCCTCCGGCAGCGGCTCCACCTCGACGTGAATACCCTGCTGCGCAGCCAGCGATTCGAGCGTCGTCATCACCTCCGAGAGCACCTCGGCGACGCCGACGAGCTCGAGCGACACGGAGACCACACCGGCCTCGATGCGCGAGAGATCCAGGATGTCGTCGATCAGGCGCAAGAGGTGCTCGCCCCCCTTCAATATCTGGTCGACCCGCTCCTTGTGACGGATGGACAACGGCTCGCGCTTGTCCCGCTGCAGGAGCTGAGCAAAACCGAGGATGGCGTTCATCGGCGTACGTAGCTCGTGGCTCATGGAGGAGACGAAATCGCTCTTGGCGCCGCTCGCCGCTTCTGCAGCGCGGCGCGCCTGTTTCAGCTCCTCCGAGAGCCGCACGTCGTCCGTCAGATCCCAGATGACGCTGACGGTGCCGCCCTCCGCCGTACGACGCTCGGTCAGACGGAGACTGCGTCCGTCCTTCATCCGGACGTCCAGCGGCGTCGGCCTGTGCTGTCCGCGCGACCGCTCTACACGGAACGCGACGCGCTGTGCATCGTCGGCAAAGGCGATCCCGTCCATCCAGGCGTCGAGCAGCTGGTGGTACGGCATTCCAACCAGGGGACCAGCGACGGCTTCTCCGATGAGCCTCCGGTAGACGCTGTTGCAGAGGACGAGACGATGATGGTCGTCGAAGAGCGCGAACGCGTCCTCGACGCTCTCCACCGCGCTCGCGAGACGCTCGGAGACGAGGCGCGCCGACGCCTCCATCCGCCTTCGCTCGGAGATGTCGCGGAGCGCCGCGGAGACGGTGGTCTTGCCGCCCATCCTGAGGGGGCTGAGGCTCACCTCGATCGGGATCTCCGTCCCGTCCTTCAGGCGACCGTGCAGCTCGAGACCGGAGCCCATAGGTCGAGCATTGGGGTTTGCGAAGAAGCCCTGAACGTGGCGGAGGTGCCCTGCCCTGAACCGTTCGGGAACCAGGAGCTCGAGGCTCTGCCCGACGAGCTCTGCACGCGCGTACCCGAACATGCTCTCGGTGCGCGCGTTGACCAGCGTGATCGTTCCGCCGTCGTCCACCACGACCATGGCATCGGGAGCGGAGTCGAGGAGCGCGCGGAATCGGGCGCCCGCCGCGCGTTCTTCCGCTAGACATCGAGCCGCTGACTCGTCTCTTGTATGCAGATTCTGCGCGGCGAGCTCCAGCTGTTCGCGAGCGTCCGCGAGTTCGGCGTCCTTGCGGGCGAGCTCGGCGATCAGCTGGTCGCGACAGCGAACGGTGAGGTCGCCTGCTCGCTTCGATTGTTGATTGGAGGCCAAAATGTCAGATCGACTATGGGCCTTTGGCGCCAGCGGTCGATGAGAATGACTGGAGGGTGTTAAAACGCCGAAATTGATTGCGCTCGTCGACCACGAGACGCATCGGCCCGCTGACCGAGAGCGTTCACCGGGGGCAGTCGGTGGGCGACGTCGGGTCGACTCGGGAAGTCCTCAGGGCCCCGACACCGATGTCCGAGCGCCCGTCTGCTCCGGCTGCGAAGTCGCATAGAGCGCTTCGAGCTCGGCGCCGTATCGTTCGAGCACGTTCTTGCGCTTGAGCTTCAGTGTGGGAGTGAGCAGCCCATTTTCGGTTCCGAAGTCTTCCTTCGCAACGACGAAACGCCTCGGAATCTCGTAAGGCCGGAGGCCCTGGCTGTGTTCGTGGATCTCGGTCTGCAGCAGATCGATGAGCTCCGTGGGCGCCTTGCTCGCGTCCAGATCGACGTGGTGCGCGTCCGCCCAGGCGCTAAGGGTCGTGCGCTCGGGAACCACGACGGCCACGTTGTACGGGCGGTTGTCGCCGTACAGCATCACGTTGGCGATGTAAGGCGAGAGCGACAGTCGCTCCTCGATCGGACCGGGCATGACGTATCTGCCCGAGTCGAGCTTGTACTGCTCCTTGATCCTGCCCGCGATGTGCAGGTAGCCGTCGTCGTCCAGGTACCCGAGATCCCCGGTGCGCAGGCCTCCTTCGGGCGTGAGCGCGCCACGGGTCTCTTCGGGTCGGTTGTGATAGCCGACCATCACGTTCGGACCGTACACGACGATCTCGCCGACGACCTCGTCACCCGTCATATTCCGATCGATCTCGATGCGGACGTCGCGGATCGGCAAACCCACCGTTCCGAGCTTGCGGGCTCCGGGGCGGTTCATGGAAACGGTCGGGCTCGTCTCCGAGAGCCCGTACCCCTCGTAGATCGGAATGCCGAGCGCCTCGATGAACTCCGCGACATCGGAGTTCAGGGATGCGCTCGCGCTGATGACGAACTTCAACCGACCGCCGAGCCGCTCTCGCACCTTCGCGAAGAAGAGCTTGTCGCCGAGCAGCATCTCCGCCTTGCGGAGCGGTCCGACGTGCTCGCCTTTGCGTTCGTGCACATGGCCCTCGAGGTTGTCGGCGAACAGCCTGCGAACGAGCTTCGAGTGGGAGCCTACCCGCTCGACCACCGATTCGTAGATCTTGTTGAAGATGCGCGGCACGGCAACGAGCACGGTCGGCTTGACCGCGCTCATGTTGGTGACGAGGTTTCTCAGATCGTCGTTGAGCGCCGAAGACGCGCCCGCGCTGAGCAGGTAGTGGAGCTCACAGGTCTGCCCGTAGGAATGCGCCCAGGGCAAGAAGGAGAGACTCCGCTCGTCCTTCGAGATGGGAAATGCGTCTCGGATGGCATTCAGGTTCGAGCTCAGGTTGCGATGATTCAGGAGGACACCCTTCGGCTGCCCCGTGGTCCCCGAGGTGTAGACGATTCCCGCCAGGCTCGTCGGCGCGGGCCTTCGCGGGGCCACCTGCTTTGCGTCGCCTCGCTGCAAGAGGTGGGCGTACGAATCGGGGTTACTCCCCGGCAGATCGAAGCCGATCACGTGCTGGAGCGCCGGCAGTTCGGGCTGCAGGCGCCGCAGGGTCCCGTAAGTCGCGGTCGTCGACACGAACACGACCTTCGCTCCCGCATCCTGCAGGATGAAGCGGATCTCCTCCGCCTGCTGCGCCTCGTACATGGGGACGAACGCAGCTTCGAGCCCGTAGGTCGCATAGCACGCGACCGCCCATTCGATACGGTTTCGCGAGACGATGGCCACACGATCCCCGGGTCCGACGCCGAGCTCGGAAAGGCCGGCGCGCAGTCGATCCACCATCGTCCGAAACTCGCCGTAGGTGGTCCACTTCCAGCCATCGGGATGCTTCGTGCCGAACAGCTCGCGCTCCTCGAATTGACTGCACGCGTCGAGATACACGCTCACGAGCTCGTCGAATTCCCTCGCCATGGGACGCGATCGACGCAAGCGCCGGGCCAACGCCCGCCGGCCCGGTCGAGCTCACAACGGATCGGCGAGGGTGCCCTTGCAATCGATGGTCGGCTGCACGGGAAACGTGCCCGCCTCGCTTGGAGGTGTGAGCGTGAACGTCGATCCCGAGAGATCCAGGTTGATGGGGCTGGTCGCTTGACCGCTTGCGGCACCGCAAAAAAGGCCGTCGTGCGCGCAAAGGTTGCCGACGAGTACGAGGTTCGAGGAGATGGCGGCGCCCGGGGTGATCGGGTTCGCGCCACCCGACACCGTGAGCCCCGACAGCTCCGCTCGAAAGGTTCCGTCCGAGCCGACGGCAAATGGACCGAACGAGACGGGAGAGTCAACGGGCGTGGTCCGATCGGTGGCCGAGAGCGCCTGCGCGGTGAGAGCGATACCGGTTCCACCCTGGAACGCGGGCGTGGTTACGTCGGCAAGAGCGAGCAGCGGTTTGCTCGGGGCGATGGAGACGGAGATCGTCAGCAGGTATTGCCCCTGAATGAAGCCCGGCGAGATTCCGCACCCGGCAGAGTCACTACCGGTATCCGGCCCGGCATCCGCCGGCGGAGCGTGTACGAGGCGCTTCTGGAATGCGTCCAGATCGCCGGCCGGGTCGACGCAGCCCGCGACCAGTAACAGGGTCGCACCGAGGGCCGCAGCGAAGCGTGGCTCCATCGAGTTCCGCAATGACGACGTTCGCATTGGCGGGGAAGCGCTGCAATTCACGCGCCGCACCACGGAAGCACCACCGCGGTGCAGGCCGTTTTCACAGGCCGACGGCTGGCTCGAAGTGTGCTTCGTACCCTCGGATGAGACAATTCCGGCGTGGGGCCGAGCTCGTGTTGTCCGTGGTGACCGCAAGCACGGTCGCGCACGCCTCCGGCTTCTCCATCGCAAGCTTCGGCGGAGAGCACGGGACGCCCACGACCACGAATGCAACGGCGCTGTATTACAACCCATCCGGGATCGCCGACAGCGAGGGCGGCCATTTCTACGTCGACGCGAACACGGCCTGGCGTCAAGCGACGTACGAGCGGGCCGCAAGCTCGAGCGACGCAGCGGTGCCGGCTGGCGCGGCGGGCGCCAACACGGGGCGATCGACCCTGCTCAACCTGGTTCCATCGCCGTTCGCGGGAGCGACGTATCGCTTCGGAAAGATCGCGGTCGGGCTCGCTTTCTTCACTCCCTTCGGCGGTCAAAGCGCGTGGGACCAGAACGCTCGCTTCCGGGGCAATTCGACCTATCCCGGCGCCGTCGACGGCGTCGCGCGGTGGGCAATCATCTCTGGCACGCTGAGGTCGTCGTTCTTCACCCTCGGCGCGGCATACGACTTCGGGCCGGTCAGCGTCGGCGTCACCGGAAACCTCATCCAGACCGCCGTCGAGATCAGTCAGGCGCGCGAACCGTCGGGCGGCAATGACATCCGAAGCGAGGGACGCTCGCTCCTGGACGTTCATTCCTGGGACGGCAGCGTCGGCTTCGGCGTCACCTACAAGGCACCCGGGAACAAGCTTCGGCTCGGTGCTTCCTACCAGTCCAGGCCGGGGTTCGGCGGCGGCATCGTGGCGAACGGCACGCTGAAGACGGTCTTCTCGACCGGCAGGCTCGACACGAATCAGGTCGCCTTCACCACGGATCTGCCGGACGTATTTCGGCTGGGCGCCACCTACGTGCCGAGGCCCGACGTCGAGCTGCGACTGTTCGGCGACTTTCAGACCTGGAGCGTACTCTCACACCAGTGCGTCTACCGCGCAGGGTCCAGTTGCGACCTGAACCCCGACGGTTCGGCGCGGGCGGGTAGTCAGGTGATCGTCAACCAGCCCCGCGACTTCCACGACACCTTCGGGTTGCGAGCGTCGGCGAGCTACTGGCCGAGCGAACGAGTCGAGCTCTTGCTCGGCACCGGCTATTCGTCGAACGCGGTTCCGGCGCGAACCTACGACCCGGTGATCCTCGACGGCAACTCGCTCTCGTTCTCCGCGGGCACAATCGTCGCGGTGATACCGCGTCTTTCGGTGGGCTTCGGTTACATGCAGCTCGTCTACCTCCCGAGGGACACCACCGGCCAGAACACCAACGCGAGCCTCTCGTCTCCTTCCCGGCAGCCCGACATGGGCGGAAAGTATTCGGTGCTTGCGGGCGTTTTCAACGTGACGGCGCAATTCGCGTTCTGACGCGTCGCGCCCGTGCGATTGTACGGTGTCGCACGGCTGCAACCCTTGCTCTGGAGGTGTTCCACGTGACCACGACCGAGGCCAGCGACCATCGTCCGTCGCGCTCATGGGGAAGCGGCGTCGAGGAACGTAAGCGACCGGAGCACCGGGTACGCGTGCTGGACGGCGCCGACATCGCGCAATCGGTGGCACATCGAGTCGTGGCGCACACGCTCTCGACTGCAGCCAGTGGACATCGCGCGCGCCTCGACGAGATCGCCTACGAGACGATCTACGCCGAGCAGACGCGGCTCTCGCACGCCGCGCCGGATCCGCGCACCACCGCCGACCAGGAGTTCTTGACGTGGCTGCGCCGCGAGCTCACGCACGCCAACCGCGAGCGACAGGGTGAGCTCGTCTCGGCCATCGTCGGCCGGTACGTGTCGGAGATCTCGGGTCACTTCGATCCCCGCGTGTACGGCATCGCGACGCGGATCGTCCCGTACACGGTCGGAGCGCTGCTCCGCGGGTTCGGCCACGGCAAGCTCCTCGGCGACCCTCGTCTGTTCGACGTGGACGACCGCATCGTCGTGGACGGCGAGATCTCGGCGCTGCGCGAGCTGGCCCGCATCGGGACAGTCGTCCTCGCACCGACCCACGCCTCGAACCTGGACTCCGTCGTCCTGGGCTCGGCCATCTACCGTCAGGGCCTGCCCCCCTTCGCCTATGGCGCCGGTTTGAACCTGTTCTCGAGCGGCACCATCGGCTTCTTCATGAGAAACCTCGGGGCGTACACGGTCGATCGCAAGAAGACCGATCCGCTGTATCGCCACACACTGAAGGAGTACCTGACGGTGCTGCTCGAGCGAGGGCAGCACAACCTGTTCTTCGCCGGCGGCACTCGCAGCCGCTCCGGCGCTCTCGAGACTCGACTGAAGCTCGGTCTGCTCGGGACGGCTCCGGTCGCGTTCCGGCGCACGATCGCCGCGAACGCGCCGCGCGCCGGCCTCTTCGTGGTCCCCTGCACAATCACCTACCCCCTGGTGCTCGAAGCCTCGAGCCTCGTCGAGGATTTTCTGCGAGCCGAGGGAGGCTCACACTACATCGACGTGCGCGACGAATTCGAGCGGCCGAAGCGATGGCTCGATTTTCTCGGTGGACTCACGAAGCTCGATCACCGCGTGTACGTCACCATCGGCCGCGCGCTCGACGTGGTCGGCAACGACGTGGACGAAAGGGGCGGATCGCACGACCCGCGTGGCCGCATGGTGGACGCCCGCCAGTACTTCATGGTGAACGGGCGGCTCGAGGAAGACGACGCGCGGGACGCCGCGTACACGCGGCTGCTCGCTTCTCGCTTGCTCGCCTCCTACCGGCGCGACAATCTGGTGCTACCGACCAGCGTGACGGCGTTCGCGGTGCTCGCGCTGCTCCGGCGCGAGCGGCGAGAACCGGACCCGTTTCGCTTCCTCCGGAGCGTCTTGCCCGATGCGTCGGTGAGCGTTGCCGCAGCGTGCGAGGAGCTCTCCCGCGCCCTGCACGAGGTCCGGGAGCTCGCGGCGGCTTCCAGGATCCGCATCCCGGACACCCTGCGAGCGGCATCCCCGGAAGACGTGCTCGACGAGGCGCTCGCCACCTTCGCGACGTACCACGCGGCGCCCGTCCTCGAACGCCGCGGCGATCGCATCTTCGTGGGCGACGCGAACCTGACCTTCTACTACGGAAATAGACTCTCCGGTTACGCCCTGATGGGCGAACCAGACTTTCTGCCGCAGCGGCAACATGACGGAGGGTGATCATGAAGGTCGCGACGGAGCCCATCAAGACGGCAGTCCTCGGCGCGGGCAACTGGGGAACGACCCTCGCGCACCTGGCCGCGAAGAACGGGCACGTCGTCCGGCTCTTCACGCGCGATCCGCTTCAGCGGGACGAGATCAACGAACGCCGCTCGAACGAGCGCTCCGTGCGGGGGCTCTCGCTCGACCCGGGAGTGAGGGCCGTCACCGACGTGGTGGAGGCGCTGGACGAAGCCGAGCTCGTCCTGTTGGTGGTGCCCTCGCAGTCGTTCCGTGACGCCTGCCGCACGGCAGGGGGCGCGCTCCGCCCCGACCACCTGGTCGTTCACGCGACGAAGGGCCTCGAGATGGGGACGCACCGTCGCATGTCGGAGATCTTGCTGGAAGAGACGTGTGTGCGGCAGCTCGGCGTGCTCGCGGGGCCGAACATCGCCGCGGAGATCGCTCGCGGTCTTCCGGCAGGGACGGTCGTCGCGTCCGCGTTCCCCCGCGTCGTCGAGCAGGCGCGCCGCGTGCTCGCATCGCAGCAGCTGCGGGTCTTCGCGGGCACCGACGTGCTGGGAGTCGAGCTCTGCGGGGCGCTGAAGAACGTCGTGGCCATCGCCGCGGGCATCGCCGACGAGATGCACATCGGCGAAAACGCAAAGGCGTTCCTCGTGACGCGCGGGATGACCGAACTCACGCGGCTGGCGTTCGCGATGGGCGCCGAGGCCACGACCATGACCGGGCTCGCCGGCATCGGGGATCTCATGGTCACCTGCGCGAGCCCCCTTTCACGCAACCATCGCGTCGGCGCTGCGCTCGCCCGCGGGGAGAAGCTCGACGACATCATCGCGCACCTCGGCATGGTGGCGGAGGGCGTCTACGCCTCCTCGTCGGCGCACGAGCTCGCTCGTCTCCACGGGCTCGAGATGCCGCTCGTCGATCGCGTTCATCGCATCGTCCACAGCGGGCTCGCTCCTGTGGAGGCGCTCGCCGAGCTGATGAGCCTGCCCGTCGGACGCGACGTGCCGCGCCTCTCGAATCGGCCTTCGTCCAGGGCCTGAGGCGGGA
>CAYUAW010000026.1:32668-41413 GCA_964442485.1 uncultured Polyangiaceae bacterium
ACACGCCGCCGCTGGCCCCGTCGACGACCCGGCACGCATGCTGCAGCCGGGATCCACATGCCGAAACCTCGCACCCGGACGATGGACGCCAACGAGGCCGTCGCATCGGTGGCTTACCGACTGAACGAGGTGATCGGGCTCTATCCCATCACTCCCGCGTCCGCGATGGGCGAGCTCTGCGACGAGTGGGCCGGCCGCGGCCAGAAGAACCTGTGGGGCGACGTACCGACCCTCGTCGAGATGCAATCCGAGGGAGGGGCAGCCGGAGTGCTTCACGGTGCGCTCGAGGCGGGCGCCCTGGCGACGACGTTCACCGCGTCGCAAGGGCTGCTGCTCATGGTGCCGAACCTTTACAAGATGGCCGGCGAGCTTCAATCGGTGGTCATCCACGTCGCCGCGAGGACCGTCGCGAGCCACGCGCTCAGCATCTTCTGCGACCACTCCGACGTGATGGCGTGCCGTCAGACCGGCTTCGCGCTTCTCGCATCCGCCTCTGGCCAGCAGGCGCATGACTTCGCCTGCATCGCACAGGCAGCGACCCTGCGGAGCCGCGTGCCGTTCCTGCACTTCTTCGACGGCTTCCGGACCTCTCACGAGCTCGTCCAGGTGCACGAGCTCGAGGACGACGACCTCCGGGCGCTGATCGACGACCGATGGATCGACGCGCGCCGGCAGGCCGCGCTGACCCCGGACCATCCGAGCCTTCGAGGGACCGCGCAGAACCCGGACACCTTCTTCCAGGCTCGGGAGGCGGTGAACCGGTTCTATCGCGCCTGCCCGACGATCGTGGAAGAGGAGATGGAGCGCTTTGCCGTGCGCACGGGCCGGCGTCACGAGCTCTTCGAGTACGTCGGCCACCCCGAGCCGCACTCGGTCGTCGTCGCCATGGGTTCGTCCACTCATGTGGTCGCAGAGACGGTGCGCGAGCTTTCAGCCGTGGGTCGTCGCGTGGGCATGGTGAGGGTCGCGCTGTACCGCCCCTTCGCCGTCGAGCGGTTCCTCGAGCGGCTGCCGGCGTCGGTGACGCACCTCGCGGTGCTCGATCGCACGAAAGAGCCGGGGGCAGTGGGCGAGCCGCTCTACCTGGACGTGGTCTCCGCTCTCGCGGAGGGCGGCCGGGCCGGCGCGGTGCAGGTGCTCGGCGGTCGTTACGGGCTCTCCTCGAAGGAGTTCACGCCGGCCATGGCGGACGCCGTCTTCGACGAGCTCGAGCGCGAGACGCCTCGTCGTCACTTCTCCGTCGGGATAGTCGACGACGTCACGCACGAGTCGCTCGACGTGCCAGACGACTTCGAGCCGATCGAAAAGGACCTTTACCAGGCGGTCTTCTTCGGTCTGGGCTCGGACGGGACGGTGGGAGCCAACAAGAACACCATCAAGATCGTGGGCGATCACAGCGACTGGGAGGTGCAGGGGTACTTCGTGTACGACTCGAAGAAGGCCGGTACCGTCACCGTCTCGCACCTGCGCTTCGGGCGTCGTCCCTTCCAGAAGCCATACCTGGTGGACCGCGCCGACTTCGTCGGGTGTCACCAGTGGGAGCTGCTCGAGCGATTGCCGGTGCTCGCGCGGGCGCGCCCCGGTGCGGTACTCCTCTTGAACAGCCCGTACGGCAAGGACACCTGGCAGCACCTCCCGGGCGACGTCCAGCAGGAGATCCTCGACAAGAAGCTCCACGTCCACGTCATCGACGCCTACGGCGCGGCCGCGGACGCGGGCCTCGGACGTCACATCAACACGGTGATGCAGGTGTGCTTCTTCGCCCTGTCCTCGCTCGTGCCGCTCGAGCTCGCGCTCGAGGAGACGAAACGCGCCATCCAGCACGCCTACAGGAAGCAAGGCGAGAAGGTCGTGAACGAGAACCTCGCCGCGGTGGACGCCGCCCTCGCGCGACTCGAAGAGCTGACGGCTCTGCCCGATGCGGTGAGGGACGCCCGGCCCCACCGCCCCCTGGTGCCGTCCGAGGCGCCCACGTTCGTACAACGGGTGACCGCCGTCATGCTCGCCGGTCGCGGCGACTCCCTGCCGGTGAGCGCGTTTCCCGTCGACGGCGTGTGGCCGACCGGTACATCCCGATGGGAAAAGCGCCGGCTCGCACGCGAGATCCCCGTGTGGGACACCGATATCTGCATCCAGTGCAACAAGTGTGCGCTCGTGTGCCCTCACGCCGCGATCCGCGCGAAGGTGTATCCACCGACGACGTCGGCCCCCGCCGCCTTCAAGTCCGTCCCCTGGAAGGGCCCCGAGCTCGCAGGCGAGTCCTACACGCTGCAGGTCGCTCCCGAGGACTGCACGGGGTGCCGACTCTGCGTCGAGGTCTGTCCTGCGAAGAGCAAGACGGAGCCCCGGCACAAGGCGCTCGAGATGGCGCCCCTTGCGCCGCTGCTGGAGTCCGAACGCGAGCACTACGCGTACTTCCTCGGCTTGCCCGAGGTCGACCGTCGTCGCGTCCACCTGGACGTGAAAAACTCGCAGCTCTACCAGCCGCTCTTCGAGTTCTCGGGCGCGTGCGCCGGCTGCGGCGAAGCCTCGTACCTGAAGCTCCTCACGCAGCTCTTCGGTGATCGCCTCATGATGGCGAACGCGACCGGCTGTTCGTCGATCTACGGGGCGAACCTGCCCACCACGCCGTACGCGATGGACGCGGCAGGGCGCGGCCCGGCGTGGGCGAACTCGCTGTTCGAGGACAACGCGGAGTTCGGCTACGGAATGCGGCTCGCGCTCGACGCGCACGTCGCAGAAGCGCGACGACGCCTGTTGGCGCTCGCGACGAGGCTGCCGGAACAGCTCGTCGGCGCGCTCCTCGGAGCCGATCAGAGCACGGAGACTGGGATCGCCGATCAGCGCGCGCGCGTGGCCGAGCTTGCGCGGGCGCTCGCCGGAATCGATACGAAGGACGCACTGCGGCTCGCAACGCTTGGCGACTATCTGGTGAAGAAGAGTGTCTGGCTCGTCGGCGGCGACGGCTGGGCCTATGACATCGGGTTCGGCGGTCTCGATCAGGTGCTCGCGTCGAACGGCGACATCAACATTCTCGTCCTCGATACGCAGGTGTATTCGAACACCGGAGGACAGCGGTCGAAGGCAACGCCGCTCGGTGCGTCGGCGAAGTTCGCTTCGTCCGGCAAGGACACGGCCAGGAAGGATCTGGGGCTGTATGCGATGACGTACGGCCACGTGTACGTCGCGAGCGTCGCGTTCGGCGCCAAGGACGCGCAGACCGTGCGCGCGTTCGCGGAGGCGGAGGCTTACCCGGGCCCGTCGCTCATCATCGCCTACTCCCCATGCATCGCACACGGTTACGACCTGTCTCTCGGGCTCCACCAGCAAAGGCTCGCGGTGGACTCCGGCATGTGGCCGCTCTTCCGCTTCGATCCGCGCCGTGGCGCGCTCGGCGAGCCCCCCCTCGTGCTCGACGTGGTGCCGGGCAAGGCGACGGTCTCCGACTACATGCGCGGCGAGGCCCGCTTCTCCGCCGGAGAGAACGTCGACGGCGCGCACTACCTCGCGCTCTGTGCGCACGCGGAGCGAGGCGTCGCCCGACGCATCGAGCTCTACTCGCAGCTCGCTCGTGTGAAGCTGTCACGGGGTGCGTGACGCGGTCAGGGTGCCTTGGCGCTGGGCTCGGCGCCGGGGCAGCGCTGGACCCTCCCGGGCTCCTCCACCGTGGAGTTCGTGCCACATCCCGAACATGGGCTGTGCTGTCGCGCTGACACACCGGCCACCCGCTCGATGCGCTCGCTGAGCCAGATTGCGCCCATTTTTTCTCGAGGTAATCGCGTGCAAGCGGGCCCGCAACGGCAATGCTCGATGGTTCGGTGTCGGCACAGGTCGTGCATCCACCTCTCTGCCGGCCCGGCCAACGCGGGCTCGAGATACCTCGGATGCAATCATGATCGATTCCACGGAGACCGCTTTTTCGGCTCGAAAGCCTCCGGCAGAAGCGGCGTCTTGCAAGGCCGGCGACACCCTCGGCGGCTACGAGCTGGATCGGCTGGTTTCGTGCACGGCAATGGGACGCGTCTACGAGGCGCACCACGTGTCGCTCGGGAAACGTGTGGCGATCAAGCTACCGCCGATGGACCAGGAGGATTGCCCGGAGGTCCTGGAATCGCTCCGGAACGAGGCAAGGGTACTCGCGAAGGTGCAGCACCCCAACGTGGTCCGCGTGCTGGACTTCGACGAGGGTGCGCAGGGCCCCTTCCTCGTGATGGAATACTTGCAGGGCGAGACGCTCGCGGCCCGTATGTCGCGGACAGGCCTGCTTCCGTACGAGGAGGCGCTCCGCATCGTGTCGGAGCTGGCCGCTGCGCTGATCGAGGTGCATGCGAGAGGCGTCGTGCACTGCGATCTGAAGCCCACCAACGTCTTCGTGGTGCCGAACTCCGTCGGCCCGGATTCCGTCAAGCTGCTCGACTTCGGCATCAGCGTGGAAGTGCACGGCGAGCCCCTGGATGAAGAGCCGGCGCCCCTCTCTCCGCGAGGAACCCCGAGCTACATGGCCCCCGAGCAGGCGTGGGGGTCGGCCCCGGTCGACTCGCGCGCCGACCAGTTCTCTCTGGCGGTCATGGCGTACGAGCTCTTCGCCGGCAAGCGCGCCTGCGAGGAAACCGGGCGCGGGACGCTCCTCACGCTAATGAACGACCGTCTCGCCTCGATCGCGACGGCAGCTCCCTGGCTGCCATCCGGCTTCGACCTCGTCCTGCAGCGCGCGACGTCGTTCCGGCCGGGTGATCGATACGAGGACGTCCAGTCGTTCGTGCGGGCGCTCGAGGACGCCGCGTGCGAGAGCGACGACTCGAGCGACCCAATGACGGTCCCCCCCGAGTCGTGCATCCGCAGCACCGCGCGAGCGACCGCAGCCGGGAGCGAGCTCCACGCCGACGCTTCGCTCTGCGCGTGATTGAACGACGGCGTCGGCGCTGCATCTCCCGTCAAAGATGCGGAACGACGCGAGCGGAGCGAGCACGCCGAAGGCGGCGGGGGGAGCAGTTCGCCGAAAGCGAAGGTGCGGGGGGCTAAGGCCTGGCTAAGGCCCCCCGTTGGTGGCCTGACTCCAGGGAGCCACGTCGTGGACGTGCAGCGTCACGCCGACATTGGGCGGCGACGTCAGGACGCGCTTCACCCTGCATCCCTCGGCTGCTTTCACGATGCCCGCGCGGTACTTTTCGGGAAAGTTGCGCGGTAGCGTGAGCTCGAGATCCACGCACTCGAGCCGATGGGAAAACTCGTCGAAGCGATGTCGCTGCACGAGCTGGATGCCCTCGGTCGGAATGCTGCGAGCCTGGCAGAACGCGAGCACGTGAGCGCCCGCGCAGATCGCGATGGAGGAAAGAAACAGGTCGAACGGCTCCGGAGCGGACCCCGCCCCGCCGTGCTCGGGGGATTGGTCCGTCTTCACGACGTGATCTCCGACATGCGCGTCGATCCGCTTATCGCCCGAGAATGTGACTCGAATATCCATGGCTTGCTCTCAACGTTTCTTCTCGGTCGCCCCTTCCAGCACGTCCCGCGCCAAGACTGAACGAGCCGGATTTCCGCTCCCGACGCGAGCACCCTGACGTGCGGCGTGCAGCAATTGCGCCCACGCGCACGACCCGCGGCGCCGCGCACGAAGCCACCGGCCGTGAACTTTCAGCGTGAAGTCGCCGGAGGGATCACCCGCGCTCTGCCGAGCTCACCGGTGAGGGGGACGAAGGCGCAGGGGAGCAGCGAATCCGTCGAGGCGCGGTTCGTCTGGCGCGAAAGGCGCTTCAGCATTTGACCATCGTCGTCGCCGACAGGGATCACGAGGCGTCCCGCCGGCGTGAGCTGGTCGATGAGCGGCTCCGGCGTGCTGGACGCGGCCGCAGCGACGACCACGGCGTCGTAAGGCGCGTGCTCTGGAAGCCCGAGACTCCCGTCGCCGGTCACCACGTGAACGTTGGTGTAGCCGAAGTCCTGGAGACGGGAGCGCGCGATCTTGGCGAGATAGGGGATGATCTCGATGGACCATACCTCCCGCGCGAGCTCGGCGAGGACCGCCGCCTGATAACCGGAGCCGGTGCCGACGTCGAGGACACGCTCGGTGCCCGTGAGCGCCAGCGATTCGACCATCTTCGCCACCATGTAAGGCTGCGAGATGGTCTGCCCATCGCCGATCGGGAGCGGTCGATCTTCGTACGCTCGCCAGCAGAGCTCTGGCGGCACGAACAGGTGGCGCGGAATCTTCGCCATCACGCGCAAGACTCGCGGGTCCCTGATGTCGCGGTCACGCAGCTGATGCTCGACCATTGCCTCACGAAGCAGCCGAAATTTGGTTTCTTCGCCCGTCGGTTCCATTGTCCTTGACCGGTTTGGAGCATCGGCCGTGCCAGAGGCCGGGGACCGTGTCGGTCATGGCAGGGAAATCGCATGACGACGGACGGCGCTTCGCGTCAGCCGATCTGCGGGTAACGGTCAGGATGAACATCGTAGTCGAAGCCATCGAGCACTCGGACCACGGCCTCGGCGTGGAGATCGTCGAACGGAAGGGCCTCGGGCACCCCGATACCCTCTGCGACGCCCTCGCCGAGCAGTTTTCGCTCGCGCTCTCCCGCTTCTACCTCGAGCGATTCGGCACCATCCTTCACCACAACGTCGACAAGGCGCTCCTTCGTGGCGGCACTGCCCGAGCGCGGTTCGGTGGTGGAGAGGTGGTCGAGCCGATAGAGCTCTACCTGGCGGGCCGCGCCGTGACCAGCGCAGCGGGGGTGACGGTGCCTGTCGAAGAGCTCGCGGTGGAGAGCGCGCGCAAGTGGCTGCGAGAGCACCTCCACGCACTCGACGCGGAGCGTCACCTGCGGATTCACTGCATGGTGAGACCGGCATCCGTCGACCTGGCCGAGCTCTTCGCCCGCGAGCGAGAGGGGGCGCCTCTCTCGAACGACACATCCATCGGCGTCGGTTACGCGCCGCTCACGCCCCTCGAGCGCGTCACCCTGGAGCTCGAGCAAGGGCTGAACGCGCCGGAGCTCATCGCGCAGCGACCAGCTCAGGGAGAGGACGTGAAGATCATGGCCGTGCGCCGCGGCGCGGACCTGGAGCTGACGGTCGCACGTGCCATGGTCGCAGGGCATGTACCTTCACGCTGGGCCTATCAGGAGGAGACTGGCATCGCGCGCCTACATGCCGCCCGAGCCGCCGAGCCGCTCGGCCATACGACGCGGATTCGGGTGAACGCCGCCGACGCGCCCGACGGCTCATCCGTCTACTTGACGGTGACCGGCACGAGCGCCGAGTGCGGCGACGACGGCGAGGTCGGCCGCGGCAACCGAGGCAACGGCCTCATCACTCCGCGTCGACCAATGACGATGGAAGCGCTCGCCGGCAAGAACCCGGTGACGCACGTCGGGAAGATCTACAACGTCGTCGCGCGCGAGATCGCGGAGGACATCGTCGCGAAGGTTCCTGGCGTCGCCTATGCGGAGTGCTACCTGGTGAGCCGCATCGGCGCACCGATCGACGAGCCCGCGCTCGCACACGCCCGCGTGTCCACTGACTCCGCGGGAGCGAGGGCCGACGCGCGCCTCGTCGAAGACGTCGTGCGCACCCACCTGGCTAGCATCGGCAGCATCAGCCAGCGCTTGCTCGCCGGCAGCATCCGACTTTACTGACAACGGGGGGCCTTAGCCTGGCCTTGGCCCCCCGCAGCTTCGCCTTCGGCGAACTGCTCCCCCCGCCGCCTTCGGCGCGCTCGCTCCGCTCGCGTAGTTCCCCGTCTTGGATGCCTCTGGGACGACGTCGGCGTCGATGGGCATCTACTCACGGGCACTTCGCGAGGCAATTCGCGAACGCCAGGCAGGAAGCGTCCTGCTGGCAGGGCTTTATCGCGCTCTGCACACAGGTGCCCGTGGTGCCGAGGGCCTTCTGGATGCACACGTCACAGGGGTCGCCAGTGGCCGGGTCCATCGGGTTCGTGGCGCTGCAGGCGGACGACGCGCACTCCGTGCTGCACATCTGGCAGGCGCAATCGAGCAGCAGCGAGTCGAGCGTGTCGCTTCCGTCGGAGTTGCTGGATTGACACATCATCGTGCAAGCGTCGGTGCTGCCAGTCGAGCCCCCCGCCCCGTTGTTGCCGGTGCCGCCGTCGGTTCCGGCGCTGGTGCCCCCGACCTTCGTGCAGTCGATCGTCGTCGTGCCCGTCCCGGCGACGTCGCTCCCGTCGGCGCTCTTCCCCGAGACGGCATCGGTCCGCGTTCCGCTCAGCTTATTGCCGGTCACCTTGATGGATGCGGCGGTCTGCTTGAACGTGAGGCCGCCCTGGTCGCACGTCTCGGGCGTGCCGAGCGAGGCGGAGCTGCCCGAGACCTTCAGCGTCGTCTTGCACGATGCATCGTCCGGGTTGGTGGCCGTGACCTCGGACGTGCCGGCCTTCGCGAACACCAGCTCGAAGCTCGACATCTGTGACACCGGATCGGTGCCGGCGGGCTTGGTGAACGTGACCTTGACCGTCGTGTCGCACATCCAGGTGCCGACGAAGGCCCCGAGCTCGGCGGGGGTCGCGGGGGTGCCAGAACCGCTGTCGCTCCCGCAGTGAGCGAGGAACAATGCGAGCATGGATCCCATTGCTAAGGACGAAGCACTCGATGCGCGCATGGACCAACGCTACAGCGAAACCTGCCCGAGCTGATCGGGAAATTCCACGGCGGGCAGCGCGAGGGGATGGAGGTGAGGTTTCGAGTCGAAGTCAGAGCCGGATGCTCGGCTCCACGTGGGTAGCCCCGT
>CAYUAW010000027.1:0-2741 GCA_964442485.1 uncultured Polyangiaceae bacterium
TCGCGTAGGTCCGCATCTTTGATGCTTCGGGGACGACGTCGGCGTCGATGGGAATATACTGACGGCTTGCGTCAGACCGACGGCGATCCGGAGGGCCGCTCGGACGGGCGCGCGAACGGCTTCAGGCTGCGGTGTTCGCCGAGCTCGCGAGCATCGGAGACGGCCATCTGCCGTCGCGCGGCTTCGAAGAGCCGAGTGACGTGGATCGGCTTCTCGAGACACGGGTTCGGCACGCCGTCGAGGAAGGCGCGCGTCTCCGTGGTGAAGGCGCCGCCAGTCATGAACACGACTCGCGCGGCGAGCCGCGGCCGGTGCTCGCGCAGCGCCGTGTAGAACCCTGCGCCGTCGAGGCGCGGCATCATCAGGTCGCACAGGATCAGGTCGAAATCTCGCGAGAGGCACTCCCAGAGCGCGGACTCGCCGTCGCCCGAGAGGACGAGCTCGTGTCCGCGGAGCATCCGGGAGAGCGACCGAGCGACGAGCGCGTCGTCGTCGACGATGAGGATCCTCGACGAGGGGAGGGCAGGAGCGGTCGGCTCGATGCTGGCGGTGCGATGAATCTGTGCGAGCGGCAGCGCGATGCGAAACGTCGTTCCCTGGCCTGGGCGCGTCTCGAAGTCGATCGTGCCCCCTGCCGCGGCGATGTACTGGTGGCACAGATAGAGGCCGAGTCCGGTGCCGACGCCGGGTGCCTTCGTCGTGAAGAACGGGTCGAAGATACGGTCTCGCACCGACTCCGGAATACCGAGGCCGTTGTCCTGCACCTCCAGCTCGACGGCGTCCCGCGTGCCGTGGGTCACGATGCGAATCAGGTTCTGATCGCTCGAGCGATGCGGAAAGGCGTCGAGTGCGTTGGTCAGCAGGTTCACGACGACCTGCACCAGCCGGCGCTCGTGCACGAGACAGAGCGGCAGCTTGCCGAGCGCGAGCTCGACGCGCGTGCGGTAGCGGAGCTGATTGTCGAGGATCCGGAGCGACGCCTCGACGGCGGAGTTCGCGTCGGCGGGCGCGGCCAGCTCGTCGTCCTGCCGGGCCTGGTAGCGCAGGCTCTCGACGATGCTCGCGATCCGGCGGCCGCCCTCGCGTACTTCCCCGAGGGCCTCGATGAGCTCGTTCCCGCCGGCCGCGGCGAGCTGCTCGGGGCTCATCGCCCGGAGCCCGTCGACGACGAAGTCGACGTTGGCCACGACGTAGGAGAGCGGGTTGTTGATCTCGTGTGCGACGCCGCTTGCGAGCGTTCCGAGCGACACCAGCCGTTCCGCCACGCGGAGGCGCGCCTCCATCTCGTGCTCCTGGGTGACGTCGCGCAGGATGGCGAGGCACTCGTCGTCGTTCGTTCGCGCCACGCGGATCTCGAACTTGCGGCTGCGCTCGCCGGAGCGTACGTCGGTGGACACCTTGGAGACGCGCCCGGTGTCGAGCGCGTCGGTCACGGCAGTCGCGATCTTCGATTCGCGCTCGCCCAGGAGGACGTCGAGCTTTCCGCCCAGGTAGGCGCGGAGCTCCTTGCCGAGGGGGCTCGTCTCTTCGTTGCGCACGTCGAGCACGATGCCGCCCCGGGACAGCCGCACCAGGACGTCCGGCAGCGCGTCGAGTAGCGCGTTCGCGCGCGCCTCGCTCTCTGCGACGCGCGCGTCGGAATGTTCGCGCGCGTCCACGGCCGCAACGAAGCCGAGCTTCTGCGCGGCTGCGCCGGCCGTGTCGAGGACCCACCGCCGTAGCCCTTCGGGGCGGGCGTTCTTTGGTGACGGAGGGTCCACTCGTCGGTTAGCTACGGCCGCAGCCGAGCCGCTCGTTACGGTCGAGGGCGATTATCCGCTGAGGTCCGTCTGTTTGCCGACAGAAAGCTTATAATTATCAGCTGCTTGAAGCGGATTGTGCGCGCATCTCGGCGGCGGTCAGCGTCGAGCCGTCGGGGCTCCACCCGGGGGGGCGGAAGACGTACCCGAGCCGCTCGCCGAGCGTTCGCCCGCCACGCACGGCACGAATCATCGCGGCCCACTCGTGGAAGGCGATGCGAGCCGGCTGGAAGGTGTGGATGTTCTTCGTGAGCCCATACACCACGCGCTCCCGCTCGGGCTCGAAGGTGCCGAACAGGCGATCCCAGATGATGAAGATGCCCGCATGATTGCGATCCAGGTACTTCACGTTCGCGCCGTGATGAACGCGGTGGTGCGACGGGGTGTTCATGAGCCATTCCAGCGGCCCGAGCTTCCCGATGAGCTCCGTGTGAACCCAGTACTGGTAGATGAGGCTCACCGAGATCTGCGTGAGCAGCATCTCCGGCGGGAACCCGGCGAGCGGCAGCCAGAAGTAGAAGAGCGGAAGCGTGAAGGGCGTCGTCCACGACTGCCGCAGCGCGGTCGACAGATTGAACCGCACGCTCGAATGGTGGTTCTCGTGAGCGGCCCACATGAAGCGGACCTCGTGCGAGGCGCGGTGCCAGGCGTAATACGTGAAGTCCTCGGCAAACAGCAACAGCACCCAGCCCCACGGCCCGGCGCCGAGCTCGAAGAGGCGGTGAGAATAGAGGAGCGCGTAGAGCGCGACCGCGGCGAAGCGCGTACCCCCCGACACCACCAGGTTGCCGAAGCCCATCACGATGCTGGCGCGCGCGTCTCGAGCCTCGTACGGCGTCACGTCCGTCCTGCCCCGCGCACTCGCTCGCGAGAGCAAGCGCGCCTCGATGATCATCGTGATGACGAACCACGGAACGGCGAAGTAGAGGAGCGGCGACATCC
>CAYUAW010000027.1:2841-7826 GCA_964442485.1 uncultured Polyangiaceae bacterium
AGAAAACAACAGCCAGCCGATCGCCCAGGCGATGCCTATGGCCCCGCCGAGCGAGCGCCCGAACGTCGCGGCGACGGCGACCAGGAGCGGGCGCAGGAAGGGGTTCTTCCGCGCCGCCGACGGTGAGAGCACGTCGTCGCGGATCCTTGCGCTGTCGGTGGCGGTCGGCGGCGCCCGGTGCATCTCCATGAAGCCGGCGAGGGGGCCGATGCGCAGCAGGGGGAGCAGCAGCGTGATCGGAGCGATTAGCGCCGTGCCGATCGCCGCGACGACGCCCGCCCCGGCGACGGCGGCAGAGACGCCGGCGAGACCCGCGCTCGGCGCGGCAATGAGCTCCGCGACGCGGAGCGCTCGTCCGGGCGCGTGTACGAGCACCCACGTCATCATCGTCGCGACGGCGAGCAGTGGCACCCACTGAAGCGCCACCGAGCTCACCGAGCTCGGCGGGATGACCGACAGCGCAGCGCGGTCAGCGGCCTGGCCGAGACGGCGCGTCATTCCCGGGACGTGTGCGGCGCCGACGACCGCCACCACGCGTTTGCCGCGTGCCTCTTGCACCGACGCCATCAGATATCGATCGCGCTCGTCGATGAGGGGCGTGCCGAGGGCCGGCATCTCCTTCGCGAACGCCTCCATCACGTCGCCCATCTTCTCCCGGTCCTTCAGCTTCTCGACTTCCGCCTCGTCAATCTCCGCCGCAGTGAAGGGGAGCATCACGAGGATGAAGAGCACCTTCGCGCGATCGACGGAGCCGAGGCTCCGGTAGCAGCGCATGAGCGTCGCCTGGATCTCCCGATCGGCGAGCACGACCTCCGCACCGACGCGCTTCGCTTCTTCCACGGCGGCGAGCATCTCCATCCCAGGACGGACCCCCAGGCGATCCCCCAGGCGCTTCTGGAAGCCGGCGAAGAGCAAGCTCGCGAGGAACAGCCCGGTCCGGTCCGTACGCAGCACGTCGCGCGCGTCGAGCCCATGCCAGCCCTTGTCGTCCTGCAAGGAGTGGTAGCGAGCGGCGTCCAGCTCCACACACACGACGTCGGGGCGAAGCTCTTCGATCACGCGCCGCACTTCCTCGACGCTCTTGCGGGAGACGTGCGCCGTACCGACCAGGAAGATCTCACGCTCCCCGTGCACCAGCCGAGTCACGTTTCCCCCGCTGGAAGCGGGCGCGGCCTCGCCCGAGCTCATCATCGTGCTCGATAGCTACCACGTCTGCTCGCGGCTAAGTTAACGTTCGGGACGTGCGCTTCTCGGAGCGGAGCCACCTCGATAGAGGACAGAACCGCCTCGCGGAGGCGCTCGGCAGGCGCGCCCGAGCGGGCAGAGCTCACCTCGACCTGACCGCGTCGAACCCGACGTGTGCGAGCGTGCCGTACGATCGCGCAGCGCTCCTGGCTGCGACGTCGAGCGAGCGCGCTTTGACGTACGAGCCCGAGTCGCTCGGCCTGACGGGGGCACGAGAGGCGGTGGCCGCTCTATGGGCCACGCGGGAAATTGCAGTGGATCCGTCGCGAGTGGTGCTCACGGCGAGCACCAGCGAGGCGTACTCGCTGCTCTTCAAGCTGCTCTGCGACCCGGGAGACCAGGTGCTGGTCCCGCGCCCGAGCTACCCCCTCTTCGAACATCTTTGTCGCTTCGAGGGCGTCCACGCGGTGCCCTACCTCCTGCGCTACGACGGCGCGTGGCACGTCGATTTCGAGTCTATCCAGGATGCGCGGAACGAACGCACGCGCGCCGTCGTGGTCGTCTCGCCGAACAATCCGACGAGCTCCTACCTGAAGAACTACGAGCTCATCCGGCTCGCGGCGCTAGGGCTCCCGATCGTGTCGGACGAAGTGTTCGCGGCCTACTCGACTTCGCAGGACCGTCGTCGCGCGAGGTCCGCTCTCGCCACCGAGGAGACGCTGGTGTTCGCGCTCGACGGCCTGTCGAAGTTCGCCGCGCTGCCCCAGATGAAGCTCGCGTGGATCACGGTCGGCGGCCCTGCTCCCGTCGTGACGGAGTCGCTCGCGCGCCTCGAGCTCGTGTGCGACGCGTTCCTGTCTCCCTCCGCCATCGTCCAGCATGCGCTGCCGGCGTTGCTCGCCGCTTCGGCCGTGTCGCGCGACGCCATCACGCGGCGGCTCACCAGGAACCACGCCGCGCTGGTGCACGCCACGTCGAGCACCGCGCTCACCCCGCTCACCTACGAGGGCGGCTGGTACGTCGTGGTGCGCATGCCCGCGCTGCGGTCGGAGGAGGCCTGGGTGCTCGGGCTGCTCGAGGAGCGGGACGTCCTCGTGCAACCCGGCTATTTCTACGACTTCGAGACGGAGGCCTTCGCCGTGGTGAGCCTGCTCACGGAGGAGACGGTGTTCGCCGAAGGGCTCCGCCGCTTCGCCGACTACGCGACGCGCGCAGCGTGAGCCTTGCGCCGACGCAGCCGGAACAGCGCGAGCGCGGCGAAGGAGCCGAGCGCGGCGGAGGTGCCGACCACGCCGTCTTCGGCCTGCGCGCCCACGTGGCAGCCGCAGCCGCTCTTCGGCTCGACCTGCTCCTTCTTCTCGTCGTCCTTCGGACCGCCCGACCAGTAGCCGGGGTCGTCGGGCGTCAGCTCCTTCTTCTTGGTAGCGTCGTCGTCCTTCTTCTCGTCAGTGTCCTTGGCCTTCTCCTTCTTCTCGCCACTGAACACCACCGCCCGTCGATCGATGACCTCGTTCTCGCCATCGAACACGATGTGCGCCGCGGCGCCGAACGGCGCGTCGGTGCGCCCGTCTCGGATCGTCACGTCGTACTCGCCCGCCTCGTAGCCGTGGGCGCGCGTGACCTTGAACGAGAACTTGGTCCGCTTCTGGATCTGGCCGTTGCCGGGATCCATGAAGCCGACGTCCACGCTCTCCACGAGCGGCGGCTTGCCTTCGAGCGGCACCTTCCGCTCCTGGGGCCCGTCCTTGCCGTCGAGCAACGCGCGCTCGTAGTACACCGACGGCTGGAAGCTGAACCGCATCGGCAGAGTGTTGACGTCCGGAGCGCGGTTCAAGAAGATCGAGACCTCGATGGTCCAGGCGTGACTGTCGCTCTCCTTCAGCGTCTTGGTCTTCCACTCGACCCGACCGGCCGCGCTGGCCGGTCGAACCATCACTAGAACACCGATCGCGAGAGCCGCTGCGAGCAACGGTCGTAGCCAGTCTCTGCCCGTCTTCTTCATTTTGCCTCCAGGTTCCCGACCGTACACTGTTCGCGGCACGACCGGAAACTCGCTTTCGACCCGCAGCACCCGGTTCCCTAGTGCATCGATTCATTCGAATCGATTCACGCGTCGAGCGGTGGCGGACAAATGCACCGAAACAGCACGGCCGCCTCGGAGCCCGTGTTGCGGTACGTCGCTGCCTCCTCGCCCGACGCGAGGGGCGAGTGCGGGAGCAGCACGCGCCCGTCTCGCGAGGCTTCGCCCTCGACGAGCCACTCCAGCACGCGGCTTCCGGGTGGCAGAGCCGACCGCATCTCCTTGCCTGCGTCCACGCCCAGCCGGGCGAGGCTCGCGTCGCGGGTCTCGAGCAGCGACTCGACGAAGCCGAAGCCCGATCTCTGCCTGGATGGAGGAAACGCCGCACGGCTGCGGGTGATCTCGATGGAAGCTGCACGCGCGCGCCCGTCGAGGGCCGCGGGCTTGTCGAGCCGGATCTCCACGAACTCGACAGCGAGGTGGGTGCCGAGCAGCATGGCGGCAAGCTCCTCGGTCGCCATCTCGATGAGATGGAAGCGACGGAACTTGAGCATCGCGATGATCTCCGTCGCGATCTCGTCGTAGTTGCACGTCAGCGCGATGCGCCCCGTCCGCCCCGCCGGGGAAAGGTCGAGGCCGAACCCCACGTCGAGGTGCACGCGCTGGCTGCGTTCGCGCTCGTGCGGGTTGATCCCGACGATGCAATCGATCTCGAGGCCGCGGATTCGGATCAGGTCCATGGCTCGGGCGCCTCATCGCACGGCGCTCTCCGAGCCGGAAGCCTCGCTCGAAAAAGGGCTGCGCACTCCTGAAAATAGCCGCAAATACCGGCGTTTTTTCGCCGGCTCGCCCGCAGGATGCTAGATCGCATGCGTGGGGTCCGCGCAGAAATGAATCCTCTCAGAGTCACCCTCCTGCTCCTTGCGGTGTGCGCCGTCCCCGTGGCGTGTGGCGGCCGGACCGACGATATCTTGCCCGACGCCATCCTCCCCGTGCCGGACGGCGGGCTCAAAGGGGACGGCGGAAGCGGAGAGATCGGGGTCGGCGGCGCCGGCAATCGCGGCGGTGGAGTTGCCGCGGGCGGCGTCATCGGTTCGGGCGGCCGCGTCGGAGCGGGCGGCGTGCGGGTTGGCAGCGGCGGTCGCGTGGGTAGCGGCGGCCGCGCGAGCGGCGGTCAGGTGACGTACGGCGGATACGCGGGCTACGGCGCGCTCGGAAGCACGGGCGGATACATCGCATCGGGTGGCTACGGCGGGTTCGCCGGTGGCTTCGGTTGCACCCAGCCCGCCTGCGCCTGCGGCGACTGCTTCGACGACTGTCTCTGTCAGGGCTTCGATATGAGCTCCTGCCTCGACTCCTGCCTCGCTGGGGGTGGCGTCGGGGGAATGCCGGTCGGCGGCACGTACCTCTGCACCGCAGAGGTCTGCCCATATTCGCTGCCGACCAGCTGCTGCACGAACGAGGGCCGCTGTGGAATCGACGTCGATGCGGTCGCGCCGGTTCTCGGCATCGCGCGCGGCTGCCAGCCGCTGAACGCTCCGGGCAGCGTCGACTACAGCTGCCCCGACCGGACGCTGCTCGGCGACAAGAACGTGTTTCACTACAACGGCTGCTGCCGTCCGGACGGCACTTGCGGCATCTCCATCAACGACTCCCTGACGCCGCTCGGCTGCACTCAGACGGACTCCCCCGGTGCCGCATATTGTGGCTACGGCGCGGGCGGTTACTACGGCGCGGGCGGCTACGTCGCTTCGGGTGGCTACTACGGCGCGGGCGGTTA
>CAYUAW010000027.1:7926-15393 GCA_964442485.1 uncultured Polyangiaceae bacterium
GGCTCCGGTGATTGCTCGGCGATCGTGACGGGCCACGCGATCGGCTCTCTGCGCCAGCCCTCGTCGCCGGAGAGGCGGACGTCGATCCGGAGCTCGTACTGACCCGCCACGGGCGGGAACGGGAGCCCGAACGTACGGGTGCGGTAGCGCGGGGTGACCGCGCGGTGCGTGTAGGCCTCGGTGGGCGTCTCGAGCCCAGTGGGGGCCACCATCACGAAGCGCACCTCGAAGTCGCGCGTGAACTCGTGCTGCCCCACGTGAAAGTAGGCGTGCACCTCGACGGGCACGAGCCCGCGCGGTGGCGGCGGCGCCCCAGGAGGAACGTTGATCTGCTCGACGAGGTTGAAGAGCGTCACGTTGTTCGAGTGCTGGTCCACCGACGAACCGCTACAGGACAGGAGAAGATAGCAACGCGGCATCGTACTAGGTTCTTCTTCCCCGGCTCTTCGCGAGCGGACCTTCGTCGTGCACGCCGAGGAGCGGCGCGCCCGTCGCGAAATAGATCACCGTGTTCGCTCCGAGGAAGAACAGCGCGCTGCCCAATAGAGTGCATCCAATCGAAATTGCCCGCCGAGCCCGCGGTGTGCGGCCGGCGCCGGCCCGCGAGATGAAGCGGGAGACGCCATTTGCCAGATGATACGAGGTGGCGGCAAGCCCCAGCAGGTACACCGTCGCGGAAACGGGGAGCCCGATGCCGCTCGTCGTCGACAGGTCCTCCGACAGCCGCGGGTGTAGATCCGCCGGCGCGAGCACGCCCTCGAGGAGCGGCAGGCGGATTGCCACGACGTGAAACGCGACGAACAGCATCGCCGCGATCGCCGAGGCGCGCTGCATCGAACGGCTCCACGGATGCGCGTCGGGCGCTTCCGGATAGGAAGGTACGCGGCCGAGCAAGAGGAGGACGCCGTACACCGCGTGGAACCCGAGGGGTAGCGCGATGAACACGAGCTCCACGAGCCGGCGCCCAGGGAGCGCCTGGAGCGCGTAAACCCATGTTTCGTAAGCCCTTCGTCCTTGCGTCGCTCTCGCGTTGATCCAAAGATGGAGCCCGAAGAATGCAGTGAGCGGCAACACGCCGCTCACCGACTGCAGGCGCAGCAGCAAGGGCACGCTACGGTCTCGCCAGTAAGAAATCATGAGTGGCCGACGCCTTCGACCCGCACCGCGCGAGCGCCCCGGCCGGGAACGCGCGCCCCGCGGAGCTCCGGGTGACCTCAGGAGAGTACCCCGGCTCGCCATATCGCCGCGCGCGCTTTTTGGCCGGCAGCTGATCGCCGTGGCCTGGCTCTTCCCGGTCTCTCTTGCCTGCAGCTCGGAGTCGCGCGCGCCGGTCGTCCCCGTTCCGACGCTCGCCAGCAGCCCCAACGCACAGGCTGCCTACCGACGCATCGAGACGCGCTGGACGGACCTGCCGCCGGACCGCAAGAAGGAGCTCCTGCCGGATCTACGCGATTTTCTGACGCGCTACCCGGTGGACGATCGCACGCGCATGGTGCGGCTCTACTTCGCGCTGCTCTCGCTCGACGAGGGGCGCTTCGGGACCGCGCATTCGCTCGCGCGCCAGGTGCAGGCCGGGCCGCCGGGAGCTGCCAAGGATTTCGCGGACGTGGTGGAAGCGGCTGCGCTCCGCCGCGAGGGCAAGCTCACCGACGCTCTCGCGCTGCTCGAGCCGCTCCGCGGCAAGATCGCGGACCCGGAGCAGCTCGGCATCTACTCCGAGCAGTTCGTGCGCGCACTGGTGGCGGCTCACGCGTTCGAGAACGCCATCTCCGCGATGGTGGACTGGGCCGAACAGACGCCGCAGCTCGAGCGCGATCAGGTCGTCACGTCGATCGACGGTCTGCTGAAGGAGATGCCGACCGCGGCGGTGGAAGCCGGGCTCACAGCGCTCGCCGACGAAGACCGCACCGACACCGGGGGCCCTCACTCGACGCGCTCGGAGGCCCGGCGCTGGCTGATGAGCACCGCGCGGGCGCGTCTGGTCCGCATGGCGCTTGCGAACCGTGATCCTGAGCTCGCTCGTCGGCTCCTCGACTCCGCGCCGGTCCGGCTCGGGCGCGACGAATCGCGCGAGGCGCTCGTCGCGCTCGCTGCCACGGGTCTCGGTTCGGCGCGGGTCGCCGGCCGTTCCGTGGGCGTGGTGCTCGACGTCTCGGACGAAGTGTCCCGGCAGCGCTCCGCGGAGGTCATCGAGGGAGTGACGCGCGCGCTCGGTCTTCCGGCGGCTGCCGCCGACAAGCGCGCCGTGCAGCTCGTCACGCGCGACGCGACAGAGGACGTCGACGTGGATCACGCGCTGCGCGGACTCGCCGGCGACGGCGCGAGCATCCTGGTCGCCGGCGTGACCGAGCAAGCCGCTCTCGCGGCGTCGCTCTTCGCCGAGCGCTCGCAGGTGCCAGTGATCGTCGTCGCGCAGCCCTCCGCGCCGCTTTCCGGGCTGAGGTTCACCTTCGTGGTAGGCGCCGCGACCGCGGATGAGTCGCGGGCTATCGATGCAGGTCTCGCAGCGGCGCGCGCTCACGCCATCGCACGCGTCGGTCCCGGGGGCGCGCCGTGCGAAGGCGCGCCGGCGGCCGGGCAAGCGCGCTTTCCCGTCGAGGACTGGAAGCGGGGCGCCATCGACACGCTGGTGCTAGCCGGTGACGCGGAGTGCGCACGGGACGCTGTCATGGACGCGAACCGCGCGGGGCTCTCGCCGCTGCTCGTCCTCGGTCTAGAGTCGGCGGACGCCGAGGAGTTCCTTCCCGGTCGCAAGCTGCTGGTCTCCACCGGCCGCTTTCCATTCGGGGCCACACCGACGACGGAGGAGGAGCGGGATTATATCGACCGATGGGGAAGCGCGCCTTCCTGGTTCGAGGCGCTCGGCCATGATGCCGCCGTCATCGCCGCTTCCGTGCTCGCCGATTTTCCACTGGATCGCGTCGACGAGAAGGGGGCAGTGGTGGGCCTCCACTGGCGGGCACAGGGGCGTCTCCTGCACGCCGAGGTGCCCCTGTGGACGACCCCCTCGCGCGGCTTCGGCGGAGCGAACGTGCTGCCCCGACATCTCGAGGTCGTCGCACCCGGCGGAGCCGCCAACGGGATCGCCCCGTGACCGAGCGTTTCGTCGCACTGCCGAATCGCAGGGCCACGAAGCTCCTGGCGCGCGCAGTGTCGAGGCGGCTCGCGCCGGGGGATCTATTCGTGCTCACCGGGCCTCTCGGCGCGGGCAAGACGTTCTTCGTTCGCGCCGTGTGTCGTGCTCTCGGTCTCCATCGCTCCGTTCGCGTCACCAGCCCCACCTTCACGCTCGTCCACGAGTACGAGACAGTGCCGCCGCTGGTTCACGCCGACCTGTACCGGCTCGAAGGGGCGAGCGAAGCGTCCTTCACCGACCCGACCCTGCTTGCTCTCGCCGAGCAGCGCGACGACGGCCGGGTGCTTTTCGTGGAGTGGGGAGCACCGTTCGTGGACGCGCTCGGCGGCGACGCCGTGGTCATCGAGCTCGACGTCTCGCCGCGTACGGCGCGCGTCGCCGCGACCGGCCCACGTTCCCGGGAACGTATCGAGCAGCTCGACCCGTGACGACGGCTCGAAGGCCGGCGTGAGCAAGGGCTGACGCTCCCACCTTCCTCGAGGCGTTTGCTACAGGGAGGTCGCGCGATGCCGTTACGAATTTTCGAGATGATTCGTTCGCTCCGCACAGCACTGATACCTTTCCTCACACTCGCCATTTCCGCCTGCGTCTCCGTCGACCACGGAGCGAAGGGCGGCAGCGGTTCGACCAATGGAGCCGGCGGGAATCCCGGTACCGGAGGCGCCTCCGGAAGCGGCGGCGACGGGCCGGCGCCGACCAACACGACGCCCGCGCTCGACGTCTTCAACGCCCATGTCACCGGCCGCGACGGCGACGACATCACACTTTCCGCGTCCGGCACCGACGCAGAGGGTGATGTGCTCTTTCTCGCGGCGCACTTCACGAACGACGCGGGCGATTCCGTCGACGTCTTCGACACTCACTGGAACGGGATCGCCGACCAGCCCGAAGATCGGCTTCTGTTCGACGCGAGCCTCCTGGGGCACCCCCGCTTCAGTGGCACCGTCACGCTGTCGGGGTTCGCCTCCCGCTTCCAGGACGCGACCAAGGTGACGATGCATCTGGAAGACTCGGCCGGCAACGTGTCGGAAGACCAGACCGTCTCCATCGGGCAACAGGTCGAGAAGACGCTCAGCGAGAGCTGTGACCCGGACATCATCACCAGCCGCTGCGAGCGAGGTCTCTCGTGCACCGGCACCAAGCCCACCTGCCACTCGGGGCAGGCGCCCGCTCTGGTGAACGCGCTGTACATGCGCGCCTCCGATGGCCCGCGGCTGCTCGCGAACGGTGGCGATCCCGACGACGACCTCGCGGTGCTCCGTCTGGAGTTCTTCGACGCGGCGAACGCGCCGGTGAAGATCGACCTGAATGGCGATCAGATCCCCGATGCGTCGTCGTGGGACCTCGACGCCTACGGAGTGTCGAATCACGGCTCGTTCTTCCTGAGGGACCAGCTCGGACTCGGCTTCGAGGTGATCTCGCCCAAAATGAAGGTCACACCCATCGACGGCGAGGGGAACACCGGCACCACCAAGTCGATCAACATCGCGGCTCCGCTCGAGCAGGTGGATCGGCATGCCTGCGATCCGCGCGGATTCGACACTTGCGTGGCGGCCGACCTGTGTGCCCCCGGCGTCGTGGGCGCCCAGAACACCTGCACAGCCTCGACGACGGTCCACAAGACCGTCTGCGCCGCGGCGCCCGTGCTCGATCCGGCGAAGTCCGTCACTGCGGCGTACGGCCGAGCGGAGGGCGTGAGCCTGTGGGACCCGCCGTCGGGATGCACGCAGCCCGGTTGGACGCACCGTCCCGAGGGCATCGCCAAGGTCCACCTGAGCACCCTGGCTCACCACCTGACGCTCACGACGGCACTCCCCGAGACCCGGAGCGACACCGTCCTTTATTTCATGCCGGACACCGTCCCCAACTGCGGAGCGCCGGTGACGTCGAAGACGCTCTGCAACGACGACACTACCGGTTACTCATCGACCATATCGGCTACCAACGTTGCCGCAGGAGACTACATCGTCATCGTGGACTCCGTCTCCGAGTCGGGCGGCTCCTACGGGTTGCTCCTGTCGGTCGACTGAGCACGCGCAACGTCTGCGTTTCTGGCTTGATTTCAGGACCCCCGTCACTCGGTTGACGGGGGTCACTGCTTTTGTCATGCGATTGTCGCCGGTCCTCGTTGTCGATTTTTTGCGAGCGCCGTTTGCGACAATGCGATTGGTCGCATGAAGGATTTCTCGTGTTTTTCGCGTGAGCCGGCGTGCGCGAGTCGCGGAGCAGTGCGCCGCTCGCCTACTCCGACGCACCAAAATTCTAAAGCATGGTTCGTTGTGGCCGTCCTGTGCGCTTGACCCACCAGGGAAGGAGGGCTTTCACCAATGCCCAGCACGATTCTCATCAAGAAATCAAAATCACGTACGCTACGCGCTTCGCTCGGTACTCTCTTGCTCGCGTTTGCAGCAGGCTGCAGCTCGAGCACCGGCGGCCCCGGTCCGACGACCTCGACCGGCCCCACGACGCCGGGGTCGCAGGACCCGATCGAGGCCATACTGAGCCAGAAGCTCACGCAGCCGCTCACCCAGTGCACGTTCGTAGCGAGCACCGGGATCATGACGGTCTCCGTGAACGCGGAGACGGCCATCATCTCCAAGCGCGCCACCGACTCGAACATCGTCCAGAACGGCTACGACTGCGACGTCCCGGTCGGCTCGGCGAAGCTCAAGGGTATCGTCATCCTCGGTCACTCCGGTGACGACACCGTCATCCTCGACTACACGAACGGCCTCTTCGCGACCGGCACGGCGAGCACCCCCGGCATCGCGGCCGTCGACATGGGCGGCAGCGGCGGCCACGACATGTTCGGCATCCGTGGCACGAGCACGGCCGATACGGTCACCTTCGGCAGCGACGGCGTTTCGGTGAACTCCGACAAGTTCAAGGACATCACCTTCAAGGTCGGCGGCGAGCCGGACACCTACGCGGTGTCTCTCGCTGCGGGCGACGACAAGTGGAGCGCCGCAGGCACCGCCGCGGTCGGCCTTGCCGGAAACTACGCGGGCGGCAAGCCCATCGCCGTCTACGGCGGCGCGGGCAAGGACACCTTCGACGAAGGTGCGACGAGCACCCCGAAGGAGTCGCTCCACGGCGGAGACGACGCCGACACGCTGACGTACGCCGGACGCGCCTCCACGGCCCCCGTGAAGATCACGATGGGCACGGGCACGACCGACGACGGCGAGTACAACTTCGGCACCAAGGCGTCGGTCGAGAACGACGACATCGACGTCGACATCGAGAACGTGGTCGGCACGCCCGGCAATGACGACATCTCCGACTGGAAGGGCAGCATCGCGGTCACGCTGAACGGCGGAGCCGGCAACGACAAGCTCCAGGGCGGCACGGGCAACGACACGCTCAACGGCGGCGACGGCGACGACGTGTTCTACGAGGGCAACGTGGCCAACGGCGCGGACACCTTCAACGGCGGCGCGGGCACCGACACGGTCGACTACTCGGTGCGTAAGCACGGCGTCACCGTCACGATGGACGGCACCAAGGCGAACGACGGCGACACGGCCCTGAACGAGGGCGACAACGTCAAGGCCGACGTCGAGAACTGCAAGGGCAGCTGGGGCTCGGACACCATCACCGGTAACTCGAGCAACAACGTCCTCACGGGCGGTCTCGGCGCGGACGTCCTGAACGGCGGCGACGGCGACGACACGTTCAACGAGGGCGACGCCGATCGCGCGGCGGACGACATCGACAACGACACCATCGCGTGCGGCAAGGGCGTGGATACGGTCAGCTACAAGGGCCGTACGCACGCACTCACCATCAAGATCGACGGCCTGGCGGACTCGGGCGACATGCTCGTCACCGGTGCCGGCGGCGCGGTGTACCCGTACAACGACGGCGGCGTCGAAGGCGGCACGGATGCCGGCGGCGGCGGCGCGGCGGTCGACGCAGGCGCTGGTGACGGCGGCGACGCCGGAGGCCCCGCGCTCCCCGGCGAGCAGGACCTCATCGGCACCGACTGCGAGAACGCTACGGGCGGCAACGGCGTGAACCACATCACCGGTAGCTCGGGCCCGAACGAGCTCACCGGCGGCACCTCGGCGGACGTCATCATCGGCGGCGACGGCGACGACACGATCGACGGCGGCGGCGGTGCGGACACCCTCAACGGTGGCCTCGGCGGCGGCGACATCTGCTTCAACACGAGCGGCACGAAGCTCGCCTGCGAGCTCTGAGCTAGAGACCTCCCTGGCTGGGTAAACGGCCGTGGCGCGCCGGGGGCGCGGGCCCCCCCGGTGGGTGTGGGGGGGGGCGCCCCCGCGGCGCGGCGGCGGGGGCCCGGACCCGCCCCGGGGGGGGGCGGC
>CAYUAW010000027.1:15403-35694 GCA_964442485.1 uncultured Polyangiaceae bacterium
TTTGCATCACCACGCCGGGCAGGACGCCGGCCTGCGTGCTCTGTCCTTGCGACCCCCGTGGTGGGGTACCCGGCGGGGCCCCGCATGAGCGGGGCCACGGCCGTTTCGTTTTGGCGGGGGGCGCCCAGGCGCATCGACGGCGGCGACCGTCTCCGGCCCGGGAGGTCGCGCTCCCGGGGGTGCGGGTGGTTCCGGGCATGTTAGAACGGTTCGGGTGACAGAAGCCGCCGCCACATCAAGTCCCGACGCCGAAGATGGCCTCGTCGAGCGGCTCACTGCTCCGGTGCTCGACGTGCTCGATCGCGTCGGCAATCTCGTCCTTCTGACGGGGCAGACGCTCGCGTGGATGGCGCGCCCGCCGTATCGGTTCTCCCAGGCGCTCGCCGCGATGGAATTCATCGGCGTGGAATCGATCTTCATCGTCGGCCTCACCGGCACCTTCAGCGGGATGGTGCTCGCGCTGCAGACCACGAACAGCCTCCGCCAGTTCGGCGCCGAGGGCATCGTCGGTTCGGTCGTGGCGGTGTCGCTGACGCGGGAGATCAGCCCGGTGTTCGCGGCTCTCATGGTCACCGCGCGGGCGGGGAGCGCGATGGCCGCCGAGCTCGGAAACATGCGGGTCAGCGAGCAGATCGACGCCATCCTGACGATGGGGGTGAGCCCCGTTCAGTACTTGCTGTCGCCGCGCCTGCTCGCTTCGGTGATCATGGTGCCCCTGCTCACCATCCTCTACACCTGTGTCGGTCTCACCGGCGCGTGGTTCGTGGCGGTGAAGGGGCTCGGCGTGGATCCGGGCGTGTTCCTCTCGAACATCCAGAAGTACATGGTGCCGCGCGATCTCTGGATGGGCGAGATCAAGGCCTGCGTCTTCGGGTTCATGATCTGCGCCATCTCCTGCAATCAGGGCTTCAACGCGAGCGGCGGAGCGCGTGGCGTCGGCGTCGCCACGACGCGCGCGGTGGTCGAGAGCGCCGTCGCCATCCTCGTCGCCAACTACCTCATCACGAGCTTGATGACGGATCTGTGAGCGGCATGCAGAGCGCCACCGAGAACCGGCCCGATGGGGAGGCCGTTCCGCTCGCCCGTCCGCGGACGCTCCAGTTGCGCAAGCTGTCTTACTACCGGAGGCTCGCGGCGCGGGCGCTGCTGCTGGTCCCGGTCGGCATGGTGCTCGTCGTGGACGTGGCGCGGCGGGGGCCGCGGATCCTCGGCTTCACCGGGCTTTACCGGGAGACGTACCTGGCGGCCATCCTGGAGAGCACGGTGGTGTGGGCCACGCTGCTCTATGCTGCCTCACGACGCCGCGGCGTCTGGCCGAAAGTGCTCGGCGTGCTGTTCGTCGTGGCGATCACGCTCACGGTGGGCGGTCAGCGCTACTTCCACGACCAGTACAAAGCGTACCTGAACGTCGACGTGTCGCTGTTCGCGTCGAACCTGATGGACAGCGTCTTCAATCAGCTGCTGGCCGATATCGGGAATTACCTGATCGCGAAGATTCCGCCGCTCACCGTCTCCATCGCGGCGCTCGTGCTGGTCCGGCGCGTCGTCCGCCCCCGGCGCCGCAGGGCGTTCGTCGCGGGGATCGTTGCGCCGCTGTTTCTCGTCGGCTCGTTCTTCATTCCCACCCAGCACCGGCACATGCAGGCCGCGACGCCCGACGTCCTGTACCTCGAGGCGATCGGCGGCGTGATCCGCACCCAGCTCGGCTTCACGGATCAGTCGCGGCAGCTCCGGCCGATGGCGCGCACGTCGTTACCGGTGGCGCTCGTCGCGCCGCGACCGTCGGCGACGCGACCGAACGTCCTGTTCGTCATCCTGGAGAGCGTGCGCGCCGACGCCGTATGCATCGAGCCCGAGACGGACTGCAAGCGCACGCCCTTCTCGGACCGCCTGGTACCGGAGCGCTTCCCGTTCCTGCAGATGCGCTCGCTCGACTCGTCCACGGCGATCTCGCTGGCGGTGCTCTGGTCGGGCGTGGGCCCGGAGGAGCCGCGGAGCGTGCTCCACACCTGGCCCCTCCTCTTCGATTATGCGCGCGCCACCGGCTACGACACGGCCTTCTACACGTCCCAGAACATGATGTTCGGCAACGCACGCCTGTGGGTGAAGAACCTGGGCGTCAGCCAGATCGTCACCGCGACGGATCTGGACCCCACCTGCGACCTCGACATGGGCGCGCCCGAAGGGCTGCTCGCGAAGCACGTGAACGCCCACATCGGCGAGCTGAAGGAGCCGTTTCTCGCAGTCGTCCAGCTCTCGAACATGCACTACCCGTACTACGTCGATCACCACGGGCCGATGCCGTTCGAGCCGTGGACGACGAGCAAGGCGCCGGAGGACAACCCCGCGTTCTTCAACTACTACCTGAACGGGGTTCACCAGCAGGACGCGCACGTCGCGAGCATCCTCGAACGCGTCCGGGATAGCGCGCTCGGCGATCACACCATCATCGTCTACACGAGCGACCACGCGGAGGCGTTCCGCGATCATGGCCAGATGGGTCACACCTTCAGCGTCCTGGACGAGGAGATCCACGTCCCCGCGTGGATCGACGCGCCCCCATCGACGCTCCCTTCCGAGGCGAGGGAGAACCTGCATGCGGCGCGGCGCTCCTTCCTCTTCCATCCAGATCTGACCGCCACGGTGCTGGACGTGCTCGGAGTGTGGGACGACCCGGGTGTCGCGAAGTACCGTCAGAAGATGCTCGGCCGGAGCTTGCTACGGCCACTCGCCGAGACGCGCCCAATGCCGCTCACCAACTGTGCCGGCGTCTGGAGCTGCGCCTTCGAGAACTGGGGGATCATGGAAGGCAGCCTGAAGGTCGAAGCGCGCGCGTGGGATCCGGAGTGGCACTGCTACGACGTCGACGACGACCCCTTCGAGGCGAAGAACCTCCGGACGCCCGCCTGCGGCGTGCTCGAGCGTCTCGCGCTCGGGACGTTCGGCAGGTTGCCAGGTGGGGACAAGAAGTAAAGCGCGGGCTTTGGATTCTCCACCGCTCCATCGAGAAGAGTCCGTGCGACACTCCTTCACCGAGAACAGTCCGCGCCGGCCCCGCCGGTAGTCTCACTCGCCTGTCAATGGCGGATCGTGATCTGTTCTGCCAAGACCGCAATGTCTTGGCGGCCCGCGGGGCCCTGCCCGCGGGGTCGCATCCCGCCAGCGCTTGGCTGCGACCTGATTGTCGGAATCACGGCTAGCTCAGCGCGAGCATCCTGTCGATCGGCAGCTTGGCTCTGAGGCGCAGCTGTTCGTCCATCTCGACGCGCGGCGAGAGATCCTGCAGGCAACGGTGGAGCTTTTCCATCGTGTTTAGGCGCATGAAGGGGCACTCGTTGCACGCGCAGTTCCCCTCCGGCGGAGCAGCGATGAGGGTCTTGCCCGGCGCTGCGCGCTCCATCTGATGCAGGATGCCGGCTTCCGTCGCGACGATGAACGTCGTCGACGGATCCTTCTCCACGTACTTCAAGAGCGCGGACGTGGACCCGATGAAGTCCGACATCGCGAGCAGCGGCTCCTCGCACTCCGGATGAGAGATGAGCTTCGCGGCGGGATGGCGCTCCTTCAGCGCGACGAGCTTCCGCTGGCTGAAGGTCTCGTGGACGATACAGCTGCCCGGCCACAGCACCATGTCCCGGCCCGTCTGCTTCACGAGATAGCGGCCGAGGTTCCTGTCCGGCGCGAAGAGGATCTGTTTGTCCTTCGGGATCGACTCCACGATCTTCTTCGCGTTGCTCGAGGTGCAGATGTAGTCGCTCTCCGCCTTCACCTCGGCCGAGCAATTGATGTAAGTGATGGCGACGGCGCCGGGGTGCTTCGCACGCCACGCGCGGAATTTGTCGACCGGGCAGCCGTCTGCGAGCGAGCATCCTGCCTTCGTGTCCGGGACGACCACGATGCGCTCGGGATTCAAGATCTTGGCCGTCTCGGCCATGAAGTACACGCCGGCGAACGCGATGACTGCAGCGTCCGTCTTCTTCGCCTCCTGGGAGAGCTGCAGGGAGTCTCCGATGAAGTCGGCGAGGTCCTGGATTTCGCTCTCCTGGTAGTAATGGGCGAGGAGAATCGCGTTCTTCTCCTTCTTCAGGCGGAGGATCTCGTCTTCGAGATCGCGCCCCGGCGGCATCGCTACGGCCATGCCGCGAATCTAAGGCCGAACGCCCCGTTCTGCCATGGCGACGTGGCGGCGGCGGGCCCTTTGACCGCCGGGAGAACGCGTCATTCCGGCGGCGGCCGGTCGATCCGTGGGACCGCGCTCTGGAACCGCTCCTCGAGCTCCTGCACGGGCACCGCCTTCGTCACGTCGAGCTCGAAATCCGGCACCGGCTCCGGCCCGAGCTTTTCGATGAGCTCGTCGATCTCGCGCGGGCCGAGCCCCGTCCGAGCGAGCGCGTCCCGGTCGAGCTCTCCCGGCCGGCTCGTGAGCTTGCCGCCGTCGACGTGCACGAGGGAACGGAGCGCGTCGAGCTCCATCCGGCTGAGCGGCGCGCCGCAGACGTCGTAGTCGATCCACGCCTCGTAGCTCAGTGGTGCGACGCGCTTCAGCATCCCCGCCATCACCTTGCCGAATTCCTGGATCTCCCACTGTGCGTGCCGATCCACTCGGAGTGTGAGGAAGTGGAGCAGGTTGTGCAGGTCGATCTTCCAGTACCACTGCGTGTAGGTCGAGAGCGGCAGATCGATACGCGCTAGCTCGCGAGCGATGTCTTCCCCGGTCATCCATTCGTAGGCGTCGCGGCTCGCCTCACGCACCCGCTCGAGCCGCGCGATCGCCTCGTCGTAGAGCGCTCGGTCCACCGCCTGCCCGCTGCGCCCCTGGTTGTTCTTCTTGCTCTGCTTCTGCAGCTGTTCGGGCGTCGGGGTGTAGAACAGCATCGGCATGAGCGAGTACCTCCCCGAGTACTCGTTCACGTTCGCCGTGCGGTGGCGAATCCACTGGCGCGCGACGAACATCGGCATGCAGCAGTGGAACTTCAGCTCCACCATCTCGCTCGGCGTCGTGTGCTCATGCCGGCGAAGGTAGCGCAGCAGGCCACGCGTCTGGCTCTGCTTGCGCGTCCCGTACCCGTAGCTCACCCGCGCGGCGCGCTCGATGCATTCGTCCGTGCCCATGTAGTCGACCAGCGACACGAAGCCGTGGTCGAGCACCGGAAAATACGACCCGAGGATTTCCTCTGCACGCGGCGCGATGGGGCGAGGCATCCCCAGTCGCTTAGCACCGGCGGGTAGGGAGAGGTATAGGATATGCGCCACATGTCGCGCGCTGCTTCCTGCTCCATCGCGTGCGCCTTTCTAGCGCTGTCGTCCTGTGCTGCGTCTCGCCCGAAGGTCCACTCGGCGCTCGCCGCCGCTCCGACGTTCGCGGCGGAGGCGTCCGTCGTTGCGTCGTCGGCGCGGTGGTTCCCGGTGGTCGACGAGGCGGAGCCGCGGCTGCTCGAGGTCGACCCCGACGGCAGCGCGCGGATCGTCGAGCGCGGGCTCCGGCTGGTCGAGCACGCGGACGGGCGGCTCGAGCGCGCCGACGAGCTCCTGCCCGACGGCCCGCTCGGCGCGCTTGCCCTGCCGACACGGATAGGAGCTGGCTTCGTCTTCTATTCCGTCGCCGACGAATCGACCCGCGTGTGGCGCGCTCCGACCTGGACCGGCAAGCTCGCTCCGCTCGCGCGCCTGCCGTTCGAGGTCGCCGAGCTCCGTGCCGGCCTCGACCGGCTTTATGCGGTGAGCACCCGCACGCGCGCCATCGTCGGGCTCGACGCGGCGACGGGCGCGGTCATCGGCAGGGGCGCGCTGCCTGCGTCGCCGGCTTACGGCGGCATGGCGTTCGGCGACGCCTGGCTCGGCGCCGTCGAGGTGGACGTTCGCGGCGCGCTCGTCACCTTCGACGCGGGGCTCGGTTTTCACCCGGTCCGCGCCCCCATGACCGTCCCCGGCGTGTTCGAGCAGGGAGGTCGCATCGTCCTCGGCACGACCCGCGGCGCGTTCTCTCTGTCGCCGTCCGGCGAGCTCGAGCGCGTCGATGGTCCGAACGCCGACCCAGGCGTCACCGAGGCATCGGACCACGGACGGAGGTCGTCGGACGAGGATGGCGACGGCGACGACGACACCGTCGACGCTCCGGTCGGTTCCGGCGTGCTCGGACCGCGTCCGCTCGAGGTGGCGGTCCTTCGCGGCATGCCCGACACGACGGGCAGCGCGGTCGTGATCGCCAACGGTGTCCTCGCGCGCATCGATCTATCCGACGGGCGGATCCTTTCGATGGATGCGCACGCTGCGCCGAGCGGCGCGACGTGCAAGGGCGTGCGCCTCTTCGGGGGCATCGGGTTCGTCTGCGGGGAGCACCTCGGGGCGACGACGATCTATTCGTACCGCCCTCCGCTCGGCCTCACTCCCGTGATGTGGTTCAAGGAGCCCCGCGTCGTCTCGGCGGGCGGCACCGGCGGCCTCTCGATACAGGGCGCCTGTCCGGGATCTTCGCGGTCTCTGGAGGCGACCTACTGCATCGTGTCGGGCAGCGGGCACACGCGGGAGATCCGCGTGCGCGGCGACGTTGGTGCGGAGCGAGTCGTGGCGCTCGAGGACGGGCGAGCCGTCGTGGTCGTTCCACCGCGTCTCGGCGTTCCCGGTCAGCTCACCACGTTGATGGAAGACGGCCGCGCGGAGGCGGTCCCGATCTCGCTCGAAGGATTGCCCGCGGACGTGCAGAAGCTCGTTGCACGAGGGCTCTGGCTCGAGGGAATCCAGGAGTCGGATCGCAACCGGCTCGGTGCGTGGGTCGCCGGCTCGTCGTCCTTTGTCGGAGTCCGCATCGGGCTCGACGGCAAGGTCGTCGCCGGCACGGTTCGCGAGAACGTGGGACGCGCCAGCCTCTCGGGGCGGTTCGCGCTCGTCACCGACGAGCACGGCGGCGGTCGTCAGACGACCGACGGGGGCAACACCTGGTACGAGCTCGCGCTCCCTGCGTCGGCGGACCCGACCGCAGCGTCCGCGGCCGACCACGAGCGCGGCTGCAGCCCCGTCGGCTGCAGCATCGGACAGTGGCTGCGCGTCGGATGGAGCAAGGCCAGCGACTCCGGCGCGCTCCGGACGGTGAGCGAGCCGCCGCTCGTGAAGTCTGCTCCCGCACCCTTCGTGAGCTGGGCGCTCGAGTGCGCTCCGACGGGCGAGTCGGAGGGTCCTCGAGAGGTGGCGACCGGCGTGCATGTCGGGAGCCCGTTCTCGCAGAAGCCGGCTCCGCTGGCGGACCCGAATCACGGCTCGCTCGCCGAGCTGGACAGCAGCGCATTTCGACCCTTCCTCGGTGCGCCTCCGCCGCCACGAACCCCCGACGATCTCGGCTTCGACTTCGGCACCGAGGATCAGACGATCCAGCTCCGTGGCTATGCATGGGGTGCACGAGGGGCGGCCTGGGACCGCGCAGGGAGCTGGCTCGTGAGGGTCGCGGATCGATTCTCCGTGCGACAAGCCATATGGTCGACTGCGCCGTCGCGGACTCCCTGGGTGGACGCGGAGGCCGCCGCCGAGATGTTCGGCAGCGAGCCGTCGCACCGCGTCTCCAGCGAGTGGTTGCCGTTCCTGGATCCTCTCGGGGAAGGCGGCGTCGTGGTGCTCCGTGCCGGGACGACGACCGAGCTCTCCATCGTCGAGCGCGACCGCGCGATCGTCGTCGTGCGGAATGCCGACGATCTCATCGGCGATCGATCGCTGTCGGGCGTCGTGAAGGTCGACGGGAAGTGGTATCTCGGTTTCGTCCCCGGACCTCGCGCGTTCGAGATCTTCGGCACCGAGGGCGGCGAGCTCTCGGTGCTCGCGTCGTATCCGCGGTACTCCGACGAAGGAGAAGCGCGGGTCGTGCGCACGGCCGCCGGCGGCGGTCTCGGCATCTGGGTCGTTGCGCATGGCCAGGACGGAACACGCGGCGGCGGCGACAGCTGGTACGTGTATCCAGTCGACGCCAGGACCGGCGTCGCGTCCGCGCCGCTGGTCGTCGCGCGGAGCGAGCTCGCGCATGCACCTCGCCCCTGCGACCCCGAAGAGGACGGCTGGGTGCTCGTCCACGACGTGAGCCCGAGCGTCGCGAAAATCGAATTCAGTCATGTCAGTGAGATGCCCTCGGTGACTCGGGTTGCTGCGCGCCTCCGGCTCGGGACCCGCGGCCTCTGCCTCGACTCACTGGCGGCCCAGCTCGACGGCGACCCTCCGAAGGACCTCAAAATGCGTGGAGCACCGGCGTGGCCCGCGAGGACGGCAACGCTCGCGTTGTCTGATCGCGTTTCGGATCGCCGATGGGGATTTCGCTGTGCTCCGTGACGTTGCTGCGCACGTGTCTTTCAATTCTGAAATTCCGACCTTCACGCGATGCATTCCAGGTGGGGTTCCACGTGCTCGGGGCGTTTCGGTCTGAGACCCCTTTAGATTGCAATTCGCTTTGCAGGCTGCTACCGATACCGCGTCCGCGTGGAGTGAGGCTGTCCCCCCCCGGCCCCTCTGCGCGGACACTAAATTTTGCCGCCGCGCACGGCCGCCTCGGCTCGCCGGACGAGCGATGGGCGGCGAGATCGTGAGCTGAGCAGCGGCGCGAAATGACCGTGCGTCGACGCTAGGTGCGTCTTCGCAGAAGGAGTGTCTCAGCTGCGCTTGCCGAGCTCGGTCGCCCGGAGCGTTGCTGCCTCGACGGCTGCGATGACGGTGCCGCGCACGCCCGCGGATTCGAGCACGGAGATGCCGGTGATGGTCGTGCCCCCGGGGCTAGTGACCATGTCCTTCAGGACGGCGGGGTGCTTCCCCGATTCGAGCAGGAGCTTCGCAGCGCCGTGGACGGTCTGCGCAGCGAGGACCAGCGCGACGTCGCGTGGCAACCCCATCTTCACCCCTCCGTCGGCGAGCGCCTCGATGAAGAGAAGGACGTAGGCGGGACCGCTTCCCGAAAGACCCGTCACCGCGTCGAGGTGATGCTCTTCGAGCACCACCGTCTTGCCGACGGCGTCGAAGAGCGAGCGCGCGACGTCGAGATCGGCGTCGGTCGCCGAGGTTCCCGACGCCACCGCGGTCGCGCTGGCGCACGCCAGGGCAGCGGTGTTCGGCATGGCACGCACGACGCGCGCGCCAGCCCCCACGCGCGACTCGAGCGTGCGGATGGCCACTCCCGCGGCGAGCGACACGACGAGGTGGCCGCGGCCGATCAGGCTGCCGCATTCGGAGAGCACCGACGGAAGGACCTGGGGCTTCACGGCCAGCACGACCACGTTCGCCCACTTCACGACATCGGCGTTCGAAGCGGTCGCCTCGATCGAGTACTCTTGGCGCAGCTCGGCGAGCCGCTGCTGCCGCGGATCGGCGACACGGATCTGATCGGCTGCGACGGCCTTCGACCCGAGCAAGCCCGAGACGAGGGCGCCGGCCATGTTGCCGCCGCCGAGGAAGCCGATGCGTGTCGTTTTCATGGTTGGCCCTCGGACCAGCTCGACGAAGTCGAGCCAGAGCACTCGATCATGCCGGGACGCCGAGCGCGCGCAATGCCGATCGGATCTCTCCGGCGCCACGGCAGGCGGCTACCCCAGGGGGCAAGCCGGTGGCGGACGCGGCGGAATCGGTCACCCAGATGGCACGGGCGCCGACACCGAGAGCGCCCTCGATGTCCGCCACCCAGGCGTCGCCCACGTGGACGAGCTCCGCCGGCGCGACGCCGAGCCCGGCAGCGGCGTATTCGAAGATCCGTCGATCCGGCTTCTCGAAATCGAGCAGGCCCGAATCCGCGACGAACGCGAAATAGCTCCCGAGGCCCACCTCTTCGAGGAGCTCCGCGAGCCGTCCCTCCGAGTTCGAGACGATGCCGAGCGGGAACCCGCTGCCGGCGAGACCCTCGACGAGCTCTTTCATGCCGGCTATGTGCCGTCTCCAAAGGTTCCTGCGCGGCTGCTGCGACCACAGGTATTCGACCAGGTCGGAGGTCACGTCCGTTCCTGGGGCCGCGCTCGACGTGACACCGGCCCGGGTCAGCAGGGTCCTCATGAACGTCGTCCAGGCGTCGTGTCCGGAGAGCCCCTGTCGCTTCGCCTCGTCGTAGGCCCCCCACGCCCCGGGGCTCGCCAGGTCGAGCCGTGTCGCGTCGACCCGTGCGCCCCACTCGAGGGCGCGCGACGACAGGAACACCATGTCGAGCTCCGCGAGCGTCTGACCGTAGTCGAACGTCACGGCGCGGACTTGACCGGATGCTCGTGCAGCGGTCAATCGAAGAGCCCTCGAAGCTTCTCGACGAAGGTGCGCTGCTGCGGTTGCACGTCCTCGCCGAGCTCGTGGCCGAGCTCCTCGATCAGTCGCTGCGCTCGCGCCGAGAGTCGCGTCGGCACCTCCACGCTGACGGTGACGAGCTGGTCGCCCCTCCCCGACCGATGCAGGTGTGGCACGCCCTTCCCTCGGATGCGCAGGACGCTGCCGGGCTGTGTCGAGGGCGGGACGCGCACCTTCAGACGACCAGCGATGCTCGGAACCTCCACCTCGCCGCCGAGCGCGGCAACGGCGAACGTGACGGGAACGCCGCAGAGGATGTCGTCGCCTTCCCGCTTGAACAGGGCGTGGGGCTCCACCTGGATCAAGAGCTCGAGATCCCCGGCCGGCTTGTCCGGACGGGTCCGGCTCCCGGCCCCCTCGATGAGCCTCGTCGCGCCGTCCTCGACTCCCGGTGGGATGGTCACCTCGAGCGTGCGAGACATGCGCGAGAGCCCCTTGCCGGTGCACTGACGGCAAGGGGTGGCCGGGATGGTGCCGCGGCCGCGACACGCCGAGCACGGCCGCTCGAATGCGAGCGGGATCATCCCTTGCTGGATGCGGACGCGCCCTCGTCCGCCACACGCCCCGCAGCGCTCCACCCGGCTCCCGGGCTCACCCCCGGAGCCCGAGCAGCGCTCGCAGCAATCGACCCGCTGATAGCTGATCTCCTTCGTGCAGCCGAGGATCGATTCCTCGAAGGGCACGGGCAGCTTCTGGCGGAGGTCTCCTCGATCGCCCGTGCGGATGCCAAATGCGCCCAGCAAATCTCCGAACAATCCGTCGAGGCCGAGCGAGCTGAGATCGAAGTCGAGGCCGGCGCCGTGTTCGAACGCCGCCGAGCCGAAGCGGTCGAACGCCGCACGTTTCTTCTCGTCGCTCAGTATCTGGTAAGCTGCGTTGATCTGGGTGAACCGCGCCTGAGCCTCGGGGTCGCCCGGGTTCTTGTCGGGATGGTGCTCGGCGGCGAGTCTCCGGAAGGCGCTCTTGACGTCGCTCTCCGTCGCGCCCCTGTCGATACCGAGGATTTCGTACGGGTCCCGCACCCGCACCGCATAGCATGGTCGGGACGATGCGGCGTGCTTGCAGGAGGCGGGGCCGGGAGCAACTCATGATTCTTCACATTCCGGAGGCCGGCTGACATGAGCCGTCCTTCGCGTCGTGAAGGACAGCGGGCGCTCGGTCTCGCCGAGATTTCCGTGGGTCGTGGTCTCTTCTTCGGATCGTGATCTGTTCTTCCGTGACCGGAAGGTCGTGGCAGTAGCCGGCGCGAGCGCCGGCTACTTGCGTCCGGAGGGCCTCTCGTGAATCTGTGGTGAATCATGGGACCTAGGGGCCCCGCCGACCCGCCTGCAGGAAGGGTAGGCAACGGTGGTTTCCGCGGGGATACCCGCCCCGGCAGGGGCGCAAGGGGTTGAAAGAGGTGAAAGAGGTGAGAGGTATAGACGGGACTTCCTGCCGCTCGTACGAGCTTCGCTTGGCGTCTTACCGAGCGCCGTCTTACGCTGTGCCGGATGCCCTCAGACGGATCGGACCGACGCCGCGAGCCGAGGGCGCCAATCGAGCTTCGCGTCGAGTACAAGCGGCTGAACACGTTCTTCGCCGACTACACGAAGAACATCTCGCGCGGGGGGACGTTCATCGGCACCGAGCGCCCGCTCGACATCGGTACCGAGTTCATCTTTGCGCTGACCCTGCCGACGCTCGCCGAGCCGCTCAGGCTCCGCGGGCGCGTCATGTGGACGACCACGACGGACGAGGCGAGCAAGGCCAACCCCGCCGGCATGGGCATCGAGTTTCAGTACAAGGACGAGGGCGAGCGGCGCGAGATGGAGAAGATCGTCGAGCAGCTCGCCGTCGGTCAGCTCGGCGAGCACCTCGCCGACAAGCTGCTCGGCAAGCGGTAGGCGCGCTTCGATCGCGCGCGGCCGCACATCACGGCAGGTCGACGCCCGACGGCAGCTTCAGGTCGAGGCGCTTCTTCTCCGAGAGGTCGCGGGCGATGCCCACCTCGACGAGCTCGATGGCTTCGCTCTTGGCGACGCGGTCTAGGCGCTCGGCGGCGCGCGCGTCGTTCATCGCATACGCGGCCATGGCGACGTAGAAGTTCGCCTCCGTCTGCTCCACGCGGCTTCGCGCGGCTGACATCAGCTGGTCGTCGCTGAGCCGCCCGGCGCCCCAGGAGCGCAGGCGTGCGGCCCATCCGTCTTCCTCGTCGATCTTCGCGAACGCCTCTTCCACGGTGCCGTCGCTCGAGACCTTGAGCTTGTGCTCGAGGATGCGGAGCCAGAGGGCGACGTACACGAGGTCGTCCGGTGCGAGGTTGGCGTCGATGGCGTGGCGCGCTGCCTCGCGTGTCGCCGGCAGATCTCCGCGGATGAGCCCGCGTCGCGCAGCCTCCAGCACCGTGGCGGTCATCTGCCGCAGATCTCCGCGCGATGCGTCGTAGGCGCGTGCGGTCGCGCGCCGGGCCCCCTCGATGCTGCCGTAGCGCTCGAGGACGCGTGCGAGGATCCGCTCCGCCGTGGCTTGCTCGGGCGAGGTGCGCGCGAGCTTCTGCGCGTCCAGCGCTCGATGCAGCGCCGTCTCGAGGGCGCGCCCCGCTTCCACGGCGTTGCCCTGATCCTGGTAGATCTCGAACATCGTGAGGCGCGCGTCCGCGACCGACCCTGGGTCGGAGGATTCCGTCGCGATCTTCGCGACGGCCTCGAAGGCGCCGAGTGCCGCGGCGCGGTCGCCGCGCTGCCGATCGATGGCGCCCATGAGCTCGAGCCCGGGCAGCGTCGGCTCGCTCTTGAGCGCCGCTTCGACGAGCGGCCGCGCCGCCAGCAGCTCCCCGGCGCGCGCCTCGAGCGCGCCCATCGCGTACCTCACGCGCGCGACGCTCGGCGAGACGTCCTTCGCCACCGGGTTCTTCTCGATGAACGCGATGAGCGGCGCCGACTGACGGAACGTACGACGCGCCGCCGCCAGATCGCCGATGGAGTCGTAAGCCATCAGCGCCTCCAGCACGTAACCGAGCGACCACGACGCGATCTCGGCGTCGGGGTGCTTCTCGACGATGGGCGTCAGGAGTACCGGCGCGACCTCCGCCATGCCGTGGCGCATGAGGAGCGTCGCGATGGGCATCACGCCACGCATCGTCTGCGGCTCGACGCGGCACAGTTCCACGGCCGAGCCCCACGCCGCGGCCTGGGCGAGCTCCGGTTCGAGCACGATGTCCGAGTCGGTCGTGCCCAGCCGGTCGAACGTCGAGAAGAGCTCGAGCCACGCCTCCGGGTCGTCGTCTTCCGCGGCGCGGCGGAGCGCATCGTGCAGGTGCGGCGAGACGACGCGAGAGACGCGCGGCGACTCCATTGCCTCGAGCGCACCGGCAGGGTTGCCGTTCCGCAGGTAGAGCGCCGCGATGGCCATCGCACCGGTGCGGATGGCACGATAGGCCTCGATCGCCTCGTCGCGTTCGAAGTCGTCGCTCGGTGGTGTCTGTTCCTTGCTGTACTTGATGGCGCGATCGATCCACTCCGTGGCCGCAGCGCGTGCGGCCTTGATGGTGTCGGGGCTCGGGTCCCACAGCGAACGTGCCATGGTGCTCCGCTCGTCGCCGCCGGCGGATTGCAGGACGCCCTTGCTGCGCGTCTTCTCTTCCCAGGAGAGGATCGCCGCGATGTGGGCCTTCACCTCTGCCTTCTCGGGGCCCTCGGGGAGCACTCGATCCAGCATGTAGTAGAGGGCCAGCGAGCGGCCCTCGGTCCCTTTTCTGGCAACTGCATTGGCCGCTGCTGCGAGCGTCGGAATGCGACCCTGGATCATGCTCGGGTGAAACTCGCCCGAGCGCACCAGGTAGAGCGCCCCCTCGACCGCGTCGAGACCCGTCTCGTCGTGACCGGCCTCGAGCAGCGTGCCGCCCCGGTTCAGCTCGTAACGCACCACGCCGATGAGCCGGTTCAACCGGTCGGGTGAGGCGTCCCGCTTGGCGAGAAGCTCCGCGGTCGCCGGCGCGAAGGTGTCGTCCGTGATCTCCACGGGATGGACGGGCGCGCCCCCCGCCGCGGTCGCGGCCTCCCGCCCGGTGGCGTGCGCCGCGCAGCCGGGGATCAGGCAAAGGAAGAGGCCGAGCAGGGCTCCCGAGCCGAGCACTCTCGGAAGGCGCGCTCCGGCGCGAGACGGGTTCTTGACGTGATTCATCTATGTGGTCCGGCGCCCATTGGCACCGGGCCTTGCCTACGGGGGTAGCACTACTCCGTCAGCGTCGCACCTCGAAGACGCGGACGGCTGTGCCGCCGCGACGGCACCGGGCTCAGAAGATGACGTCGACGTGCAGGCGGAGGCCCCAGATGTCGCCACCCAGCTGCCCTCCGATGGGGATCACGAAGCCGAGCGACGGAACCACGTGGCCGAACTGAGCCAGGAGCTTCGGCTCCGCCACGAACTGGAAGCGTGTCGGATTCACCGCGGCGGCGTCGTAGTTCACCTGCTCGATGATTCCGTAGCGGGCCCACGCCGCGAGAGCGATGTGAGCATGCGAGAAGACTTCATAGCTGGCGCTGCCGCCGAGCAGGACGTTGAAGGCGACGCCCGGGAGCGACAGCGTGCCCGTGGGGGGCGACGTGATGCTGCCGCCGATCTTCGGCATCACCGACGTCTTCAGCTCGCCGTTGACGCGGAACTTGTCTGCGCGATGCGTGAAGAGCAGCGCTGGCGTGATCGGAAGGCGCTTCAGTGTGTAGAGCTCCTGATCGTGCCAGCCGTCGGCGGCATCGGCGACGCGCTGGAGCATGCCTTGTGCTCTTCCCCCCGCGTCCTTGCTGGAACCGATGTCCGTGCTGCCCTGTGCGATGGGGACACCGACGGCAAGACGCACGGCCCACTCCGTCTCCCCCGGCGCCGAGAGGCGCAGGCGAGCAGCGAGCTCCGGATCGCCGAACGCGTTGACCGAGCTGTCCTTGTGGTTCGAAATCACCGTGCCGATCGTCCAGGGCACGCGGACCATCAGCCGGAACGCCGGCGTGAGATCGTAGTGGCCACCGACGAGGAACCCGAAGGACGTCGATTTTCCCGTAGTCGTGTCGTCCGTGTCGACGTTCGGCGCGCCCGGGACCGGCGCACTACCGAGCCCGAGGAGACCCTCCGCGAAAACGCCGATCGTCTTGCGGGGTACTGGCGCCTCCTTCGGCGACTTGGGCTTCTCGGCCTCGGCGAGCTCGGCCTGCTCCTGGGCCTTCTTCTCCTTCTTTTCCTTGCCCGGGACGAAAGCGCCCTCGTCGTCCGTAGCTGCTTCCGTTTCGGCGGGATCTTTTCCGCCCTCCTCCATCATCCCCCCCGACTTCTCGGGCCCTGCGTCCTTCTTCTTGGCACCCTTCGCGGGTGAAGTTCCGGCGACGGCGAGCGCAGCGATTGCGACGGCGAGCGCCTTGAACGTTGACCTCTTCACAGTCATCGGTGTCCCTCGATACGAAATGGGGGGAAAATGAAGCTGATTTTCGCCGCCGGGGCAGGCGGCGCGCGACGTTACCACGCGAGCTCGATCGCGGGGTAACCTATGGACCAATGTCAGACGAGTCCCGGCCGGTTCCGAAGCGGCTCGCCGACTTCGAAGTGGTGCGTCGGCTCGGGGTAGGTGGAATGGCGGAGGTGTTCCTCGCCAAGAAGCGAGGCGCCGAGGGAACCTACAAGCTCCTCGTCGTGAAGCGGATCCTTCCCGCGCACGACTCGTCTCGCCGCTTTCGCGCGATGTTCGCGGAAGAGGCACAGCTCGCGACGCGCCTCAATCATCCGAACATCGTTCAGGTCTACGACTTTCAGGACTACGGCGATGAGGGCCAGCTCCTCAGCATGGAGTACGTCGAGGGACCCGATCTGCGGCGTCTGCAGCGCTCCGCGCTCGCAAAGAAGACGAAGATTCCGCCATACGTGTCGGCGTACATCGTGGCCGAAGTTGCGAAGGGGCTGCACTACGCGCACGAGCGTCGGGATGAAGGCGGCAAGCCGCTGGAGATCGTGCATCGCGACGTATCGCCGCAGAACATTCTTCTCAGTTTCGACGGCGCCGTAAAAATCGCAGATTTCGGGATCGCGAGCGCCAGCTTGTTTCGCGACGAGCCCGGCGTGCTGAAGGGAAAGACGGGCTACATGTCGCCCGAGCAAGCGCACGCAGAGAAGGTGGATCGTCGCACAGACGTCTATTCGCTCGGCGTGGTGTTCCACGAGCTGCTCACCGGTCGCTTGCTGCACGGTCCCGCGGAGGGCGCCAAGCTGCTCGAGGCCGTCCGTGCGGGACAGGTGGAGCCCCCGAGCCTCTTCGCGCCCGACGTTCCGCCCGAGCTCGAGGCGATCGTCATGCGCGCTCTCTCGCGCGATCGCTCGGAACGGTTCCAGACGGCGCGTGACCTGGCTTCTGCCATCACGCGGCTCCTCTTCCAGAAGCAGGAGCCCGTCGACGCGCACGTCCTCGAATCGGTCATCGTGACGATGGTCGGGCGCGAGTCCGTGCAAGCCGAAGGCGCGGAGGCCGCCGAGAGCGACGGGCGTCCTGCCTCGGAGCACGAGCGTTCCGCGTCGGAGCACGAGTCCGGGTCCGCTTCCGAGCACGGGACGGGGCGCGACCGCGAGACGGGTCCAGGTGGTCCAGTGCGTCCTCTCCACGAGCGGGCAGGCCGGGAAGTGCGTCACATCGCCGTGGTGCGGCTGCGCCTGGTGGGCTTCTCGAGGCTCGAGGGCACCGTGGGCCCCGCGATGGCGAAGCGTTTCTTCGACCGGTTGAAGGGTATCCTCGACGAGATCGCGTTCAAGAGGGGCGGCAGGTGGTCGTGGGACCCGGCCCCGCTCGGCGGCTTCGTCAACGAGCCTGCGGCAACTTCAGTGGTCGGATTGCTGGCGAACCCCTCGCGCTCCGCGGCGGACGCGGCCTCGCTCGCCGTGGACGTGCACGACGCCGTCCAGGGGGCTTCCGACGATCTGGCGGAGGCCATCCAGGCGACGGTCGGCATCGTGCGCGGTATCGCGACGGGGCGTCGCGATCGCGCCGGGCATCTCGTGGGGCACGTCCTCCAGGAGCCGGCGGAGTACCTGGCGCGCGTCATCGGCGAGCAGGCGCCCCCCGGGCAGACGTGGGTCGCCGGCGGCCTGTATCGCCTGGTGCGGCGCGACTTCGTGTGGGGTGACGCGCCGACCATCTCCCTCGAGCAAGGCGACAGGCGCTCGCTGCCTCGCAACATGCGCATCTATGCTCTGGAGCGGCCGCTCACGCGCGAGGAGAAGCTCGCGCTGATGTCGCACGCGCCGCGCGACCTGGTCGGTCGCGACGCGGAGCTCGCCGACCTGCACGCCGCCTATCACCGCGCGGTCACGCCGACGAAGGAGCACGGTATCGGCCATGTCACTTCGCGCGCCATCATCGGCGAGATGGGCATCGGGAAATCCGCGCTCGTCAACGCGCTCGCGGCGGAGCTGCCGCCGGACGCTCGCGTGGTGCGCGTCGAGTGCTCGCCCGCATCGAGCGAGCTGCCCTTCTCCGCCGTCGGCCAGTTCGTGCGCGAGTTCACCGGCACGCGGATGGATCAGCCCATCGAGGAGGCGCGGTCCATCGTGCTGGAGGCGCTCGGCGACTTCGCCGGGGGGCGCAACCGTGACGACATCGTCACGCGGCTCGCGCAGCTGGGAACCGGGCGTCTCGCGGAAGCGTCGGATGAAGCCGACGTCGCCCACAACCGTCGCCTGCTCACGTCGGGCGTCCGGCGTCTCTTCGCGCGCGCCGCCATCGAGGCGCCGCTGGTGGTCGTCATCGACAGCCTGCAGTGGTGCGACCGGGCGAGCCTCGAGCTCATCACGACCCTCGTGCGTCGCGGCGATCCGCTCCCGGTGCTCACCTTGCTCGTGACGCGCCCGGACGAGCGCGTCGCGCCCCTGCTCGAAGGTTTCGTGCGCGTCGAGCTCAGAGGCCTCTCCGCAGACAATCAGGTGCGCCTGGTGCAAGCTCATGTCGGTGCGACGGAGGGCGTCGCTCAGGTGTGCGGGGACCTCTTGCCCCGCGCCGCTGGCAATCCCTTCTTCCTGCTCGAGATGATCGACGCGCTGCTCGAGCGCGGGGCGCTGGAGCTTCGCGAGCGCGGCGAGGGCCAGGAGCCGGTGCTCGCGCGCACCGAGCGCGGCGACGACGGCAAGCAGCCGCTGCCGTCGACGCTCGAGCAGCTCATCGCCGACCGGTTGAACGAGCTGCCGGCCGAGGAGCACGCGGTCGTCCTGTGGCTCGCCGTCACCGGCGGTCCGCTGACGATGGGCGACCTGAAGGAGCTCTCCGAGAGCGACCCGGGGGACGCGATCGTGCGGCTCTGCGCGCGCGGCCTCTGCGACGATCGCGGCGACGTCGTCGACGTGCGTCATCCGCTCACGCGCGACGTCGCGTATCTCGCCATCGAGCCCGCCGATCGTGAAGCGATGCACCGGAAGCTCGGCATGCTGTTCGCCAAGCAGCGAGCGGTGGAGGGCCTCGGCGCGGCCATCATCGCGCAGCACCTGGCCCGCGGTAACGCCCGTGCGGAAGCCGCGAACTTCTACCTCGAAGCGGCCTCCGCGGCGCTGGCGAGCTACCAGCTCGTGCTGGCGGCGCGCTATTACCGGCGCGCAGTGAAGCTCGCGCCCCGCCTCGACCCGAGCCGCCTCTCGGCGTTCGAGGCGCTGGAGAACATCGCGCGCATCCAGGGCAAATGGCGCGACAGGCGGCGTCACCTGGCGTCGCTCCGCCAGCTCGCGCGTGAGAACGAGAAGCCGTACTGGGTGGCGGTCGCGCTCATCCGCACCGCGCGGTTCGATCTGGACGCCGGAAGGCTCGCGCGCGGCCTCACCCTCGCCCAGAAGGGCGAGATTGTGTCGCGCACCACGCACTCCGCGCGTCTCGAAGTGGAGGCGCAGCTCCTGATGGCGGAGATGCTCCGGGACCTCGGGGACATGCAGGGCGCGCTTGCCGCCTGCGATCGGGCGCTCGACACCGCCGGTCGCGCCACCGTTCCCGCTCGCCTGCGAGCCGAGGTGTTGCGTGCGCAGGGGACGCTGCTGCTTCGCGTGGGGCGCGTGCAGGAGGCCGTCGATGCGCACGCCGACGCCATCGCCGTCTTCCGTCATGTGGGCGCGCGGCGGCTGGAGGCGCGCGCGAAGAACTCGCTCGCCTTCGCGATGTTCGTCCTCAGCCGGTTCGAGGACGCCATCGCGCTCGGCCTGGAAGCGATCCGCATCGATCTCGCGATCGGCGGGCGCTTTCAGATCGCGCGCACGCTCGCCAACATCGGAAGATCGTTCGCGCGGCTCGGGGATTTCGGGCGTGCGCGCTCCTACCTGAGCCGCGCGCGGGAGGCGCACCAGCGCTACGGCGATCAGGACGGCCGCGCCGAGACGCTGCTCGCCACGGCCGAAGTGCTGCTCGAGATCGACGAGACCGACGCGGCCGCCGAGCTGGTCGGCGACGCGGGCGCTCTCACCGCCGTCACCGGTAGCGCGTACGACGCCGTTCACGAGAAGATCCTTCGCGCGCTCCTGGCCCGGAAGGCGGGTGACTCCGGGGCCGCCGTGATGCACGCGTTCGACGGACGTCAGGTGGCGGAAGCGCAGGCCTACGTCGCCTTCCACTTTTATGCGATGGCCATCGAGGCGCGCGCCCGGGTCGACATCGGCGAGCACCACACCGGCATTCTTCTGGCGACCACGGCGAGCGGCGCCATCGAGACGATCCAGGGCTCGGAGTACGGCCTCGAGACGCGCGCTCTCTGCTGCGAGGCGCTGGAGACGGCGCGCTCGCCGCAAGCCCCGCAGATGCGCGAGCGCGCCGAGGGCCATGCCCGCACCGTCCGCGACTCCATTCGAGCGAGCGAGTTCCGTCGCGCCTTCGAGCGACGGCGCATCGTCATCGCCCTCCTCGGAGAGCCGCCGGCGGAGAGCGCCGCGCGCTGAACGCCCGCGCGGCGGCGGCTCAGGCAGGCTCCCGAGCATCCGTGCGAAAGTGCGGCGCCGTGCGAGAGACGCGCACGTGACCAGACACG